>NZ_JBIVVS010000001.1:0-22464 GCF_044768625.1 Kitasatospora sp. NPDC091207
GACCCTAGACAAGTCCCATCGTTGCAGGTCAGGAGCACTTTTCTCTTTTCTGATCACCCGTCGGACAGTGCCTGCCGTGAAAGGCCGAGGCTAGCGTCACTACCTGACGGCCTGTTCGGGCTGGTGCGCAAGGGGAGGATCACCATGACCCACAGCCCGAGCCTGATGCGGCTGACCGGTACGTTCAACGGCCCCGACTGTGACGACGACGACTGCCCGAACGTCTACGCCACCGATCGCGATACGTTCGTGGTCCAAGGCGACCACTTCGCGGGGCTCACGGTGCCGAAGGGCGAGTCTGCGGTGGAGATCCCTCGGCACGTTCTGGAGGAGGCTGTCCGTGTTCTTGGATGGTGACCAGTGGCGCCTGCACTTCGACGGGTACCGTCGCGACGCGTTCCGGCTTGAGGCCCAACCCGCCTACACCATGCCTCGCGAGGCCGAGAACCTGGCACGCTTCCTGCGCGGGGAGCCGAAGCCGGAGAGCCACAATGCGGCTTGGCATCAGCGGGTGAAAGGGTTCGTGTCGTCCGGCAGGACGATCGGGCGCGTCCGCGTCGTACGCAGGCCGCTGACCGACTATCAGAGATACCAGTTCGCCTGGGGGATCCCGGGCAACATCGCGGCCGGTGAGGACATCCGGATCCTGGATGCCACCGAAGACCACTACGAGATCCCTGACCAGGACTGGTGGATGTTCGACGAGACGTCGGTCGTCCACCTCAACTTCCGCCCGGACGGCACGCAGATCAACCGCGAGTTGGTCAACGAGCGGGCGGTCGAGTGCCAGGGGCTGAAGAGGCTCGCGATCGAGCATTCGGTGCCCTTCTTCGACTACCTGAACGACCACGGGTGACGCTCGACTCCGCTCACGATGGCGGCTGCAAGGACCGGGTTGAGCCGAGTGGACGGAGTGGGAAGTCGGCGGGTCCGACTTCCCACTCCAATCCAACAAGCGCTCGGCACCAGCGGGGATTCGGAATCACCGTCTCGGGCGCAGGACAACGGGTGTGGATCGGAAGCGAGGACGGCCCGGGGTGGGACCTGCCGATCTGAACGGGATGAACCAACGATGGTGGTCCTCGCCCGGTTGGGCGAGGACCACCGGGGCAGCCGGCGGGCCGGGCATAAGGGCAGTGCTGCGGTCGGACTGAGAAGTCGGACCCGCCGACTTCCCACTCCGGTGTCGCGCTGTTCGACCATGCACGAGAGGTCCGAGGCGCGCTGCAACATGTCCTCCGCGGCCTTGGGCCCGCCCCGGCGGAGCGTGCTGGGGCCCGCCGGAAGTGGAGTCAGGTGGAGCGGGTCCGGCCCGTCGATAATTGTCTCGACATCGGTCGCGGTGATCGGGGACGCTTCGCGCGATGACCAGAATCGACGACACGCCGCCCGCGTGGGACGAGCGCACGCAGCTCACCACGTTCCTCGACTACGCACGTGACACCGCCCGCGCCAAGTGCGCCGGCGTCTCCGCGGAGAACGCTCGCAAGGCGCTCCTGCCGCGCTCGCCGCTGATGACCATGAGCGGAGTGATCAACCACCTCCGCTGGGTCGAGTACTACTGGTTCCAGGTGGTCTTCCTCGGCGAGGAGGACCGGGGCCCCTGGACCGAGGAGGACCCGGACCGCGAGATGCGGATCGCCGTCGACTTCCCGCTCACGCAGTTGCTCGACGAGTACGCCGAACAGAGCGCCCGCTACCGAGAACTGGTCGCCGGCAACGGCCTGGACGACCGGGCCGAGCGCGCCGTCCGCGACGGTCTCCACGTCGACCTGCGCTGGATCCTCCTTCACCTCACCGAGGAAACGGCCCGCCACAACGGCCACCTGGACATCCTGCGCGAGCTGATCGACGGCACGACCGGTGGCTAGACCTCACTGAGAGCACAGGTGGGGTCGGAGTCGGACGGGATCGGCCCCTCGCTCGGGTGAGCGAGGGGCCGGTGTCGGGTCAGGTGGTGAGGTGGTCGAACTCGCCGGCCTTGACGCCCTGGAGGAACGCGGCGAACTTGGTCGGGGTGGTACGGACGATGACGTCGCCGTCGTCGGACTCGCGGAGTTCGACCAGGCCGCCGACGGTACGCACCTCGACACAGTCGCCACCGGATCCGCTGAAGGACGACTTCTGCCACTCGGTGTTGAGCATCATGGCTCTCCAGGTAATGAGGTGTCGTGTGTGTCAGATCACGAGTCGAACTCGCCGGCCTTGACGCCCTGGAGGAACGCGGCGAACTTGGTCGGAGTGGTGCGGACGATGACGTCGCCGTCGTCGGACTCGCGGAGTTCGACCAGGTCGCCGACGGTCCGGACCTCGACGCAGTTGTCACTGGAGCCGCTGAAGGACGACTTCTGCCATTTACTCTGGAACATCTCAGTCTTTCAGGTTTCGAGCTATATCTTGGATCATATTTCGCGACTCTTCTTCACTGAGCGCCGCCCTTTCGATGCGGTCGAAGATGGTTCGATAGGATTCAAGCTCACTCGGAGCATCAAAGAAGATAGGTCCCCGCGAGGACTCCATTTCGACCGTATCTAGCTCGGGAACCTCACCGAAGCTATAGATGATGCTCTCGATCGGGCCTGGGTGGGTATGCACGTCGAAGGGGACCACGCGGATGCTTATGTTGTCCTGGAGCGAGTCATCGATCATGCGCAGGAGCTGATCCCGCAACACATCGGTGCCACCAAATCGTGTGAGAAGACTGGACTCGTGGATGTACGCCTCCAGCTTCTTCTGAGGACTCCGGAGAAGGACAGTTCTGCGCTGCGTGCGGAAGGCTGCACGAAGATCGATCTCGTGGATCGTGAGGCGGGGGATCGTCCGACTGAACATCCCTTTTGCATAGTCGCCGGTCTGCAAGAGCCCCGGAATGAATACTGACATCCATACCTTGAGCGTCCCGGCAGCGAAGTCCTCGTGCTCAGCTGATTCGAGAAAGGTGCTGGGGAGTAGACCGCGATACTCCTCCCACCATCCCTTCGTTCGATCCTGCGTCATGTTGCCAAGTGCGTCGATCAGCGGGTCATTGAGGCACTTGCATGCGTTGGCGATCGCACGCAGTCGCTGACGGCTCACGCCGATCCTGCCGGACTCCATCTGACTGATCTGACTCACGTCAATGTCGAGGATCCTCGCGAGCTGCGGACCTCGGAGCGCCGCAGCCTCACGAATCTTCCGAAGCTCGGCGCCGAGCCGGCGTTGCCTCAGGGATGGGTTGCGGCGTGGCGGCATTCGTTCGTTCCTTACGTGAAGTAGGCCAAGTCTGCCGTCTGCCAGCCGATTCGGTCCACCAATCGCCCCCTCGTGCCACCTACGAGTGATGTCCGGCCGAATGAGTTCCTCATAGGGAACTCTTTCTGTAGCGTCGTTCTCAGATCGATCCGATGGATCGTCAGTAACGCCTGTTTCCAGGGCAGTAGGCGCCTGCTGCCCTCACACCGCAGAGCAGCCATGCGTGGCATCCCGGTCCCGTTCTGGCTTGGCTCACGGCGACGACTCCACCGGTGAAACCCCACCACACTCCTCTTCTCGGAGGTCCCTCATGTGTGCCTTCACGCTGCCCGAAGACCCCTCCCCGTTGCCGCCCGACTGGTCCGCCGCCCGTGAGGAGCTGCGGGACGCCCTCGCTCTCGCCGCGTGGCCGGACGACCTGATCGCCGACGCCGAACTCGCCCTGTGCGAGCTGTACGTCAACGCCTGGCGCCACGGCGCCACCCCCGCGCCGACCGTGGTGGTCGTCCTCCTCCCGAACCGCACCCTGCGCGTCTCGGTCGCGGACGACAGCCCCGTCCTGCCCGAACCCCGCACCTCCACCGACCCCTACGAGCTGTCCGGCCGGGGCCTGCACCTGGTCCGCTGCCTCACCCACCGCTTCGGCGCCGACCCCCGCAAGAACGGCAAGCGGGTCTGGTTCGAGCTGGACGCCGCCGCGTGACCATGAACCGCACCCCGATCGCGCCCGACGACCCCCGCATGCGCGACTACACCCCACCCAGATCACCACCCTCCTGCGCGAACTCCACACCCGGGGCGCCAGGTTCGGCATCCAGTGGGGCTCCGCCACCACCCACCACAGCACCGTCGACGGCCGGATCCTCGTCGACTTCGGCAACGCCCCCACCGCCACCCTCCTCAACCTCCTCCACCTGCTCCGCGACACCGAGAGGAACGAACCGTGGGAGTCCTGATCCCCCTCGTCGCCGACGCCATCCACACCGAACGCACCACCGTCGCCTACCTCAGCGTCGAGCACGCCCCCGACGCCGCCGTCCAGCTCCGCCTGGCCGTCGACCTCGACCTCCACACCGGCCCCGGCGAACAGCTCGCCCTCCCCCTCACCCGCGACCAGGCCCACGAACTCCTGAACGGCCTCGCCGCCCACCTCGGCCACCGCGTCCTGGACATCCACCGATGAGAACCGGCACCGCCAACTTCCTGATCGGCGCCGCCCTCCTCACCCTCCTCGCGCTCGCCCTCACCACCGTCGCCCTCGGCGTCATCACCGCCCTCAAGGTCAACGACGACCCCCACACCCAGGCGCCGAAGCCCATCACCCGCCACGGCCGCTGGGAACTGCGCCAACTCCCCGACGGCACCACCGAATACGCCTGGATCGCCCGCCAGGCCGGCCACTACGGCCCCGAGATCCGGGAACGACCCACCAACCCCGGCCGCCACCGCATACCCACCTGAGCGGACACCGCAGAGGCCCCCGCCCACCCCGGGCAGGGCCTCGCCGCCACCCGGAAATTCCAGGTGCGACACGCCGGTTCGCGCCTATCCTGCCTGCCGTGACCGACTGGAGCAGGATCGAAGCCGACGACTGTGCCGTACCCGCCGACCGCCCCCTGGAGGAGCTGGTCCGCGAACTCTCCGCCGCCCTGGCGGACCCCGATCCGGACGTCCGGGACGGCGCGCCCTACGCCGTCCTCGCGACCTGGATCGAGCGCGGGGTGATCGACGAGCCCCGGCGACTGGCGCTGGGGGACGAGATGGCCGCCCGCTTCCAGGATCCGGAGATCCAGGCCCGCACCTTCGCCCCCCTCGTGCTCGACATGCTGGTGGAGAAGGGGGATCTCAGCCCGAGCTGGGTGGACGCGTTCGAGCGGTGGTACCCGGCGGAGCAGGACCTGCGCGGCCATGACGAGAAGCTCGGCTGGTTGCACGCCGTCGCGCACGGCGCGGACCTGTTGGACCGGTTCGGCCGCGACCCCGAGGTGGATCCCGCGCGGATGCTGCGCCTCGCCGCCGCCCGGCTGACGGCGCCCACCGACCATGTGCTCGACCAGCTGGAGGACGACCGACTGGCGCGGGCAATCGCCCGGGTGCTGACCCGGACCGACCTGAGCGAGTCCGACGCGACCGGCTGGCTGGACCCGATCGCCGACCGCTTCGGGGCCGACCGCCTCAGCACCCCGGTGCCCGCCCACCTCAGCAACTGCCTGCGCACCCTGCGCCTGCTCTACGTCCTCGCGGACCGGGGAGTGCGGGCACCGAACAGCGATGCCGCGCCGGAGGCCCTCCCGCACGGGGCGGCGGTCAAGGAGCGCCTCGCCGCCGTCCTGGACCGGATCGTCAAGCGCTGAGCACGGGAGCACCCGCACCCGCCCGGCACCGCGTCCTCGCCCCGCACCGCGTACCCGACCGAACCGCCGGCACCCCGAGTCCCTCGCCCACCCGGCGAGGGACTCGCCGGTCTTCGACCGCGGTGACGGGCGCCGGCCGGCACCCCTCACCCGGCCCCCGGCACCCCTCACCGGGCCGCTCGAAAGATTTCGAAGAAACCTCGAACCCACCCGCAACCACCGACCGGGATGCGCGTCTATAGGGATGAAGGCACGGAGAGCGAGACCGGCAAGGCCGGGGGGCGCTACCGCTGACAGCGGGGCCGGTCGTCTTCACACACCGTCAGCACCATGACCCTGGGGAAGCACGTCATGCGCAAGTCCGTTATGCCCTCTTTCACGAAGAACATCACCGCCCCCTCCGGCCGCCGCCGGCTCGCCACCCTCGCCGCCGTCGTCGTCCTCGCCGGCTCCGTCCAGCTGATGACCGCCGAGGCCTCCTGGGCCTGCGGCTCGGGGAAGGCCGCCGCCGAGGCCAAGCCGGTCACCCCCGCCTCCGCCCACCAGGGCAACCTCACCGCCGGGTTCTTCATGACCCCCGACGGCCAGAGCATCACCGCCGGCGGTGCCAAGGCCGAGATCGGCCTTGAGGTCGCCAACTTCACCGGCGCCCCCTACGAGAACGTCGCCCCCGGCATCGCGATCTTCAACCCGGAAGGCTCCACCCGGCTGGAGGACTTCACCGTGGAGGCCGCCACGGACCACGGCTGGAAGAAGCTCACCCTTCGCCACAGCTGCGACCCCGCGATCATCGCCGACACCAGCTCGCTCAAGACCAAGCAGCTGACCGACGACCACGTCACCCACTTCGGCTTCCGCATCTCCGTCTCGGCGAACGCCGCCGCCGATCTGAAGGGCTTCGAGGTCTACCTCGGCGGCAAGGCCGACGGCTACCCCGTCGCGCAGGGTGGTACCCACACCTACAAGGTGCTCCGCACCGCCGCCCCGGCCAAGCCGACGACCACCGCGAAGCCGGCCGCGAAGCCCACGACCACGGCCAAGCCCGCCACCAAGCCCGCCGCCCCGAAGTCGGCCGCCCCCGTCGCGCCCGTCGAGGACAAGACCCCGACCGCTGCCCAGACCCCCGCCACCCCCAAGGCCACGCCGACCGCCCCCGCCACCACCGCCCCGGCCGGCACCCCCGAGCTCGCCCAGACCGGCGCCGGCACCCCCAATGGCTTCCTCGCCGCCGCCTCCGCCGCCTTCGTCGCGCTCGGCGCGGGCGTCCTGATCGCCGTGCGCCGGCTGCGTCCCCAGCGCTGACCGGCCCACGGAGCACAACAGGGGCCCTACCCCCGCACGGCGGTGCGAAGGTGGGGCCCCTCGTCGTTCCCGGGCGACGACCGGCTCAGTCCTCGACGGGCTCCCGGTCCGCCGACGTCCGCCCCGACGTCCACCCCAGGGCCCACCCCGAAGCCGCCGCGCCGACCGCCAGCAGCCGCAGGCCCGCCTCCGACGACGAACCGGGCGCCGCGCTGAAGAGCAGCATCCGGTGGCCGGACGCCTCCGGCAGCGGCAGCGCCTCGAAGTCCAGCGTCAGCCCACCGACCACCGGGTGCCGGAACTCCTTGCTGCCGAACAGGCAGTCGTGCACCGGGTGGCCCGACCAGAGCGCCGCGAACTCCGCGCTCTTCATCGACAGCTCGCCGATCAGTTCGGCCAACTGCCTGTCCTCCTGGTGCCGTCCGGCGGTCAGCCGCAGGAAGGCCACCTGGGCCCGCGCCTCGGTCTCCCAGTGCGGGTAGAGCTCCCGGGTGCGCGGGTCGAGGAAGAGCAGCCGGCTCAGGTTCGGGCGGTCCGCCGGCCGGTCGGGCGCGGCCGGGTCGAGGTGTCCGGCCAGCAGGGCGTGGCCGAGCGGGTTCCAGGCCAGGACCTCGTTGCGCCGTCCGACCGCCACCGCGGGGACGTCCGCCATCGCCCCGATCAGCTGCCGGACGGCCGGGCGGGTCCGTTCGAAGCCCTCCGCCGCCCGTCCCTTCGCCGGGCGGGCCGGCCGGCCCGCGAGGCCCGCACGGTCCGGGCGGGCCAGGTTGCGCAGGTGGGCGTGCTCGTCGCCGTCCAGCCGAAGCGCGCGGGCGATGGCGTCCAGCACCTCGTCGGAGACGTTGCGGCTCTGCCCCTGCTCCAGCCTCGTGTAGTAGGTGATGCTGACGCCCGCCAGCTGCGCCAGTTCCTCGCGGCGCAGGCCGGGCACCCGACGCCGGGTGCCGTACGCGGTGAGGCCGACGTCCTGGGGCCGCAGCCGGGCGCGACGGGTGCGCAGGAACTCGCTCAGCTCTGCGGGATTCTCCATGCCGACCAGTGAACACCGCCGGCCGCCCCGGAGCCTGTCCCTGTCAGTGCCACCCTCGGCGGGGGTCTGGGTACCCCCGGCGCGGCCGCGCAGGCTGCTGCCGTACCCGGAGACCCCGTCGAGTCGAGAGGCAGCGCAGCGATGACCGCCACCCTGTCCGAAGCACCACCCGTCCCCCGGACCACCACCGGCATGACCGGCCGGCAACGGCTCGTCCTGGTCGTGCTGCTGGCCGCCCAGTTCATGCTGGCCGTCGACTTCTCGATCCTGAACGTCGCCCTGCCGGTGATCGGCCGGGGCCTCGGCTTCGGACTCGGCAGCCTGCAGTGGATCGCCACCGCCTTCGCCCTGTCCGCGGCCGGCTTCACCCTGTTGTTCGGACGGGTCGCCGACCTCGTCGGGCGCCGGCGGGTGTTCCTGCTCGGCCTGGCCGTGCTCGCCGTCTCCTCGTTGGTCGGCGGGCTGGCCACCTCCCCGGAGCTGCTGCTGGCCGCCCGGGTCGCCCAGGGCCTGGCCACCGCCGCGGTGACCCCGGCCGGTCTGGCGCTGCTGACCACGGCCTTCCCCGAGGGCCCGCTGCGCGAGCGGGCGCTGGGCCTGAACGGCGCGCTGATGTCGGCCGGCTTCACCTCGGGCGCGGTGCTCGGCGGGCTGCTCACCGACCTGCTGAGCTGGCGCTGGGCGTTCTTCGTCAACGTGCCGGTCGCGCTGGCCGTGCTGCTGGTCGCGCCCCGGCTGATCGCCGAGAGCAGGCCCGCCGGGAAGGTGCGGATGGACCTGCCGGGGGCGGTCACCGTCACCGGCGGCCTGCTCGCCCTGGTCTACGGCCTGACGGCGGCCGGTGAGCACGGCTGGGGCGAGCCGTCGGCGCTCGGGGCGCTGGGGCTGGGCGCGGCACTGCTGGTGGCGTTCTGGTTCGTCGAGCGCGGCGCCGCCTCCCCGCTGGTGCCGGTCCGGGTGCTGCGGCGGCGCACGGTGGTCTGGGGGAACGCGGCCGGGCTGCTGGCCTTCGCCACCGAGACCTCGCTGGTCTTCCTGCTGACCCTCTACCTCCAGCGGGTGCTGGGCTTCTCCGCGCTGGCCACCGGCCTGGCCTTCGGGGTGCTCGGCGCGGGCACGGTGCTCGGCGGGGTGGTGGCGCCGCGGCTGATCGGCCGGCTCGGCACCCGGGGTGCCCTGCTCGCCGGGTTCCTGACGCAGGCCGCCGCGACCGCGTCGCTGCTGCTGCTCGGCGCCGACCGGTCCTGGCTCGGCCTGCTGCTGGTGGCCACCTTCGTCGGCGGGGTGGGCAACATGCTGGCGATCGTCGGCTTCATGGTGACGGCGACCTCGGGCCTGCCGGACGAGGAGCAGGGGCTGGCCACCGGTGTGGCCACCATGACCCAGCAGGTCGGCATCACCCTGGGCACCCCGGTGATGAGCGCGGTCGCCACCGGGGCCGCCGCGGGCGGCACCGTACTCACCGGCGTCGGCTGGGCGATCGCCGTCAACACCGCCCTGGTGCTGCTCGCCGCGCTGACCTCGGTGGTCTTCCTGCGGCGCCGGTGAGGCCGCGAACAACGGAGTGGGGAGCCGGCCGGGCCGGCTCCCCACTCCGCGGTGCTCCGGCCGGTCACAGCTCCTTGCGGAAGGCCTCGGCCACCGAGAGGAAGATCGAGTTGCCCTCGACCTCGCCGATCGAGATCCGGACGCCCTCCGGGAACGGGCGGACGATCACGCCGGCCGCGGCACAGGCCGCCGCGAAGTCCTGGGAGCGCTCGCCGAGGGCCAGCCAGACGAAGTTGGCCTGCGAGTCCGGGATCTCCCAGCCCTGGGCCCGCAGCCCGGCGACCACCCGGGTGCGCTCCTCGACCAGCGCGTCGACCCGGACCATCAGGGCCTCCTCGGCCCGCAGCGAGGCGACGGCCGCGTTCTGGGCGACCTGGGTGACGCCGAACGGCACCGCCGTCTTGCGCAGCGCGTTCGCCACCGGCTCGTGCGCGATAGCGAAGCCGACCCGCAGGCCCGCCAGGCCGTACGCCTTGGAGAAGGTGCGCAGCACGCAGACGTTCGGACGGTCGCGGTAGAGGTCGATGCCGTTGGGGACCTCGGCGTCGCGGATGAACTCGATGTACGCCTCGTCGACGACCACCAGGACGTCGGCCGGCACCGCGTCCAGGAAGCGCTCCAGCTCGGCGCGGTGGATCACGTTGCCGGTGGGGTTGTTGGGGTTGCAGACGAAGATCAGCCGGGTGTTCCCGGTGATCGCGGCCAGCATCGCGTCCAGGTCGTGGTCCCCGCCCGCGGTGAGCGGCACCGGGACCGGCGTCGCGCCGGCGACCTGGGTGATGATCGGGTAGGCCTCGAACGAGCGCCAGGCGAAGATCACCTCGTCGCCGGGGCCGGCGGTGGCGAGGATCAGCGACTGCGCGACGCCGACCGAGCCGGTGCCGGTGGCGATGTGCTCGGTGGGGACGTCGAAGCGCCGGGCCAGCTCGGCGGTCAGCTCGGTGACCGCCATGTCCGGGTACCGGTTGAGGGAGCCGGCCGCCGCGACCGCCGCTTCGAGCACGCCGGGCAGCGGCTCGTACGGGTTCTCGTTGGAGGACAGCTTGTAGGCGTCGGCGCCGGCCGGCTTGCCGGGCTTGTAGGTGGGGATACCGTCCAGGCTCGACCTCAGCCGAGGCCCCTGCGCTGCCGTTCCGCTCACGGTCCTTCTCCTTCTCTCTCCGTCGGGCCCACTGCGTCGGGCCCGCTGGTGCGTCCGCTCCCGCGTCGGACGGGATCGCCGCCGAGCCAGGGACCTCGCGACGCACCGGAACCACCCCGGTCGGGTGCCCTGAACGATACCGATCGCGACTCACCCGTAGGAGTGAGATGCCCGGTCGGGTTACTGGCGCAGATCAGCCATTCTGCAGGGTTCCTTTGGCACATGTCAGAGGTAAGACGGCTGGTTTCGTGCGGGTATCGAAGGGGCGCACACAGGCTCACTCTTGGAGAAACGTATCTCCAAGGGCCCCCGATGCGCCGGTCACAGACCCTTGTCAGGAGCCATACGATCGGTCCGCCATGACAGCAGCAGCCAACCAGAGCGGTCGGCGACCCACCACCTCGCGGCGTCTGGAGCGGGCCGGCATCCGGGATGTGGCAGCAGCCGCAGGAGTGTCGATCACCACCGTCTCCGACGCGCTCAACGGTAAGGGCCGCCTGCCCGACGAGACCAGAAGCCGGGTGCGCGAGGTCGCCGAGCGCCTCGGCTACCGCCCCTCGGCCGCCGCCCGCACCCTGCGCACCGGACGCTCCGGCCTGATCGGACTGACCGTCACCACCTACGGCGAAGAGCCGTTCACCTTCACCGAGTTCGCCTACTTCGCCGAGATGGCCCGCGCCGCCACCAGCGCCGCCCTCGGCCGCGGCTACGCCCTGGTGGTGCTCCCCGCCTCCTCCCGGCACGACGTCTGGGGCAACATCGCCCTGGACGGCACCGTGGTGATCGACCCGCCCGACCAGGACCCCCTGGTCAGCGAGCTGTACCGGTCCGGCGTCCCGGTGGTCAGCGACGGCAAACCGGGCAACTGCCCGGTCACCGCCTGGGTCGACAACGACCACGAGGCCGCCGTGCTCGGCATCCTCGACCACCTCTCCGAAGCCGGCGCCCGCCGGATCGGCCTGCTCACCGGAACCAGCACCGACACCTACACCCGGCTCTCCACCGAGGCCTACCTCGGCTGGTGCGCCAAGGTCGGCCAGGAGCCGGTGTACGAGACCTACCCGGCGCACGACCCGGCCGCCGGGGCGGTCGCCGCCGACCGGCTGCTGGCCCGCCCCGACCGGCCCGACGCCGTCTACGGCCTCTTCGACCCGAACGGCACCGACCTGCTCGCCGCCGCCCGGCGGTACGGCCTGCGGGTGCCGGACGACCTGCTGCTGGTCTGCTGCAGCGAGAGCGACGTGTACGCGACCACCGAGCCGCCGATCACCACCCTCTCGCTCAAGCCCCGGCGGATCGGGACAACGGTGGTCAACCTGCTGATCGACGCCATCGAGGGGGTGGACTCCGGGACGGGCGTCGACATCGCCCGGCTCTTCCCGCCCCGCTTCCGCACCGCCGGGACGGGGCCGCCACCCGGCACCCTGATGCCCACCGAGCTGATCGTCCGCGCGTCCTCCCAACGGCGGAGCCCGCGCACCACCGTCAGCCCGCCGCGCCCGCCGGGCGAGGTGTAGGGCCGCCGGACCGTGCCACCGGTGCGACGGGCCGGCGCCGCGCCGGTGAGCCCGCGCCGGTGCCGGCCCGGGCGCCGGCGGGCGGGGACGGCGGGCCCGGGACACCGGCCCGCTGCGGGCTCCACTGGCGGTCTAGACCATACCTAGCCGGGACAAAACGGACCTGACGGACCGCCCGGCTGACGCTCCGGAGGATTGGATACCCACCAGGTGACGACGCCGGGAGAGTGGTCTTCCTATGATGGGCGAATGACACCCGAGGACCGCTTCCCCGGGCCTGAACACCCCGACTCAGGCCCCCGCCACCAGCCGGACCTCGACGTGCTGCCCTTCGGCACCTACTACGAACCGGAGCCCGCCGGGTACGCCGAGGCGGCGTACGAGTCGGAGACGTACAGCGGCTACGGTGGCGCCCGGTACCTCGAACAGCACTGGCCGGCCGTCGGGCACCCGCAGAACACCGGCCACCCGCACGACCCCGGACACCCGCAGGCCGGGCACCCCCAGGACACCGGGCACCCGCAGGCCGCGCAGACCGAGCACGGCGGGTACGAGCCGACCCTGACCGACCGGCCCTCGCCCGCGCACCAGAGCGACGACCCGCCGACCATCGAGCTCGGCCCCCCGCTCCCGGAGCCCGGCCTGCCGTACCACCCGTACCCGGCGCCCGCCCCCAACGAGCCGCCCGGCCCGCTCTACGTGGTCGGCGACGTGCACGGCTACCTCGACGAACTGCTCGCCGCGCTGCGCCACCAGGGCCTGATCGACACCGACGGCCACTGGTCCGCCGGCCGCTCCCGGATCTGGTTCCTCGGCGACTTCACCGACCGCGGCCCCGACGGCATCGGCGTCATCGACCTGGTCATGCAGCTCGCCGCCGAGGCCGCCGCCGCCGGCGGCTACTGCCGGGCCCTGATGGGCAATCACGAACTGCTCTTCCTGGGCGCCGCCCGGTACGGCGACGAGCCCGTACAGTCCACCGCCGGCACCGCCTCCTTCCTCGCCGCCTGGCGGCTCAACGGCGGCCAGCAGCACGACCTGGACCGCCTGGAGACCCACCACATCAGCTGGCTCTCCCGGCTGCCCGCCATCGCGCTGGAGGAGGGTCACCTGCTGGTGCACTCCGACACCACCGCGTACCTGGAGTACGGCGACTCCATCGCCGCGGTCAACGACGCCGTCCACGACCTGCTCGCCGACGAGGGCGTGGACGAGTGGTGGGACTGCTTCCGCCGGTTCACCAAGCGGTTCGCCTTCCGCGGCGACGCCGGCCCGACCGCCGCCCACGAGCTGCTGGACACCTACGGCGGCGCGCGGATCGTGCACGGCCACAGCCCCATCCCGTACCTCACCGGCGCGGTCCACACCGACGACGGCGCCCCGCCGCACATCCCCGGCCCGTACGTCTACGCCGACGACCTCGCCGTCGCCATGGACGGCGGCGTCACGATGGAGGGTCGGCTGCTGGTCGCGCGGCTGCCGATCTGAGCGTCCGCCCGCACCACCGAACCCAGGGCGAACACCCGTTCCCGGCGCCCGGGCCGTAGCGCACGCGCGGCCCGGGGCGCGAAATTCCGGAAACTTACTGTCTGCACGGCCGCGAGCACCCCTACCATCGAGGGCACACCACACCCGGCCGCCCGTGTGACGGCCGGTCTCCGTACCCGCCTCCGCCCACCGCGACGGAGCGGACGGGGTTGGCATGAACGGGGTCCCCATGAACAACGCCCCGCATCTGCACGCCGAGGACCGCCCGGACTACGAGCGCCTCCTCGACGAAGCACTGCGTGACGGCACCGTCCTCACCGCCCTGCGCACGCCCGGCGCCCTCACCGCCGACCAGCTGCGCATCAAGGCCCTGCGCGCCGCCGACGGCGTCGCGGCCGCGGCGGCCACCGAGTACACGCACTACGTCCGGCTCCGCGCGAGCCTGCGCGACACGCCGCCGGCCGCCCGGGGCGGTGAGCCCGCCGCGCCCGGCCTGATCGCCCAGTTGCGCTCCGCCAACGGCGGCGCCGGGCTGTTCCCGGTGCTCACCGTACTCACCCCGATCCTGGCCTGGGCCGCCGCGCTGGTCCTGCTGCTGATCGGCTACACCCTGCGGGCCGCCGACCCCGGGCTGAGGCTGGCCCGTTCGCTGCTGACGGCCGGCTGGCTGGCCCTGGCGGCCGGCGTGGTCGCGATGGTCGTGGGCATCGTCGGGCTGATCCTCACCGCCCTGCGGGACGGCTCCAGCACGCCGACCCCGCCCGGTACCGACCCTGAGCTCGCGGCCGAGATCGCCGACGCCCGGCGCGACTGGCAGCGCGCGTTGCGCGAGCGGGCGCTGCTGCCCTACCTGCACACCACCCTGCGCGCCGACCCCACGACGGCGCCGCCGGGCATACCGGAGCCGGCCGGCCCCCACGGCCCCGACCCCGCCCGCCCCGACGCCGGCGGGCCGGACTTCACCAGCCCCGGCTACAGCGGACCGGGCTACAGCGGGCCGGGCTTCACCAGCCCGGGCGCCGAGGGGCTCACCGACCCGCAGGGGCGGGAGCCGCGCACCGCCTCCTTCAGCACCCCGGACTTCACCGGTCCCGGGTACACCGGGCCGGGCTTCACCGGCCCCGACGAGGTCTGACCCCGGGGCCCGGGCGCGCCGGCCGCGACCTCCCCGCAGGCACCCCGACCGCACGTCAGGCCGGGGTGCCCGACCCTGTGCGGGCCTGCGCGGCCGCCTCCGTCGCGGCGCGGACGAACGCGCGGACCCGTTCGGTGGTGTTGCTCTCCATCCAGACCAGCCCGCGCTCGATCGGCGGCGCGTCGTGGATCGGCACATAGGCGACGTCCGGACGGGGGTAGTACTGCCGGGAGTGCTCCCCCACCGGGAGGACGCCCCGGCCCAGCGCGACCAGCGAGAGCATCTCGGAGAAGGTGTTGCCGACCGGCCCCTTGGGCACCGGCAGCCCGGCCGGGGTGGAGTCCGGGGTCCGGTCGCGCTTGAACTCCACCGAGGTGACCGCCGGGTACTGCACCACCGGGTGGTCGGCGAGGACCTCCAGCGAGACCGACTCCGCCCCGGCCAGCGGGTGCCCGGCAGCCACCGCCAGGACCCGCCGCTCCGAGATCAGGGCCGGCCCGCGGGCCATCCCGTCGAACGGGAAGGCGGCGATCAGCAGGTCGACGGAGCCGTCCAGCAGGCTCGCCCGGGAGTTGAACAGCTGCACCTCGCGGACCTCGACCCGGCAGCCGGGGTGGCGCCCGGAGAACAGGGCCACGGCCTTGAGCAGCACCGTCGCCGTCCACTCGCCGAGGAAGGCGACCCGGAGCTCCCCGGTCACGCCGCGCCCGGCGTCGACCGCCCGGCGCACGGACGCCTCGATCCCCGCGACCAGCGGCGCCAGGTCCTCGACCAGCCGTTGCCCGATCGCGGTGAGCCGCACGGTGCGACTGGTCCGCTCGAACAGCCGGGCGCCGATGCGCCGCTCCAGCTTCCCGATCACCTGGCTGATCCGCCCGGTGGTGACGCCCAGCCGCTCGGCGGTGCGGCCGAAGTGGAGCTCCTCCGCGAGCGTCAGAACCGCCTCGATCTCATGGCGCTCCCACATCACGGGCTCCTGTCGTTTAGCTCTGCTCAACCATCATGGATCAAACGTGCGTTGATGCCCCCGCCCGGGCGGCCGGACCATGGAACACATCACCCCGACCCACCGCCGCACCTCCCGGAGACACCCGATGAGCGCCGTCCGCGTCAAGGCCTTCGACCACCTCGTCCTCAACGTCCGCGACGTCGAGCGCTCACTGGACTTCTACGTGGGCCTGCTCGGCCTGGCCCCGGTCCGGGTCGACGAGTGGCGGGCCGGCCGGGTGTCGTTCCCGTCCGTGCGGGTCACCGCGGAGACCGTCATCGACCTGACCGGCCGCGAGCGCGGCGGGTCCAACGTCGACCACCTCTGCCTGACCGTCGACCCGCTGGACTGGCAGGAGGTCATCGACTCCGGCGTGTTCACCGTCCTCGAAGGCCCGGTGCCCCGGTACGGCGCGCGCGGCAGCGCGACCTCCGTCTACGTGCAGGACCCGGACGGCAACACCGTCGAGCTGCGCTGGTACCCCGAGGACGCCGCCTGAGCGCCGGGGCTCCCCGAACAGGTCGAGGGCACGCCGGTACAGGGGTCCGGCGTGCCCTCGACCGAAGTCCGGGCGGGCCCGCTTTGCGCGGGCCCGCCCGGCTGTCCCGAGCCTTACGGGAGCTTGAAGGTGATGATCAGGTCCGACTGCCCCACGTAGCCGCGGTTGAGGAAGAACCGGCCCGAGAACGGGCGGTAGTCGCCGAACGTGGTGCGGCCGACGCCCAGCCAGTCGCCGACGATCGGCTGGTCGCCCGTGATGCCGTAGTTGGCCGTGGAGATGCTGCCGTCGTCGTGGCGCAGGGCGTAGACACCGGTCGGCCCGGCGTAGCGGGCGGGGCGGTAGATGCCCAGCTGGGCGTGCCCGACCCCGTCCCAGTCACCGACGACCGGGACGTCGCCCCGGTTGCCGAGGACGGCGGTGGTGTAGCTGCCGTCGTCGTGCCGCACCGCGAAGGTCGAGGTGCTCGGCCGGTAGATCGCCAGCTGGGCGTGGCCGTTGCCGTCCCACAGCCCCGGCACCGGGATGTCGCCGGGCGCGCCGACCGGCACCGCCGTCACGCTGCCGTCGCCGTGCCGCAGCGCGAAGGTGTTCGAGGACGGCCGGTAGATCCCCAGCTGGTCGTGGCCCAGGCCGTCCCAGTCCCCGGCGATCGGCAGGTCACCGGCCTGGCCGAAGGACACCTGGGTGGTCGGCGCGTCGTCCACGTTGGCGTTCAGCAGGGCCCACGAGCCGTTGCGGAAGAACGCCGGCGTGGCGCCCCGCTGGCCGGACGTCCAGCGGCCGGCGACCGGGTTGGTCACCGTGATCGACTGTTTGGTCGAGGCCGAGCGGCCGTGGTCGTCCGTGACCGTCGCGGTGACGGTGTACGTCCCGGGCTCGGTGTAGAAGTGCCAGCCGGAGTTGCCGGCCGCGTCCCCGCCGGCGGTCTGGCCGTCACCGAAGTCGAACCGGTACTGCGCCACCGGCCACGGGCTGACGCTGCCGGCGGCGGAGGCCACCACCTCCAGTCCGGCGGGGCCGGACGGCGTCAGCGCGAGCGCGGGCTTGATGGGCGTGGAGGCGGGGTCGATGCACTCGGGGGCGCCAGCGACCGGCGTGGCGGAGATCGGCTGCTCGGTCCAGAAGTGCACCGGACCGGCGCCCGGGAAATAGCCGAAGCCGAGCTCGGCGTCCGTGTCGGTCTTGAAGTTCTTGCCCAGCGTGAGCCGGGCGTTGAGCACCCGGTCGTCCACCGGGCCGGTGGCCCACTTGGTCAGGTCGACATCGCGTTCCTGAGTACCGACCGCTCCCAGGCCGACCTTGTGCCAGCTGCCGTCCTTCGGGTCCTGGACGTCCAGCTCGGCGTCGCAGTCGGCCGGCCCGTACATCGAGCCGTGCCCCTGGCCCGCCCAGAGGAAGAAGGACGCCTTGGTGAGGTGCCAGTCGAAGCCGTTGGCGGTCTTGATCGAGACCTGGAACGGGTGCGCCTTGCCGTCCGCCGGGACGGCCGTGGGCAGACCCTTGACGGCCGTGGTGAGGCCCGTCGTGGTGATGCCCTTCCCCGCCTGGGCCGTCCAGTCCTTCGCCTGGCCGTCCGCACCGAACGTCGGCGCCATGAAGGCCTGGAGGTCGACATCCTGGTACGACGGACCCTCGAACGCGGACTGCACCAGCTTGAACCGCAGCCTGAAGGTGCGCTCGGCGTGCGGGGCGACGTCGATCCCGGCACCGGTCAGGTCGGCCGCGACGCCCTGGTGGCCCGCGGGCACCGCGCCGAGGTCCTGGTCGATCAGCTGCACCGGCTGCCAGCCGCCGTCGGTGCCGTCACCGTACTCGGCGACGACCTGGTCGACGCCGAGCATCTGGCTGCCGATGTAGAGCACGAGGTGCTGGCCGCTGTACGCCGCGTCCGCGTCGTTCTTGACCGTCACCGTGCCCTCGGACCAGCCGCCGCCGGGCTCCACCGAGGCGAAGCCGTCGAACTGGACGGAGTGGTCCTTGTCCGGGCCGGAGGCGTGGGCAGGCAGGGACAACGCGAGCGGTGACGCGATCAGCGTGGCCGCCAGAATTGCGTGCCGAAGTCTCAATTCATCCTCAAACGTTCGAAATGGCCGCGGTCATACGCGGCGGCGCGTGGAATCCCCCCATCGCACTGCGCCGGAGAATAACGGACCGCCATTCAGTAGGCCAACCATGTGATATCCAGTCAGTTGATACGGACGGTAAGTCGACAATGCCGCCGCACCACGAAGGTGGCGACCCTCGGCCCTCGCACTCCACGTGTCCGGTGGAGTGCGAGGCACGAGATCACCGCTCCCACCTGGTCCGGTCCGGCACGTACGGCCCCCGGTCCGCCGACGGCAGGTGAACCAGGCTGCCCCGTTACTCGAACTCCGCGGAGATGCGACAGGACCTCTCACCGCCCCGAGCAATCACGGACGCCCTGCGCTCGGCAGCCGTCGGAGCCCGAAACGGAAAGACTCCGGACGCCCCCTCCTCACCGGCCACGACTATCTGAATATTCGTCAGCGACATGTTCGGGACAAAGGACGCTCTCAGGCGTTGACCTCACGCTCGACGGCACGGCACGCATCCGTGCCCGCACGGTGGGCGGCGCCAACCCGCTCGACGGCGCCGACACGGGTATCCGCGCAAGGACGGACGGGAAACACGAGATGGACGCGTACCGGCGCGTCCGTCACGGCGTTCGAGGCGTCGGCTCCATGCGGGGGGCGGGCCCACGACTCCCCGTTTCGGTCGCGGGCCCGCCCCGTGGTTCGCGAGGCGCCGGGTGTTCGTTCCGGGGTCCTCCGGCAGCGGACGTCAGCCCCGCGACGTCAGCCCGGGAGCGCCGCGCCGGGCCCGCCCGCCGCGAGGAGCAGCTCGCCCGCCGGCGTGTGGTTCCCCACCGCGGCCGCGGCCCGCATCGCGGCGGCCGCCGTGCGCGGGTCCGTGCCGGGCGGCACCACGAGGAGGAGGAAGTGGTCCTGGAAGCCCCGGGTGAGGCTGATCGTCTCGCCGCCGGCGGCGAACCAGCCGATCCGCACCACCAGGCCGTTGACGGTGACCGAGTCGGGGACGTCGCCCCAGCCGCCGCTGTCGAGACCCACCCGGACGATCCGGCCCAGATGGACACCGAGCGCGGTGAGCAGGTCCGGCAGCTCGGCCCGGATGTCATTGGTCCGCGGCCACCACGCGCCGTCGAACACACCGTCGCGGGCGAACGTCGGCTCCAGCACCAGGCGGGGGAGCAGGGGCACGCCCGGGACCGTCCACGGCCCGGGGGAGGAGGAGATGGGAAGGGGGATCGGCATCATCATCAGGAGCCGCCCGTCCGGCCCTCCGAGAGGACCGCTCATGACCTCGGGCGACACCAGTGCGACTACCGGTGTACGACGTGTCCTCGGCTGCCTCCCAAGGCTACTCCGCGCCCCGACGGCCCGGGCCCGACCGGAGTAGCCTTGGCCACATCCAGGGCATCCCGCATCCCGGTCCCCGTTCCGGCTTCGTTCTGGGTGCAGCACAGCGCCGGACGGCCGCAGGCCGGCCCGGAGGCGGGTTGGGTCGACATCATGACCACCCACTACACACAGCCCGCGAGCCACGGCCTCACGGTGGCGGACGCGATGGAGCCCTACGAGTACCAGATCGCCGACGACATCACCGTCGACCGGGCCAACGAGATCTTCCGCGGCGCCCACGTCGCCTACCTGCTCGTCCGCGACCACAACGGCCGCTGCGAGGGCCTGGTGACCCGGATAGGCCTCGACCCCTTCCTGACCCGTTCCTGGTACGCCGAACGGACCGCGCTGCGCGACACCGCGCACCAGCAGGGCCCGTTCGCCTGGCCCGGCATGGCCCTCGGCCTCGCCGCGCTCGCCATGCGGATCAAGTCCCTCACGATCTGGCCGGTCATCGACGACGACGGCTACCTCCTCGGCATCCTCACCGCCGACCGCGTCGCCGGCCTGACGGGCCGCCAGCCCCTCGGCCGACCGGCCTGACGGGCCCCCAGCCCCTCGGCTGACCGGCCGGACCGGTCACCGCGGCCCCGCGGTTGCCGAGGGCAGCCGACCCCTCGGGCTCACCCCCTGCGTCCCCTCCGGGCCGCGGCGGCTCAGAGCCCGAGGATCTCGCGGATGAGGCCGAGCTTGCGCTCCGGGGAGAGGTCCCGGGGGCGGTCGGCGAGCAGACCGTTCAGCACGGTGGGGACGTCGAACCCGTCGGGGGCCTGGATGGCGTCGATGACCTGGCACCGCAGACCGCCGTCCCGGAGGAACACCCACACCTCGTGCTCCTTGCGCGGTTCACCGTTCTCCCTCGGCGACAGCCGCCAGGCCGGGAACCAGCCGAGCCCCTCCGCCGCGAGGCTCTCGGCCACTTCGTCCAGCACGTACTTGCCGAGTCTGCGGTATCCGAGTTCCTCACGCAGCTCCCCGAGCGTGACTCGGAGCAGGCCGCCGGCGAGACGGCAGCGTTCGGCCACGGTGCCGGCGTCGCCCTCGGCCGCGGCGAGCAGCCCGCCCTGCCGATTCATTGGGTCGTTCATATGCGGGCCAACGACTCCTTCCCCCGAGCGATACGTCATTTCACCACCCTGGACGCAGCCAAGTGGAAAAACGGTACTGCTAAGGCGTGGAAGGCACCCCGGGGAGGGTTGCGACGGCGTTCGGGTCCACCGGCCCCAAGGAGAACGACGTCGGACTCCGTGAGCGCAGCCGGATCCGGAGGAGCCGACCGGAGGTGCAGCCGAGGATCTGTACGCGGCATTCAGTACGCAGACAAACGACACGCCGGGACAGGGGGGAAGATGCCCCGACGGCGCCATCGCTTCACCCTTTTGCATCTTTATTATTCTTTCCTTCTTATGTTGTTGTTGCACGGTGTACTGAGTTGGTGACGGTGCATCACCACCCCTGGCGAACTGTCGCTCCGCGGCCCTCCCGGGGTGACGCCCGTGGCGCCCCGGCGCACGTACGAGGGCTTGTGGGCCGACCAGAACTCACCATCGGTGCTCCGAAATTCCTCTTTCCGAGTGACGGAGCTCAACGACGACAAGAAGGGCCCTGACCCATGGCAGTCGATGCCATTCCGCCCCCCCACCCGACAGCGGGCGCAGACGCTCCCGCCTCACGGAGGCGCTCGTCCTACTCTCCGGACTCACGTTGCTGGCGACCGCCGGTCTGGTTGCGAGCCCGGCGCACGCCGCCACGGCACCGGTGACGCTGGGGACCGACACCAGCTACGCGGTCCTGGGCGCCACGACCGTCACCAACACGGGTCCCAGCGTGATCAACGGGGACCTGGGCCTCAGCCCGGGCACCAGCGTGACGGGCTTTCCGCCCGGCATCGTGAACGGCGTCCAGCACGTCAACGACGCCCAGGCCGCACAGGCCCAGTCCGACCTGGTCATCGCCTATAACGACGCCGCGGGCCGGGCCCCCACAGCCAGCCTCACCTCGCCCGGCGACATCGGCGGACTGACGCTGACGCCCGGCGTCTACAAGGCCACGTCCTCGCTCAACCTCACCGGGACCGTCACACTCGACGCCCTGGGCGATCCCAGCGCCGTCTTCATCTTCCAGATCGCCTCCACCCTGATCACGGCCCCGTCGAGCGTCGTCAGCCTGGTCAACGGGGCGCAGCCCTGCAATGTGTTCTGGCAGGTGGGCAGCTCCGCCACGATCGACGTCAGCTCCTTCTTCAAGGGCAACATCCTCGCCCTGGCGTCCATCACCGTGAACCACGCCTCGGTGATCGAAGGCCGTGCCCTGGCGCGTACGGGGGCCGTCACGCTGGACGACAACACCATCACGAGGGCGGCCTGCACCGTCGGCCCGCCCGGACCGAGCGGGCCTGCCGGACCGAGCGGGCCCGCGGGTCCGAGCGGGCCCGCCGGTCCGGCCGGCTCGCCCGGTGCGCCCGGCCCCAACGGCGCTCCCGGTCCGGCCGGCTCTCCGGGTGCACCTGGTGTGCCCGGTCCCAACGGCGCTTCCGGCGTGGCCGGCGCTCCGGGTGCTCCGGGTGCTCCCGGCCCTGACGGCGCCCCTGGTGCACCCGGTGCACCTGGTTCGCCCGGCCCCAACGGCGCACCCGGCGTACCCGGCGCGCCCGGCTCCCCGGGTGCCCCCGGCCCCAACGGCGCTCCCGGAGCCCCCGGCGCTCCCGGTGCCCCCGGTGCCAATGGTTCACCTGGTGCCAACGGACTTCCCGGCGCGAACGGCTCTCCCGGGGCCAACGGACTCCCGG
>NZ_JBIVVS010000001.1:22560-304328 GCF_044768625.1 Kitasatospora sp. NPDC091207
CCGGGCGCGAACGGCTCACCCGGTGCCAACGGCACGCCCGGCACGAACGGCACGCCCGGCGCGAACGGCTCACCCGGCGCCAACGGCACGCCCGGCGCGAACGGCTCACCCGGCGCCAACGGACTCCCGGGCGCGAACGGCTCACCCGGTGCCAACGGCACGCCCGGCACGAACGGCACGCCCGGCGCGAACGGCTCACCCGGCGCCAACGGCACGCCCGGCCCCGCAGGACCGGCAGGACCCGCAGGGCCGGCGGGCCCCGCAGGGCCGTCCCAGTCTCCAAGTGGCCACGGCGGTCACGGCGGCCCGGGGCACGGCGACCAGGGTCACGGTGGTCATGAGCAAGGTGATCACGGGAACGACCAGGGCCATCACGGCAACGTGCCGGGCGGCCCCGTGCAGGTCGGCAATGGTCAGGTCGGCAACGGTCAGGGCGGCCATGCCCAGGGCGGCAACGCACCGGGCGCTCCCGTACAGGGCGGTCCCGTGCAGCACCCGAATGAGTCGGGACCGGCACTCGCCGCCACCGGCTCGGGCGGATCGATCGGCCTCCTGGTCGGCTCGACGGCCGCCCTCACCCTGGGCGGTGCACTCGTCGTCCTGGTGAGGCGAAGCGGACGAGCCGCGGCCCGCCGACGGCACTGACCCCGACAAAACCCGGCAGGCCCCGCGGATCTCGCGGCGACGGCGGACGACCCGGCCGGCGCCGATCGTGACCACCCGGGACGTCCGACGACATCAAAAGAGCACCGGCCCGCGACTCCCCCCACGGGACGCGGGCCGGTGCAGTCGGTGGAGGGTCGGTCCGCGATCGGCAGGTAGACCCAGTTGCCCTGCTCCGCGAACTCCTCCGACTTGGCCTGCAGGCCGGCCGGCGCCTCGGCATCGTGACCGGAGGCCACGGCGGAGGAGCCCCCGCCGTGCGCCGCTCGAATCTGCTGGGAGATCTTCGGAGCCTCGGGGAGAAGGCGCAGGCGTTCGGCTGGCTGGTGGTCCATCGCTACACGGACAACGACAAGAGCGCGAGCAAGGAGAACGTCGTCCGCGACGACTTCGAGCAGTTGGTGGTGGACCTCTCCGCCGGACACACCCCCGAGGGCTACCCCATCCACGGCGTGATGGCGGACAACGACGACCGGCTGTACCGACGCCCCGGTGGCTGGGAGCGCTACCTGCGAGCGTTCACCGCTCACGAGCGACGGGTGTACTGGGACTCCAACGGCGTGCAGGACCTCTACGCCGAGGGTTTCGAGATCAAGGGACTCGTCGGTGTCGCGATGTCCCTCGCGGAGACGCGGAAGAAGCAGCGGCGTTCACGCAACAGCCACCGTTACCGATCTCCGCAGCGAACCGCGCTGGATGTGGTACCTCACCCCGCACAAGCTGCACGGAGAGACCGGGCACGCCCTCTACCTGCTCGCCACGGTCAAGGGAAGACCGGTGTCCGACCTTGTGTCCAGACTCCGCCGGGCCGTTGACTCCCAGACCTCCAACCGGGCCCGCTCGAAGGCGATCGACACCGTGCAACTGGCCACAGTGCTCTACCGCCAAGGGGCTCGGGACGAAGCCGAGCACTACGCCCGCACCGCAACCGACTTTCCACCGTGGTCCGCTCCGCACGACTGGATGCCGCACTGGCCGAGATGAGGAGAGCCCAAGCATGACCATCGAAGACGTGATCAAGGAGCCGCCGCCCGTGGCGTCACCGGCCTGCCGGAGCCGTCTCGCCTGACGCACGTCCGGGTGTGGCCGGGCGCGTCCAATGGGTCGGCGAGGTCGGCGAGCCACCCCACAACGAGATGGTGGGCGAAGGCATGTTCGACACGAAGGACGAGGCTCAGGAGGCCGCGTTGAAGGCCGTCGCCGATGGCCGGTCCCTCCTTCTCGCACTGCTGCCGGCCGACCTGGCAGCGACGGCCGAGGAGTGGGCGGAGCCGACTGTCAGCGCCTGGGACGCCTGAGGACACCCGAGCGCACCGGCCCGCGACTCCCCCCTTTGGGACGCGGGACGGTGCGCAGTCAATGGGGCTCAGTCCACCAGCGGCAGGTAGACCTTGTTGCCCTGGGCCGCGAACTCCTCGGACTTGGCCTGCATGCCGGCCAGCGCCTCGGCGTCGAACTCGGTGGCGACGGCGCTGGAGCCGTCACCGTGCTCGTCGCGGATCTTCTGCGAGATCTTCATCGAGCAGAACTTCGGGCCGCACATCGAGCAGAAGTGGGCCGTCTTGGCGGGCTCGGCGGGGAGCGTCTCGTCGTGGAACTCGCGGGCCGTCTCCGGGTCGAGGGCCAGGTTGAACTGGTCCTCCCAGCGGAACTCGAAGCGGGCGTCGGAGAGCGCGTCGTCCCAGGCCTGGGCACCGGGGTGGCCCTTGGCGAGGTCGGCGGCATGGGCGGCGATCTTGTAGGTGATGACGCCGGTCTTGACGTCGTCCCGGTTGGGCAGGCCCAGGTGCTCCTTGGGGGTGACGTAGCAGAGCATCGCCGTCCCCCACCAGGCGATCATCGCGGCGCCGATGCCCGAGGTGATGTGGTCGTAGCCGGGGGCGACGTCCGTGGTGAGCGGGCCGAGGGTGTAGAACGGCGCCTCGTCGCAGATCTCCTTCTGGAGATCCATGTTCTCCCGGATCTTGTTCATCGGGACGTGGCCCGGGCCCTCGATCATCACCTGGACGTCGCGTTCGCGCGCGATCCGGCCGAGCTCGCCCAGCGTCTGCAGCTCGGCGAACTGCGCCTCGTCGTTGGCGTCCGCGATCGAGCCGGGGCGCAGGCCGTCACCGAGCGAGAAGGTGACGTCGTAGCTCGCGAGGATCTCGCAGAGCTCCTCGAAGTTGGTGTAGAGGAAGTTCTCCTGATGGTGCGCCAGGCACCAGGCGGCCATGATCGAGCCGCCGCGCGAGACGATGCCGGTCTTGCGGCGGGCCGTCAGCGGCACGTACCGCAGCAGCACGCCGGCGTGCACGGTCATGTAGTCGACGCCCTGCTCGCACTGCTCGACGATCGTGTCGCGGTAGACGTCCCAGCTGAGTTCCTCGGCCCGGCCGTCGACCTTCTCCAGCGCCTGGTAGAGCGGCACCGTGCCGATCGGCACCGGGGAGTTGCGCAGGATCCACTCGCGGGTGGTGTGGATGTTGCGGCCGGTGGAGAGGTCCATGACGGTGTCGGCGCCCCAACGGGTGGCCCAGGTCATCTTCTCCACCTCCTCCTCGATCGAGGACGTGACGGCGGAGTTGCCGATGTTGGCGTTGATCTTCACCAGGAAGTTGGTGCCGATGATCGACGGCTCCACCTCGGGGTGGTTCACGTTGACCGGGATGACGGCGCGCCCGCGCGCCACCTCGGCGCGGACGTACTCCGGGGCCAGGCCCTCGCGCAGGGCCACGAACTCCATCTCCGGGGTCACCACGCCGCGCCTGGCGTAGGCGAGCTGGGTGACGGAGGCGCCGGACCGGCCGCGCAGCGGGCGGCGCGGCCGGCCGGGGAAGACGGCGTCGAGGTTGCGCAGGTTCCCGCCGCGCGGCGAGGTGTGCTTGATCCCGTCGTCCTCCGGGCGGGCCTCCCGGCCGTCGTACTCCTCGACGTCGCCGCGCTGGCGGATCCAGGAATCGCGCAACGGCGGCAGGCCGCGGCGCACGTCGGCCTCGTACGCGGGGTCGGTGTACTGGCCCGAGGTGTCGTAGAGCGGGACGGTCCGGCCGTTGGTGAGGACGACCTCGCGGTACGGGACGCGCAGGTCGGGGCGGGACCCTTCGCGGTAGGCCTTGCGCCAGGCCGGGGTCGGGTAGCCGGTACCCGTGCTCCCGGTGCCCGTGCTCCCGGCGTCCTGGTTCCGGGCAGACTGCGGCTGTGCATCGAACGTGGTCATCAGACCCTCTACTCCCTACGCCGGCATTACCCGGTCAGGTTCCTGCGGTCGACGCAGCGGTCGGCACGTCCAGCGACGTTCCGGTCAGCGCCCTCTCAGCCCGGTGCTCCGAGCTCCCGTGTCCGCAGGCGGTGTTGCCTGCGCATGACGTCCAACACCGTAGCGAGCGGATCGCCGCTGGTCCAGAGGGGGTCCGTCCCCCGGCACCCGACTCCGGCCCGAACGTTTGATCGTCGACGATACGATCTCCGCGCACGCGTTCGCGCACACGACCGGCACGTCGCCGGAACACCTGCGCCACCATCGGGGGGATCACCATGAGGACTTCGCGCCTCCTTGCCGCCTGTGCGGCCGTTACCGCGAGTCTCGGCCTGGGCCTGGGTGCGGCGTCCGCCGCCCCGCTCGCCGATCCGACCGCGACGCCCGCCGCCGCCGCCTCGAACCCGTCCGGAAGTGCCGCGCCGAGCACCGGACCGACCGGCGACCCCACCGACCCGGCACCGAACACGGCGCCCACCGCCGGCCCGACCACCGGCCCGACCGCGGCACCGACCGCCACGGGCACCACCACGCCGACCACCGCACCGACGGACACGCCGACCGCCACACCGTCGGCCACCCCGACCGGCACGCCGACCCCGACCGGCAGCCCGACGGAGCAGCCCTGCACCTTCGCCCACCGGCCCGTCGCCACCATCCCGGTCAGCTGGAACGACAGCGGCTACCCCGAGCTTTCGCTGGTGAAGGGCGGCCCGGCCGTCGAGTCCACCGTGACCGTCCGCAACACCACGGGCTACGACCTGCCCGAGTTCAGCTCCACGTTCACGGTGATCGGACACGGTGTCCGGAACCTCACCGCGGAGACGAGGTTCCCCGGCGGCGCCTGGAGCACCGGGACACCCGTCGAGGGCAGTGACAGCTGGCTCCAGGTGCCGCTCCAGACCTTCCGGCTCGCCAAGGACGAGTCGCTGACCTTCCGGCTCCGCCTGGCCGCCGGCCGGGACGCGGTCGCGGAGAAGGTGGGCTTCTCCCTGAACGCCCAGTCCTCCTTCACGTACGAGCAGCCCGGCCGGGACTACTGCCGGACCGTCGCGAACGCCTCCGGCGGCATCACCGTCACCGAGGCGACCGGCACGGGCACCACGCCGTCGACGCCCGACCCGACGACCACCCCGACCAGCCCGACCGTCCCCGCCACCGGCACCCCCAGCCCCTCGGCGAGCCCGGCGGCCGGTGGTGGCGGCACCGCCGCCACCGGCGGCCAGGGCACCCAACTGGCCCACACCGGAGCCGGTTCGACCACCCCGCTGGCCGCCGGCGCGGTCGGCGCGGTGGCCGTGGGCCTCGCCACCGTCCTCGTGGTGCGGCGCCGTCGCGAGCACGCCGGGTCCTGAGCCCAGGGCGTTCCCGGTGCCTGTCCGCCTGTCGACCGGCGGACGGGCACCGGCCTTTCGGCGCACCGGTCTTCCGGCCCACCGGGGTGGCACACTGGCCGACATGGTGGGACTGGCGGGGCGGGTCAGCGGGGCGGTCGGCGCGGGGCTGGTCGGCGAGGTGATGGTGCACGTTCCGGAACGCCGGGGCACGGAGGCGTTCCTCGCCTACCTCGCCGTGCCGGGCGACCGACTGCCGGTCGGGACACCGGTGGTGGTGATCGAGTACCAGCCTCCGCGCACGGTCTACGTGGCACCGGTCCTCCCGTGACAGGCTTGTGACGGGCCGTCACGTCCTTTCCCTTCTCTTCGGGTTGTACCGGGCGGACAATCCGAATCGGCGCATCTCATGTGCCGAGAGGGGGAGTTGAACCATGGTGTACGTCATCATCGGGGCAGCCGCCGCGGTGCTGCTGGTGGGAATCACGCTCTTCAAACTCATGTGGCGGGTGGCCGAGCCCAACGAGGCGCTGATCATCTCGGGCTCCCGGCACCGGACCGAGGGGGTCGGGGACGGCCTGGGCTTCCGGATCGTCACCGGTCGGGGGACTTTCGTCACGCCGGGCCTGCAAGGTGTCCGCCGGCTCTCGCTGGACCTCAACGAGGCCGAGCTGAACGTCGAGTGCGTCACCACCCAGGGCATCCCGGTCCGGGTCAAGGGCGTGGTGATCTTCAAGGTCGGCGACGACGACGTCTCGATCGCCAATGCCGCCCGACGCTTCCTGGACCAGCAGAAACTGATCAGCCAGCGGGTCCACAACGTCTTCGCCGGCCACCTGCGCTCGATCGTCGGCGGGCTCACCGTCGAGGACATGATCCGCGACCGCGAGCGGCTCACCGGGGAGACCAGGGCCGCCTCCGGGCTGGAGATGGAGAAGCTCGGGCTGATCATCGACACCCTGCAGATCCAGGAGATCATCGACCCGACCGGCTACATCAAGAACCTCGCCATCCCGCACGCCGCGGCCGTCCAGCGGGACGCCCGGATCGCCCAGGCCCAGGCCGACCGGATGGCCACCGAGGCGGAGCAGGAGGCCGCCGCCCGCAAGGCCGAGGCGACCCGCAACAGCGCCATCCAGCAGTCCGCGTACCAGGCCGAACGCGACACCGCCAACGCCCGGGCCGAGCAGGCCGGACCGCTCGCCGAGGCCGCCTCCCGGCAGGAGGTGGTCGTCCAGGAGACGAAGGTCGCCGAGCTGGAGGCGCGCCGCAAGGAACAGCAGCTGCAGATCGAGGTCCGCAAGCCCGCCGACGCCAAGGCGTACGAGACCCGCACCCGGGCCGACGCCGACCGCGACGCCCGGATCTCCGCCGCGCAGGCCAACGCCCAGGAGACTCAGCTGAAGGCCGCCGCCGAGGCCGGACAGGTCAGGGTCGCGGCCGAGGCGGCGGCGGACGCCACCAGGCTGCGCGCGCTGGCCGAGGCCGAGGCGACCAGGGCCACCGGACAGGCCGAGGCCGCGGCCGCCGAGGCCCGCGGGCTGGCGGAGGCGGAGGCGGCCAAGGCGATCGGGCTCGCCAAGGCCGCGGGCATCCAGGCCCGGGCCGCCGCCCTCGCGGAGAACCAGGACGCGGTAGTGGCCCAGGAGTTGGCGGAGAAGTGGCCGGACATCGTGCTGGCAGCCGCGCAGTCCTTCGGCAATGTCGAGCACATGGTGCTGCTCAACGGCGCCGAGGGGGTGGGCGAGCTGTTCGCCAAGGCGCTCACGATGGGCGGGACCGGCCTCGGTCTGGCCCGCCAGCTGCTCACCACCCTGCACGGGCCGGAGCAGTCGGGCCCGGCCGCGGACGCGGCGACGGCGGTGCCGGGCCCGACGGCGGTGCCGGGCCCGACGGCCGCCGTGGTGCCCGTCCAGCAGATCCCGGTCGAGGGGTGAGACCCTCCCCCGGCACGATTGGGTAGCCGCCCGCGCCCACCTGAGTACCCGTACTCAGGTGGGCGCGGTCCCGCCCGCCGGAGCATGGGGGCATGCACCCAGCAGCCACCGCCCGGATCGGCATCACCGCCGTCGGATCCCACCTCCCCGCCCGCCGGCTGACCTCCCGGCAGCTCCAGGACGAGGTCACCGCCGGCGGCCGGCTCCGGCTTCCGGAGCGGATGTTCGAGAAGGCGACCGGCATCGTCACCCGGCACTTCGCGGCCGAGGGCGAGTACGCCTCCACACTGGCCGTCGGAGCCGCCCGGCACGCCCTGGACGCCCGCGGTCTGGACCCGCGCGACATCGACCTGCTGCTGTACGCCTCCGCCACCCGGGACGTCTGCGAACCCGCGACCGCCCACCTCGTCCAGGCCGAACTCGGCTCCCGGGCCCACGCCCTGGACGTCAGCAACGCCTGCAACAGCTTCCTCAACGGGATCGACCTGGCCCGCGCGATGATCCTGGCCGGCCGGGCCCGGCGCGCCCTGGTGGTCACCGGCGAGACGCCGAGCCGGGCGATGCGCCGCGCACCGGACGGCCCGGCCGACTTCCGGGACGGCTTCGCCGGGTACACCTTCGGCGACGCCGGCGCGGCCGTGGTCGTCGAGGCGGTCGAGCGCGGCGGCATCCTCGACATCGAGACCGAGACCGCCTCCGAGCACTGGGCGGCCGGTGGCATCCCCGGCGGCGGCTCGCGCCACCCGCGCGGCGACGACTACAGCTACTTCCGGGGCGGCGGCAAGGAGTTGCGCGGTGTCTTCGAGGAGATCGGCGGCTCCATCCTGACCAGGGTGGCGGCCCGCACCGGCCTCGGCTGGGACGACTACGCCCGGGTGCTGGTGCACCAGGTGACCGTCCCCTACCTGGAGCGCTTCGTCGAGCTCACCGGGGTACCCGCCGAGAAGCTGGTGCTCACCGTGCCGGAGCTGGGAAATGTCGCCAGCGCCACACTGGGCATCCAACTCGACCGAATAAAGCCGGAACTGATCCCTGGCGACAAGGTGCTGCTGATCGGCCTCGGCGGCGGCGTGAGCCTGATGACCATGGTGTGGGAGGCCTAGTGAACACCGGGACGGACCTGTGGGTGGTCGTCCCGGCCTACCAGGAGGAGGCGCGGATCGAGGACACCCTGACCGCCCTGGCCGCCCAGCGGGACCGCGCGTTCACCCTGCTGGTCGCCGACAACGGCTCCACCGACGCCACCGTGGCGAAGGTCCGGGCCTTCGCCGCCCGGGCGCCGTTCCCGGTCGAGGTGCTGGTCGAACCGGAGAAGGGCGTCGGCTCGGCGATCGACACCGGCTTCCGGTACGCCATCGCGCACGGCGCCACCCTGCTCGCCCGCACCGACGCCGACTGCCTGCCGGAGCCCGGCTGGACGGCGGCCGCCCGGGCCGGGATGCGGGCCTGCGGCGGGCTGGTCTGCGGCCGGGTCACCGCCCGGCGGGACGAGCACGGACCGGCCGGGCGCGCGGTGTTCCTGGTCCTGGTCGCGCTCGGCGCGTTCTTCGGCCGGATCCGGCCCGCGCACCGCCGCCGGCACGGCTACCGCACGCCGTACCGGATGCACGCCGGCAACAACATGGCGATCACCGCCGAGCTGTACCGGGCCGTCGGCGGGATGCCGCGCCGGCCGTCGCCCACCGACCGGATGTTCATCAACCGGGTGCGCCGCCACACCACCGCGATCGTCCACCGCCGCGACATGGTGGTGCAGAACTCCACCCGGCGGATCCGCGCCTACGGCGTGCTCGGCACCGCCCGCTGGTACCTGGAACGCGGCGCGGGCCGGCGCTCGGTGGACGTCCGCTGAACCGGCGCGGGCCGACCCGGCCCACCGGGCTGCCCCGCCCCACCGACCGCAGCCCCACCGACCGACACCCCACCGACCGAAGCCCCGTTGAGGAGGGCCCCGTGCTCGACCGGCTCGCCCACAGCCTGCGCACCGTCCACCCCGACCGGCCCGCCGTCCTGGGCCGGGGCCGCACCGGCGCCACCCGGGTCCGGATCCGCCGCGGCGAACTCGCCGAGCTCGCCGACCGCTACGCCGCCGCCCTGCACGCCCGCGGCCTCGGCGGCGGGGCCACCCTCGGCGTCGCCGTCCGCCCCGGCCCCCGGGCCCTCGCCGTCCTGCTCGCCGCCCACCGGCTCGGCCTGCGCACCGCCGTCCTCGACCCGACCGCCGGGCCGGACGTCCTGGCCGCCCGGCTCGCCCTGGCCCGGCCGGACCTGGTGCTCGCCGACGCCGCCGCCCAGGCGGTGGCCGGCTGGGCCGGACCGCTGGCCCGCCGGGCCGACCTCGCCCTGCCCCGGCTGGCCGCGCTCGGCCCGGTCGCCACCCTCGGCCGCCGGCTGCCCGGCTGCGCGCCCCGGCTCGCGGCCGCCCGCACCCCCGCGCCCGCGCCGCGCACCGCCGGCCCGGACACCGATGCCGTGATCGTCTTCACCTCCGGCACCACCGCCCGCCCGCGCGCCGTCGTGCACACCCGTGACGGCCTGGCGGCCGGTCTGCGCACCGTCACGGAGCTGGTCGACCCCCAGCCGGGCAGCGTGGTGCTCGGCGGCACCTTCTTCGTCCTGGTACCCGCCCTCGCGGCCGGCGCCGCCGTGGCCCTCCCGGCCCGGAGCCCGCGGGCGCTGGCCGGCCAACTCGCCCGGCTGGCCCCGGCCCAGACCTACCTCACCCCGCCGGCGCTGCGCGCCGCCCTCGGCGCCGGCGCCCGCTTCCACGGCCGGGTCTGGACCGGCTCTGCGCCCGCCGACGCGGCCCTGCTGCGGCGGGTCAAGCAGGCCGGCGCCGACCAGGCCTGGGGCGTCTACGCGCTCACCGAGCTGTTCCCGGCCGCCGCCGTCGAGGAGGCCGAGAAGAGCGCCCACACCGGGCCCGGCGACCTGGTCGGCGCCCCGCTGCCCGGGGTGCGCACCGGCCTCACCCCGGAGGGCGAACTGCTGCTGGCCGGACCGGGCGCCCGGCACCGCTACCTCGGCGACGAACCCGACCCCTGGGTCCGCACCGGCGACCGGGCCACCCTCGGCCCGGACGGCCGGATCGTGCTCGCGGGACGGCTCAAGGACATGGTGCTGCGCCGCGCCGAGAACATCTACCCCGGCCTGTACGAACCCGCGCTGCACCTGCCGGACGTCGAACTCGCCGTCCTGGTCGGTGTTCCGGCCCCCGACGCACCGGGCGACGAGCGGCTGGTCGCCCTCGTCCAGCCGCGTCCCGGCGCCGACCCGCGGCGGCTGCGCGCCGCCCTGCGCGGCCCGCTCGACCGGATGGGAGGTGCCCGGCCGGACGCCGTGCTGTTCGGTGCCGTCCCGCTGGCCGGGCGCTCCCGCAAGCCCGACCGGGCGGCAGCCGCCGCGCACTGCGCCCGGGAGCTGGCCGGATGACCGCCGACCGCGACGCCGCGCCCGCCGTCAACGCACCCGCCGGACACGCACCCGCCGCCGACCGGGCCGCGCGCCGTCGCGACCGCCGGGTCTACCTGCGCAGCCACCCCGTCCTGTTCGCGCTGCTCTGCGCCACCCGCCGCCGCCCGGTCGTCCGGCTCGGCCGCACCGTCCTGGTGCACGACACCGCGGCCTACCGCGAGGCACTCACCCGTGTCCCGCTCGACCGCACCGCTCCCGGCACCACCGGCGGCGCCGCGGCCCGACTCACCGACGGCGGACTGCTGTTCGACCAGGACGGCGCCGAACACCGGGCGGCCCGCCGGGCGGTGGCGGCCGACCTGAACGCCGGCGCGCTCGACCGGATCCGCCCGCGCTGGCAGGCCGTACTCGCCGAACGCGTCCCGGCCCTGGCCGCCGGCTCACTCGAACTGGTCGCACTGGCACAGGAGTTGGCCGGCGTGACAGCCGCCGCGCTGACCGGCTCCGCCGCCTGCCCGCACACCCTGGCGCGGGCCTGCGCCGCCACCGCCGCGGCCGCCGCCCGGGACCACCTGCCCGGCCCGCGCCGGCCGGACGGACGGGCCGCCGCCGACCGGGCCGCCGCCCTCACCGCGCTGCTCCCGGACCCGCTCGACGCCATGCTCACCGTCGCCGCCGTCACCACCACCGTCGCGGCCCTGCCCCGGGCCGCCGCCTGGTGCGCCGACGCCGGCCTCTGGCCCGACGTCGACCCCGCCACCGCGCCCGGGCTCGCCGCCGAACTCCTCCGGCTGACCGCCCCCTCGCCCCTGCTCCCCCGGGTCGCCGCCGCCGACGCCACCCTGGCCGGCCGCCCGGTCCGGGCCGGCGACCGTCTGGTCCTGGTCGCCCGGCACGCCGCCCGGGCCCACCGGACCGGACCCGCCCCCGGCCCGGCCGCCACCCAGGCCGTCTTCGGCGCCGGCCCGCACGCCTGCCCGGGTGCCGGACTCGCCCGCGCCCTGCTCACCGACCTGCTGCTCACCCTGGCCCCCTACCGCCCGGTGGTCACCCGGGCCCGGGTCGACCGCCGGTCCGCCCTCCCCGGCTACAAGGAACTCACCCTCCGGCGCGCGGAGCCGCGCGCCGCCCGCCCGGGAACGCCCAACACCGGCCCGAGGAGTCCCGAGGAGTCCCGATGCGGATAGCCGTCACCGGCGCCGGCGGCTTCTGCGGCTCGCACGTCGCCCTCGCCGCCGCCGCGCTGGGCCTCGACGTGCGCTGCTACGGCCGCTCCCCGGGCCCGGTCGGTCGGCACGTCCACTGGGACGCCACCACCGGCGACCCCGACCTGACCGGCGTCGACCTGGTGGTGCACTGCGCCGCCGCCGTCGCCGACCTCCCCCCGGGCTCGGCCGGCGAGGCCCAGCAGTACGCCGTCAACGTCACCGGCACCGAACGGCTGCTGCGCGCCGCCGCCGGCCGCCCGGTGGTCTGGGTGAGCAGTGCCAGCGTCTACGACCCCCGGATCGACCGCGCCGGCGTCACGGAGCAGCACCCCACCGAGGGCGGCCACCTCAACGCCTACGGGCGCACCAAGGCGGCCGGTGAACGGCTCGCGCTGGCCGCGGGCGCCGTCGTGCTGCGCCCACGCGCCGTCTACGGGCCGGGCGATCCGCACCTCGCCCCGCAGGTGCTGGCGCGGGTCCGGCACGGGGTGCTGCTGCTCCCGGGCGGTGACGTCCGGATCAGCCTGACCGCCGTGCGGAACCTCGCCGACGCGTGCCTGGCCGCCCTGGGCCTGACCGGCCGCGCCTGGGCGCCCGGCGCGTACAACATCGCCGACGACCGGCCCTACCGGCGCGACGACGCGGTCCGCCGGGTGCTCGCCGCCCACGGGGTGCGGGCCCGGATCCGGCACGTGCCGGTGCCGCTCGCCCGGCTGGCCGCCCGCACCGGCCGCGTCCCCGGGCTGACCCCGTACGCGGTCGACCAGCTCGCCACCGGGATCACCCTCGACCTCACCCGGTCCCGGACCCAGCACTGGCGGCCGAGCTGGGACCTCGCCACGGTCCTGCCCCTCGACCGTGCCTCCAAGAGCTGAGCCGTCCGCCACGGCCGGCCCGTCCACCACCGACGACGCGTCCGCCTCCGCCGGCCCGTCCACCGACGACTGACGCCCGCACCCCCGAGGGGGTACGGGCGTCCGGGGCCGGCCGGCGGCTCAGCTCTTGGCGGCCTTCTTCACCAGGATCACCACGGCCGCGGCGATCCCGACCACCACCAGCAGCTTGAAGACCAGGCTCAGCAGCGCACCCACCACGCCGAAGACGAAGCCGATGATGTTCCAGGCCAGGATCAGCACCAGCACCGGAACGACGATGTTGCGCACCCACGAGGGCAGCGACTTCCAGAACTCAGCCATGTCCGTTCCTTCTCTCCCCTCGGGCCGGCTGCCGTCCGGTGCCGCATCCCGCTTGCTTTCGATACTTCGATCGTACGGCGACGCACGGGCCGGAACGAGAGCCAACGGCCCGGAGAGAACCCGGAGATCACCCCGACCCCGACCCCCGGGAAGACCCTGGGGGAGAGGCGCCCGAACACCCCGGGCCCGGGGCCGCGAGCACGGGCGCGGGCCCGGGATCCCGGGCCCGCCGGCAGGGCGCCGCCGCCCGGGGAATCACCGGGCCGGCGTCAGACCGGCCAGCGCTCGCCGCGCCAGGCGGCGTCCCAGAACATCCACTCGTACCGCGAGGTGGTGGTGAAGTGCTCCACCACCCGACGGCGTTCGGCCGGGGAGATCTCCTCGCCGAGCCGGTCGGTCAGGGCGAGGACGCGACGCACCACGGACTGGAACGCCTCGTCACCGTAGGTGGCGATCCACTTGGCGTACAGCGGGTCGGGCGAGCCCTCGGCGAGCAGCCGGTCGCCGACCCGGGCGTAGATCCAGTAGCAGGGCAGCACCGCGCCGACCGCCTCCGCGAAGGAGCCGCCGTACACGGTCGCCAGCAGGTAGCTGGTGTAGGCCCGGGTGGTGGGCAGGACCGGCTCGGCGGCGGCCTGTTCGGCGCCGGCGCCGAAGGCCGTCATGAACTCCGCGTGCATGCCCTGCTCGGCCGCCAACGCGCCGACCGCGTCGTCCGCGAAGGCCCGCACATCCTCCTCGGCGGGCGCCTTGGCGGCGCAGACGGCGAGTGCGCGGGCGTAGTCGCGCAGGTAGTGCGAGTCCTGGACGACGAAGTGGCGGAACGCCTCGCGCGGCAGGGTGCCGTCGGTGAGGCCGCCGATGAAGGGGTGGTCGAGGATCTCGGCGTAGACCGGCTCGATCGCCGCCCAGAGTTCTTCCGTCAGGCTCAGGCTCATGTCCCGACCCTAACCGGACCGCCCCGGGCCCCGGCCGGCGGTCCCGCGGCGGGCGCTCCCGCGGCCGGCCGCTCAGTCCTCCGGCGGGGAGAACACCACCAGGACCCGCAACTCCTCGGTGATGTGGTGGAACCGGTGCGGCACCCCGGCCGGGACGTAGACCACGGTGCCGCGGGCCACCGTGGTGGTCTCGCCCCCGACGGTCAACTCGGCCCGGCCGCTGACCACCTGGTAGATCTCGTCCTGGGCGTGCGCGGTCTGCGGGTCGGTGTCGCCGGGGGAGAGCGCGTAGAGGCCGGCGGACATCCGCGGCTCGCGCAGGAAGCGCAGATAGGCGCCGTCGTTGGCGGCACGTTCGGCGTCCAGTTCGTCCAGCCGGAACAGCTTCACCGGGCTCCCTCACTCGTCCTGGTCCGGGCACCGGGCGGGGCCCACCGGCATTCAACACCAACATGCCGCCGGGAGCTTCCGCCACCCCGTCCGGCCTGCGACGCTGGCCCCATGAAGGGTTTCGTCATCAAGACACTTATCAACGCGGCCGCCATCTGGGTGGCCGCCTGGATCGTCACCGGCATCACGCTGACGGGCAACGACTGGCAGCACAAGACGCTGACGGTGATCGCCGTGGCGCTGGTCTTCGGGGTGGTGAACTGGCTGATCAAGCCGGTGGTCCAGCTGTTCTCGCTGCCGCTGTTCATCCTCACCCTGGGCCTGATCACCTTCGTCATCAACGCCCTGATGCTCTGGCTGACCTCCTGGGCCTCGGACAAGCTGAACCTGGACTTCGCCGTCGACGGCTTCTGGTCGGCGCTGTTCGGCGCGCTGATCATCAGCCTGGTCTCCTGGGGGCTCAACCTGGCCCTCGGCGACGACGACTGAGCGGGTCCGACCCGCACGGCGGCCCGCGGCGCACCACGCCGACGGCCGCCCCGCCATCGGCGCGCACCACGCGCGCGAGGGGCCCGCACCCGGTTCCGCCCCGGGAGCGGGCCCCTTCTGCCGTGCCGGACCGGCGACCGGTCACCTCTCACAGCCGCCGAGGATGTCGGCGAGCTGGGCGTCGATCTCCCCGCCGGTGAGCTCCTGGCCCATCGGCACCAGCCGGTCGGTCCGCGCCAGGAAGGCGATCAGCGGCGGCGCGGAGGCGCGCAGCAGGGCGTCCCCGTCGGGGGAGTGCAGCACGACGCAGACCTCCGAGAGCTCCTCGCCGACCGGGTGGATGTGCACATCACCCTCGCCCGCCGGCCGGCTGATCCCGTCGAGCAGCAGCTCCCGGGCGAAGACCCAGGTGACCGGGGCGTCGCCGGGCAGGTGGAAGGTGAAGCGGACCGCGTACGGATCGGCGGGGTCGTACTCCAGGTCGACCACGATGCGGAAGGAGAGCTCGGTGGAGACCACGAGGTTCATCACCAGGTGGCCCTGGACTGTGCTGTGCTGCATGGCGCCAGTACCTCTCGTTCTGCCCGGCCGTGCGTGCTGTGGGTCCGCAGGTGGCCCGGACAATGCAGTTCGCTGACATGGGAGGGAGTTCGACTGTGTCGGCCGTGCGACCGATTGAGGCGGTTTTGTGCAACCAATCCCTGTTCGATCCTCATCGTCCATGTTTGGGGACGTAGTGGACAAGGTGTGCTTTTTCAAATGGTGAACGAGGGGGAATGGGCTTGTGCCCCTGGGGCACAAGGAGGGTCAGCGGACGAACGAGGCCGTCATCGCGCCGACGCTGCGCCGCAGTTGTGCGGCGGCGGCGACCAACCGGCCGGCCTGCTCGACCGGGAGGGAGATGGCCATCGTCGCGACCACCGAGCCGACGGTGATGGGGACGGCGGCGCAGACGGTGCCGAGCGCGTACTCCTGCTGCTCCAGCACCGGCACGGTCGGGCGCAGCGCGGCGAGCCGCCGCAGCACCGTCGACTCGTCGGAGAGCGTGGAGGGGGTGAGCCCGACCGGAGGGTGGCGGGCGAGGTGGTCGCGCCGTGCCTCGTCGGGCAGTTGGGCCAGCAGGCACTGGCCGATGGCGTGCGCGTGGGCGGTGGCGCGGAAGTCGGCCCACGGCTCGACGGCCGGCTGGCCGGCCCCGGCGGCGGTGTCCACCACCGTCACCTCGCCGTCCTGGTAGCGCGCGAAGTAGACCGCGGCGCCGAGTTCGTCTCTCAACTGTTCCATCCGGACCCGTAGGTCGTGCCGCTCGGACTGCCGGTCGTCGGCCCGGCCTATGCCGTCCACCGACTCCCCGTAGAAGAACCTGCCGTCGGCCCGCCGCAGATAGCCCTCGTGGGTCAGGGTGCGCAGCAGGTGGTAGGTGGTGCCGAGCGGCAGGCCCGCGGCGCGGGCGAGTTGCTTGGCGGTCGCGCCCTGCAGAAACCCTCCGACGGCCTCCAGCAGCCGCAGCGCCCGTTGGACGGAGGCGATCAGGGTAGGCTGCCGGTCCTTGCGCGTCGGTGTCGTGCGCTCCGCGATCTGATCCATGACCACACCCAGCCCCCAGCCCGAGTCGTTGCACAGGAGGGCATGCGGAGCGAAGTACTCCGATTTGCCCGATAGTCGCTCATTGCAGCACAGGCCCGGCGCCGCTGCAATCACTCTCTTACGATTCGATCGATAAATTCCTTCGAATTGAAGGCAAAAGAAGACTTACGTTCGATCATTTCAATCTCATTTCACGCCTCCTCTTTACTATCCAAGATCTATCCGCAGTGTGAGCGCTCCCCGAACGGACGCACCCGAGCGGGCACGAGTTTCGGCCCCGCCGGGCTGCGGGAGACTCCCGCACAACGCTCCAGCCCCGGAGGTGGCCATGCGCACCCCGCCCCGACCCGTCGTCAAACGGACCGCACGGGCGATCCTGCTGGAGCTGGACCAGGCCGATCCGCACGGACCGGCCTCCATCGTGCTGATCAAACGCACCCGGCCCGGCTCCCCGCACCCGTACTGGATCACCCCCGGCGGCGGGGTCGAGAGCGGCGACCGCACGGTGACGGACGCCCTGCACCGCGAGGTGGACGAGGAACTCGGCGGCAAGGTGGTGGACGTCGTCCCCGCCTTCGTCGACACCATCAGCCACACCCACCACGACGACGGCACCCTGCTCCACCCGCACGGGGTCAAGGTGCAGCACTTCTTCGTCTGCCGGCTCGCCTCGATGGACCTCGCCCGGCGGCACGGGCCCGAGGTGGACCGGCCCAACGGCGAGTACGAGGTGGTCCGGGTGCCCTTCACCCGGGAGGGCGTCACCGCGGTCAACGTCGTCCCGCCCAGCCTGCGGGCCTATCTGGCGGCCAACATCGAGGGCGTTCGCGCGCTGCTCGCGCCCGACCTGGGCTGACCCGGGCTGACCCGGGCTGACCGGGGCTGTGCCGGGCTCCCGGCGCAGCCCGCCGGCCGGCCAGTCCGCCGCCAGTCCGCCGGTCAGCCCGCCGCCAGGTCGCCGACCAGGTCGTGCCGGATCCGCTCCGGCGCCACCCCGGCCCGCAGCAGGACGCCGACCCCGCGCCGCACCATCGCGGCCGGCCCGCCGAGGTACGCCTCCCGGCCGGCCCACGACCCGAACCGGCCGACCACCTCCGGCAGTTCGCCGGTGAGCAGACCCCCGGTGAGCAGACCGCCGCCCACCACCGGGCCGCCGGAGTGCGGCCCCGGCCCGGACAGCACCGGGTGCACCGAGAGCCAGCGGTGCCGCTCGGCGAGCCCGCGCAGCGCCTCCAGTTCGTACAGCTCGGCGGCCCGCCGGGCACCGTAGAAGACCTCCACCGAGCGGCCCGCCGCGCCGTGGTCGGCCACCTCCTCCACCAGCGCCTTGATCGGCGCGATCCCGGTGCCGCCGCCGAGACAGAGCAGATCCGTACCGGCCGTGTGGTCGACGGTCATGGTGCCCGCCGCCGGGCCCAGCCGCAGCACGTCCCCCGGCACGGCCCGGTGCACCAGCGCGTTGCTCACCCAGCCCGCCTGGACGGCCTTGACGTGGAGGGTCAGCAGGCCGTCCGGCCGGGGCGCGGAGGCGAACGAGAAGTACCGCCAGACCCGCGGCCACCAGGGCGTCTCCAGACTGGTGTACTGCCCGGCCCGGAACGGATAGGCCTGGTCGGGGCGGAGCGTGAGCACCGCGACGTCCGGGGTGCGCAGCTCGTGCCCGACCACCTCGGCCTGCCACCAGGGCGGCGAGGTGCGGGCGTCCTCCTCGGCGGCCTCGATCATGATCGAGGAGACCAGCCGGTAGACGCGGCGCCAGGCCAGCTCGGTCTCGGCGTCCCAGCGACTGCCCGCATACCGGGCCAGCGCCGCCACCAGGCATTCCCCCACCGGGCCGTAGTGGCCGGTCAGGGTGCCGTACCGGCGGTGACCGCGACCGAGCGCGCTCAGGTAGGCGCGCAGTCCGTCCGGGTCTCCGGCGCTCCGGGCGGCCATCAGCAGCGCGCGGAAGAGCCGGTCGCGCTGGACGTCCATGGCCGCGGGGAAGAGTGCGCGGACCTCGGGGTGGTGCAGGAAGATCAGTGCGTAGAAGTGTGCGGTGGCCCGGTCGGCGACCGGCTCGACCACGGCCAGGCTGGTCCGGATCAGCTCGATGTCCCGGGCGGTGGGCGGCTGTTCGGCCTCGGCGGGCCCGGCGGACCCGGTCGCACCGACGGGCCCGGACCCGGCCGCCGGGTCGGACCACGGCGCGGACCGGAGCCCCGGTACCGGCTCGGCCGCGGGAGCCGTCCAGTTGAGGCCGGGGGCCCGGGTGAACAGCGGCTCGATCGTGGGTCCGGGCTGCCCGGTGGGCATCGACGGAGCCGGGATCACGGGCGGCACGGCGGGCGGTGCGGGGATCGCCGGCCACGGCGGCACGGCGGCGGCCGGCACGGCGGCGGCCGGCGCGAAGGGGGCCGGCGCCGGGGGCACGAGGGGGGCGGACACCGGCGGGAGGTCCGGCGGGTCCAGCGGCATCGGGGGGAGGTCCGCCGGGGTGTCCGTGCGCACCGCCCGAGCGGTGTCCGGCACCGTGTCCGGCGTGGTGTCCGGGCCGGCTTCCGGCGCGGCGTCCGGCAATCCCGGAACGGCCGCGGCTCGCGCGGAGCCGTGTCCGGTACGGACCAGGAGAGTTCTGCGGGACTTCACCGCAACGTTTCGAGTACTCAAGAGAATCGTTTCGCCTCCGGCCGGCCTGTGCCACCACCTGGCTTGTTCCTGCTGACGCCTAGGCAGCGTGGCACGCCCGAAGTACTCATCCGACAAATCGCGCGAAGCCCGGACACCCGCCCCCCGCACGCGCTACTCTCGCTCGTTCCGCGGTCGCCCTGGGTGTCCGGGCAGCCACCCAAGGCGACCACCCGGACCCTCCGGTCACAACTGCCGCAGCAGCATGCCCGGTTGCTCGACACAGTCCGCGACGAACCGCAGGAACCCGCCCGCGGTACCGCCGTCACAGACCCGATGATCGAAGGTGAAGGACAGCTGGGTCACCTCGCGCACCGCCAACTCGCCCTGGTGAACCCAGGGTTTGGCGACGATCCGGCCCACGCCGAGCATCGCCGCCTCGGGGTGGTTGAGGATCGGGGTCGAGCCGTCCACGCCGAACACGCCGTAGTTGTTCAGGGTGAACGTGCCACCCGTGAGGTCGGCCGGAGTGAGCGCCCCGGTCCGGGCCGACTCGGTCAACCGGCCCAGCTCCGAACCGACTTGCTCGGTGCTCAACCGCTGGGCGTCGCGCACGACCGGGACGACCAGACCGCGCTCACCCTGGGCGGCGAAGCCCAGGTGCACCGCGGAGTGCCGCAGGATTCCCGACCCGTCCTCCGTAACACTGGAGTTGAGCTCGGGGAAGCGGGCCAACGCCACCGTGCAGATCCGGGCGAGCAGCGCCAGCACGCTCACCTTCGGTCCGGGCGTGGCGTTCAACTGCCTGCGCAGCAGCATCAGTTCGGTGGCATCGGCATCGACCCAGCAGGTCGCCGCCGGGATCTCCCGGTGGCTGCGGGTGAGCTTCTCGGCGACCGCCCTGCGCAGACCGCGCAGCGGGACCACCTCGGCTCCGGCCGACGCGGATACCCCGCCCGACACCGGCGCCTGGGCCGGCGCGGCGCCCGTGGCCAGCGCCGCGACCGCCCGTTCGACGTCCGCACGCATGATCAGACCGTCCGGCCCGCTGCCGGTCAGCGCCGCCAGATCGATCCCGTGCTCCCGGGCCGACCGCCGGACCAGCGGCGAGATCACCGGCACCACCGCCGGAACACCCCCGGCGGCCACCGGAGCGACCGGCGCCGCCGGGGCCGCCGGGGCCGCCACCGCGGCCACCGGAGCGACCGGCGGAGCCACCGGGGCCACGGCGGCCGCGCCGCCCGGAGCCCCGACCCGGCGGCGCCGGCCGCCCCGGTCCGGCTCCGCGACCCCGTAGCCGACCAGCGGACGCTCCACCTCGGCGGCCGGGAACTCGGCCGGGAACGACACCCCCTCGGCGGGCGACACCGCGACCGTCACCAGCGCCGCGCCGACCGCCACCTCCTCGCCCGGCTCGCCGTACCGGGCGGTGACCACCCCGCCGTACGGGCAGGGCACCTCGACCACGGCCTTGGCGGTCTCCACCTCCACCACCGGCTGGTCGACGACGATCACCTCGCCGACCTCGACCATCCAGCGCACCACCTCCGCCCCGGTGAGCCCCTCACCGAGGTCGGGCAGGGTGAACTCGCGCACGACGGGCATCATCCTCAGGCCTCCCACTGCAGCCGGGCGACCGCGTCCAGGATCCGGTCCACCCCGGGCAGGTGGTGGTGCTCCAGCATCGGTGGCGGGTACGGGATGTCGAAGCCGGTGACCCGCAGCACCGGTGCGGCCAGGTGGTGGAAGCACCGCTCGGTGACCCGGGCGGCGATCTCCGCGCCGGTGCCGCCGAAGCCGGTCGCCTCGTGCACCACCACGGCCCGGCCGAGCGAGCGCACCACCCGGCAGACCGTCTCGTCGTCGAACGGCACCAGGGTGCGCAGGTCGAGCACCGCGAGGTCCCAGCCCTCGGCCTTCGCCGCCTCGGCCGCCTCCAGGCAGACCGGCAGCGAGGGCCCGTAGGTGATCAGCACCGCCGACGTCCCGGTCCGCCGCAGGACGGCCCGCCCGATCGGCTCGACCGGTACGGCCGGGTCGAACTCCGCCTTGCCCCAGTAGAGCCGCTTGGGCTCCAGGAACACCACCGGGTCGTCCGAGGCGATCGAGGCCCGCAGCAGCCCGTAGGCGTCGGCCACCGTGGCCGGGGTGACCACGTGCAGGCCGGGGGTGCTCGCGTAGTACGCCTCGGAGGCGTCGCTGTGGTGCTCGACGCCGCCGATGCCGCCGCCGTACGGGATGCGGACGGTGATCGGCAGCGGCAGCCGGCCGGCCGTGCGGTTGCGCATCTTGGCGACGTGCGAGAACAACTGCTCCAGCGCCGGGTAGGCGAAGGCGTCGAACTGCATCTCGACCACCGGGCGCAGCCCGTACATCGCCATGCCGATCGCGGTGCCGAGGATGCCGGCCTCGGCCAGCGGGGTGTCCAGGCAGCGGTCGGCACCGAACTCGGCGGTCAGGCCGTCGGTGACCCGGAAGACTCCGCCGAGCGCGCCGACGTCCTCGCCGAGCACGTGCACGGCCGGGTCCTCGCGCAGGGCGTCCCGCAGTGCGGAGTTGAGCGCCTGCGCCATACCGGCGGAACGCGGGCCGGCCGGGGACTGCCGGACGGCGGGCCGGCCGAGGGTGGCGGCGGGCGACGGATGGGCGGTGTTGCTCATGGGTGCTGCACCTCGGCCTCGGCGGCCAGCTCGGCGGACAACTGGGCGGCCTGCTCCCGGAGTTGCGGGGTGGGCTCGGCGTACACATGGGCGAACAGCGCCATCGGGTCCAGCTCGGCGTCGGCGTGGAACTCGGCCCGCATCCGGGCCGCCAGGGCCTCCGCCTCATCGGCCGACTCCTGCACCAGGGCGTCGTCCAGCAGGCCGAGCCGGCGCAGGTGGCGCTCCATCAGCAGGATCGGGTCGTGCTCGCGCCAGGCGGCCACCTCGGTGTCGTCCCGGTAGCGGGTGGCGTCGTCGGCGTTGGTGTGCGCCTCGACGCGGTAGGTGAGCGCCTCGACCAGGGTCGGGCCGCCACCGGTCCGGGCCCGCTCGACCGCCTCGGTCAGCACGCTGTGCACGGCGGGCGCGTCATTGCCGTCCACCAGCCGGCCCGGTATGCCGTAGCCGACCGCCTTGTGGGCGAGCGTCGGCGCGGCGGACTGCGCGGTGAGCGGGACGGAGATCGCGTACCCGTTGTTCTGGACCAGGAAGACCACCGGGGCGTTCAGCACGGCGGCGAAGTTCAGCGCCTCGTGGAAGTCGCCCTCACTGGTGCCGCCGTCGCCGAGCAGCGCCAGCGCGACCACCGGATCGCCGCTGAGCCGGGCGGCGTGCGCCAGTCCGACGGCGTGCGGGGCCTGGGTGGCCAGCGGGGTGCAGAGCGGCGCCGTCCGGGTGGCCACCGGGTCGTAGCCGGTGTGGGCGTTGCCGCGCAGCAGGGTCAGCGCCTCCAGCGGGTCGACGCCGCGGGAGACCACCGCGAGGGTGTCGCGGTAACTCGGGAACAACCAGTCGCGCTCGCCGAGCGCCAGCGCGGCGGCGACCTGGCAGGCCTCCTGGCCGGTGGACGCCGGGTAGACGGCCAGCCGGCCCTGCTTGGTGAGGGTGGTGGCCTGCTGGTTGTAGCGGCGGCCGACCACCAGGCGGCGGTACAGCTCGCGCAGCAGCGCGGGGTCGTACTTCTCCAGCTCGGGCGTGCCGAGCACGCGGACCGGTGAGGCGTCCGGAAGCAGCGGGGCCGGGTCGCTGCGCGGGGCGGTCGCCCCGGGCAGCCAACCGGGCACGGCCGTGTGGTGTCTGTGGTCGAGAACGGTCATCTCGGGCACCTCCAGGGGTGGCGGGGGCTCCCTACCGATTGTTCGGTCGTCTGTTCATCTTGACCAGAAGCGTGACAAGGTGGTGGACAATCGGCCCGGGTGGCGGTCGACTGGTGGCAGTACGTCCAATCCGTGGGGGTGGGGGGTCATGTCGGCTGAACAGACGTCCAGACTCGACCGTGTCGACCGGGCGATCCTGCGGCTGCTGCAGCAGGACGGTCGCGCCTCGATCCGCTCGGTGGCCGAGCGGGTGCACGTGTCCCGGGCGAATGCGTACGCCCGGATATCCAGGATGGTCGAGGACGGCGTCATTCGCGGCTTCACCGCCCGGGTCGACCACGAAAAGGCAGGTCAGGGCGCATCCGCCTACGTCACCCTGAAGATCGTGCAGAACTCCTGGCGCACCGTGCGAGAGCGCCTGCTGGAGCTGCCCGGGGTCGCGCACATCGCTCTGGTCGGTGGAGACTTCGACGTCCTGCTGCTGGTGCACACCGACGACAACCACGCCCTGCGCGAGCTGGTGCTGGGCAGCATCCAGTCCATCCCGCAGGTGCTCGGCACCCGCACCATGCTGGTCTTCGAGGAAACCGACCAGGTACCGCCGCTGTAATGTCGCCCGCTCGCCTCCGGGCTGTGTTGTCGCCCGCTCGCCTCCGGGCCGCTCTCGTCCGGTGCCGACGGTCGGCGCTCCGACGCCGCTCGTTCCTCGCGGCGTCCTCGCTTCTTCCTTTCGGCACCGGCGCGGCCCTTCGGCTCGGGGCGGATTCGGTCGGGGCCGGGGTCAGAGCCGGTGGCCGGGGTCCAGACGCCGGGGCCGGGGCTTCACGCCCGGGCAGCGCCGCTCCGGACGCGCCGTGCGAGGTCGGGGTCAGAACCGATGGCCGGGGTCAGAGCCGGTGGCTGGGGCCCAGACGCCGGGGTTGGGGTCCAGACGCCTGGGCTTGGGTCCAGACGCCACGGGCCGGGGCTCGGACGTCCTGGCCGGGGTCCGGGCGCCGGCGGCCGGGCCGGGAGTCGGGTCCGCTGCCCGGCTCGGGCGCCCGTCCCCGGCCTTGCCGCCCCGGTCCTACCGGGCCCGGAGGCCGTCGAAGGCCAGGTGGACCACCGCGTCCGCGACGCCGTCGGCCGCCTTGAGGCCCGGCCGGTACCACTCCACGATCGAGTTGATCATGCCGAAGAGCAGCCGGGTGGCCAGCCGGGGCTCGACGTCCGCCCGGAGCGAGCCGTCCGCGACGGCGGCCCGCAGCAGCTCGGCCACCTGGTGGTCGAAGTCGCGGCGGCGCTCCAGCGCCCACTGCTCGGTGACGGTGTTGCCGCGCACCCGCAGCAGCAGGGTGACGTAGGGCAGCTCGGTCAGCAGCACCTCGGCGGTGCGCCGCACCACGTGCTCCAGCCGCTCCACCGCCGGGCCCCCGACCGCCTCCGGTTCGGCGAGGATGCCGAACAGCCCGTCCAGGGCCCGCCCGACGGCCAGCCGGAGCAGCTCCTCCTTGCCCCGCACATGGTGGTAGATCGAGGACTTGGAGATCCCGGCGGCCCGGGACAGGTCCTCCATCGACGTGCCGTCGTAGCCACGCTCGTTGAAGACGTCGACGGTCACCGCGAGCAGCGACTCCACGGTGTACGCGGTACGCGTGGTGTGATCGGCCATTCTCCGAGTATCCCCGCCCCCGCTGCGCCGGATGCGCCCGGGTCCATTGGTCCGCACCACTGGCACGGCCGACCGCCTAGAATCTGCGGACCAGCGTCCACGGCCATGCAGGGTGGGGTCCAGTCTGATGAGCGCAATACCGGCAGTCGCCTCCGATGTGCCCGAGCAGCGCAACGAGGAGCCGGGAGCCACGGCGGGGGCCGGTCGGCGCGAGCGCGCCCGCGCCCTGGTCCTCCGGTTCGGGCCGGCCGTCTGGTGCTACGCGGTGCTCAAGCTGCTCGGCTTCACCGTCTTCATGAAGCTGCTCGCCTTCTCGGGCGAGTACCTGAAGAAGCACCCCCGGTTCGGCGGCGGCGCGAATCCCTGGGACGTGCCGGCCAGCTGGGACGGCTGGTGGTACCAGCAGATCGCCCAGTTCGGCTACCACCCGGCGCTGGTCCCGATCCCCGGCGGCGCCCCCGGCTTCACCATCGAGCAGAACTCGGCCGCCTTCTTCCCGCTCTACCCGGGCCTGATGCGCCTCGTCTCGGACGGCACCGGGCTCGGTCTGTACGGCGCCGGGATGCTGGTCTCGGTGCTGGCCTCGCTGTTCGCCGCCGCCGGGATCTACGCGGTGGTGGACCGGCTGGCCGGCCCGCGCGCGGGGGTGATCGCGGCCGGGCTCTGGGCGATCGCGCCGGGCTCCGGCGCCGAGTGGGCGCTCTACTCCGACTCGCTGTTCGTCGCGCTCGCCGCCTGGGCCTGCTACTGCGTGATGACCAAGCAGTGGATCGCCGCCGGCGTGATCACCCTGGTCGCCGGCCTCAACCGGCCGACCTCCGCCGCGCTGATCGGCGCCGTCGGCCTGGCCGCGCTGGTCGAGCTGTACCGGCGGGAGAGCGGCGTCGTCCGCCCGGTGGCCGCGATGCTGCTGGCCCCGCTCGGCCTGCTCGGCTACGTCGGCTGGGTGGGCTGGCGGACGGACGACTGGGGCGGCTACTTCAAGCTCCAGCACGACGCCTGGCTGCACTACTTCGACTTCGGCCAGGGCACCTTCAAGGCGATCCGCGGTGTCCTGCTGGGCCGGACGGACTACCCGTTCGCCTGGCCGGTGACCGACCTGCTGGCCACCCTGATCGTGCTGACGCTGCCGGTGCTGATCGTGCTGCTGATCCGGCTGCGGCCGCCGCTGGTGCTGACCGCCTACACGCTGGCCACCATCGTCTCGGTGCTGGGCAGCCTGGGCATCTTCGGCAACACCTCGCGCTACCTGCTCCCGGCCTTCCCGCTGCTGATCGCCCTGGCGGTGGCGATGCGCAAGCTGAGCTGGCCGGTGCTGGCGACGGTGCTCGGCACCGGCGCCGTCGCCTCCGGCTGGTACGGCGGGTACGTCATATTCGAGCTCGGCATCCCGTAGACCGGCACCCACCACAGCACCCGGCCCGACCTCGGGGGCGCGTCCACTCCGGACGCGCCCCCGCGCGTTTACCGGATCGGACCCGCACACCCTCTTGAGCCGACCGATCGTTCGGTTACTCTGTGACGTGTCCCGTCCTCCCCTCTGAGGAGCGCACACCATGTCCGCAGCGGTCACCCACCCCCTCGTCACCGAGTTGGTCGCACGCCACCAGGCCACCCTGGACGCCGCACTCGCCGCCGCCGCGTCGCGCGACTACTGGTCGCCCTACCCCGAGTTCCCGAAGGCCTACGGCGAGAGCGGCGCCGCGGACGGCAAGGCCGCCTTCGAGGCGCTGCTGAACCTGCCGTTCGCCCTCGACGGCCACCCGGCCGACGGCGACCTGATCGGCGGCGAGGCCTCCCCGTACGGCGTCGAGCTGGGCATCGGCTACCCGCACGCCGATCCGGACGCGTTGATCGCCGCGCTGCTCGCGGCCCGGCCCGGCTGGGCCGCTGCCACCCCGCTCACCCGGGCCGCCGTCTGCCTGGAGATCCTGGCCCGGATCAACGCCCGCTCGCACGAGTTCGCGCACGCGGTGATGCACACCACCGGCCAGGCCTACGGCATGGCCTTCCAGGCCGGCGGCCCGCACGCCCAGGACCGCGGCCTGGAGGCGGTCACCTACGCCTACGCCGAGCAGACCCGGCTGCCCAGCAGCGCCGGCTGGACCAAGCCGCAGGGCAAGCGCGACCCGCTGGTGATGACCAAGGACTTCACCGTCGTCCCGCGCGGCCTCGCGCTGCTGATCGGCTGCAACACCTTCCCCACCTGGAACGGCTACCCTGGTCTGTTCGCCTCGCTGGCCACCGGCAACCCGGTCCTGGTCAAGCCGCACCCGCGCGCCGTCCTGCCGCTCGCGCTGACCGTGCGGATCGCCCGCGAGGTGCTCGCCGAGACCGGCTTCGACCCCGACCTGGTCTGCCTGGCCGCCGAGCACGAGGGCGGCACCGTCGCCCAGGCGCTCGCCGTCCGCCCCGAGGTGAAGCTGATCGACTACACCGGCTCGACCGCCTTCGGCGACTGGCTGGAGGAGCACGCCCGGCAGGCCGAGGTCTACACCGAGAAGGCCGGCGTGAACACCGTGGTCGTCGACTCCACCGACGACTACAAGGGCATGCTGAACAACCTCGCCTTCTCGCTCTCGCTCTACAGCGGCCAGATGTGCACCACCCCGCAGAACCTGCTGATCCCGCGCACCGGCATCGACACCGACCAGGGCGCCAAGTCCTACGACGAGGTGGTGACCGACCTCGCCGGCGCCATCGAGGGCCTGCTCTCCGACGACGCCCGCGCCGCGGCCGTCCTCGGCGCGGTGGTCAACCCCGGGGTGCTGCAGCGCACGGTCGCCGCGGCCGGCGGCGAGTACGGCGAGCTCGCCCTCGCCCCGCGCGTGGTCACCTCGCCCGAGTTCCCCGCCGCCACCGTCCGCACCCCCGCGCTGGTCAAGCTGGACGCCGACAAGCCGGACGACCGGGCGGTCTTCCGCAGCGAGTGCTTCGGCCCGGTCTCCTTCGCCGTCGCGGTGGAGTCCACCGCCGCCGCGGTCGAGCTGCTGCGCGACACCGTCCGGACCCAGGGCGCGATGACCGCCGCCGGCTACACCACCTCGCCCGAGGTCGAGGCCGCCCTGGTCGGGGCCGCGCTCGACTCCGGCGTCTCGCTCTCGCTCAACCTCACCGGCGGCGTGTACGCCAACCAGACCGCCGCCTTCTCCGACCTGCACGGCACCGGCGCCAACCCGGCCGCCAACGCCGCCTACTGCGACGGCGCCTTCGTCGCCAACCGGTTCCGCACCGTGGAGATCCGCCGCCACAGCTGAGCCGATCCGGTTCCGGGCCCCGGCGATGCCACGCCGGGGCCCGGTTCCGTCCCACGGAGATTCCCAGCCCCGCCCGCGCCAGCGATGATGGAGACCGGAAGAACGCCCAGACCGGCGTCCAACCTCCGTCCGAACACCGGGAGCTGACACATGACCGCGAAGCAGACCGTCACCGACGTCCTGATCGTCGGGGCCGGACCGACCGGCCTGCTGCTGGCCGGGGACCTGGCCGCCGCCGGGGTCCGGGTCACCGTCCTGGAGAAGCGCGACACCGAGTCCAACCTCACCCGGGCCTTCGCGGTGCACGCCCGCAGCCTGGAGCTGCTGGACGCCCGCGGCCTGGCCGACGACCTGATCGCCACCGGCCGCCCGCTCACCTCGCTGCGGCTCTTCGACCGGCTCCGGGTCGACCTCGGCCAGCTGCCGAGCCGCTTCCCGTTCGTCCTGATCACTCCTCAGTACCACACCGAGCGGCTGCTCCAGGAGCGCGCGCTGAAGGCCGGCGCGACCATCCTGCGCGGTGCCGAGGTGGTCGGCCTGCGGCAGGACGCCGAGGGCGTCACCGTCGAGACCCTCCCCCGCGCCCGGGCCGGGGAGGCACCCGCGGACGGCGTCACCGACACCCACCGGGCGAGCTACGTGGTCGGCACCGACGGCGTCCACTCCACCGTCCGCGACCTGCTCGGCATCCCCTTCCCCGGCGAGTCGGTGGTCAACTCCGTCGTCCTGGCGGACGTCCGGCTGGACCGCGCGCCCGACGAGCTGATCACCGTCGGCGCCGCCGAGGGCGGCTTCGCCTTCCTCGCGCCGTTCGGCGACGGCTGGTTCCGGGTCATCGCCTGGGACCGCGCCGAGCAGCACCCGGACGGCACCGCGCCCTCGCTCGACCGGATCGCCGAACTGACCCGCGACGCCCTCGGCGAGGACTACGGGCTGCACGACGCCCGGTGGAGCTCCACCTTCCACAGCGACGAGCGGCAGGTGCCCACCTACCGTTCCGGCCGGGTCTTCCTGGCCGGCGACGCGGCCCACTGCCACTCCCCGGCCGGCGGCCAGGGCATGAACACCGGCCTCCAGGACGCCGCCAACCTCTCCTGGAAGCTCGCCGCCGCCGTCCGGGGCCGGGCCACCGACGCCCTGCTGGACACCTACCAGACCGAGCGCCACCCGGTCGGCAAGTCGGTGCTGCGCACCTCCGGCGCGCTGATCCGGCTCGCCCTCGCCCAGTCCGCGCCCACCCGGGCCCTGCGCGGCGCCCTCACCACCCTGGCCGACCACCTCGACGTGGTCGCCGAGCGCGGCGCCCGGACGATCTCCGGGATCGGCATCCGGTACCCCGCGCCCAAGGACGCCCACCCGCTGGCCGGCCGGCGCGTGCCCGACCTGCGGCTGACCGGTCTGGAGCAGACCCGGGAGGGCGAGCCGGGCGCACCCGAGCGGCTCTACGAGGCGCTGCGCGCGGGCACGTTCGTGCTGGTCAGCAATGACCAGCAGCCCGCCGCCGAGCCGTGGGCGGGCCGGCTGCTGACCGTCGCCCCGGCCGACCCGCACGGCAAGCTGCGCGACACCGTCCTGCTGGTCCGCCCCGACGGCTACGCCGCCTGGGCCGCCGTCGACCCGGGCCGGGGCGAGCTCCGCGCCGCGCTCACCCAGTGGCTCGGCGCGCCCGACGAGGACTGAGCGCCCGGCGGGGGCGCGGGGGAACGCACCGCCCCGCGCGCCCGCCGCCGCCCGGGTCCGCGCCGCTTTCCCGGGTCGGCGCCTCCGCGCGCGACGGCGCTAGGCGCGCGCCTTCTCGTAGTGCCGCGCCGCTTTCGCGCGGTTCCCGCAGACCGCCATCGAGCACCACCGCCGCCGCCCGTTCTGCGATGTGTCGAAGAAGTGCAGAATGCAGGCCTCGTGGGCACATTTCTTGATCCGGCCCGCGTCCCGGCCGATCAGGTCGAGAAAATCGGCCACCGCCAGCCAGGCGGCCAGCCACCGCGCCGCGTCCACCTCGACGTGCTCCGCCGGACCGGCCGGACCGAGCTCGCGCCGCAGTCGCCCGTGCCGCAGCACCGCGTTCAGCGCGGCCGTCGCCGACGCGCCCACCTCGCCGTGCCCGTCCAGATCGCGGACCGCCCCGGCCAGCGCCTCGCGGGCCTGCCGCACCGCCACCAAGCCGTCCGCACCCGCACCGCAGCGGTCCGCCAGCCCGGCGGAGGAGAGCCAGATCCCGAAGCCGTCCGGCTCGTCCAGCAGGTCGTTCACCGGGGTGCCCGCCCACCGCGTGTTCAGCAGGTCGAGCGCGAGCGGCTCGCCGATCAGCGGGCGGGGGTCGCGCGGGTCCGCCGTCCGGTCCGTCATCGGATACTCCCTCGCTCTCGCCCGTGACCCGATTCTACGTCGCTCCGCCGGACCCGAATCGGCTTGCCCCGGTTCATGAATTCCGGCCGTTAACTGTATGGAGCCGTCTCCATTCCGTTGTCCACAGTTGACTGTTTTTTAGCAACGAATTGCTTGACCATAAGCCAATTCCCGGAACCCCTCTGTCATGTTCTAGCCAGCGTTTCACCCCAGAGACGCCCTGGCCCCTGCCGGCCCCCACATGCCGGCCAGAGGAGGATTCCGTGCGCCCTCGCTCCCTCGCCCTCGCCGCGGCCCTTGCCGTCCTGCCGCTCTCCGCGGTCTCGCTCGGCGTGAGCACCGCCCAGGCCGCCCCGGCCCCCAACGCCGCCGCGCCCCGCGTCGCGCTGCCGGACACGGTGACCCCTGCGGTCGCCCGCTCCGAGAAGAAGGGCGACGTCCCCGCCGACCAGCAGCTCTCGGTCGCCGTCAGCCTGAAGCTGCGCGACACCGCCGAGTTGGACCGCTTCCTCACCGCGGTCGCCACCCCCGGCACCCCCGAGTTCGGCCGGCACCTGACGCCGCAGCAGTTCACCGAGCGGTTCGGCCCGACCGCGGCCGCCGTCGACCAGGTGCGCGGCTACCTGACCGCCCAGGGCCTGACCGTCTCCGGGGTCAGCGACAACCGCCAGGTGGTCGACGCGCACGGCACCGCCGAGCAGATCGCCAAGGCCTTCGGCACCCACGAGAGCGCCTACCTGGACCCGCAGCAGCAGCGCGCGTTCTTCGCGAACGACGCGGCCGCCTCCGTCCCGGCCGACCTCGCCGCCGTGGTGCAGGGCATATCCGGCCTGAACAACCACACCGTGCGCACCACCCGCAACGTCAAGCCGTCCACCCCCGCCGCCCCCGCCGCCGCCCTGGCCGCCCCCAGCGGCTTCGGCCCGAGCCAGTACGACGGCGCGTACAACCTCAACAAGACCGGCGCCGACGGCACCGGCGTCAGCGTCGCGCTCTGGGAGTTCGACGGCTACAGCGCCACCAACCTGAAGACCTACGACACCCAGTACGGGCTCACCGGCCCGGCCGTCTCCACCGTGTCGGTGGACGGCGCGAACTACGACTCCGCCCCCGGCGAGGGCCAGGGCGAGGTCGAGCTGGACAGCGAGATCGTGCGCGGCGTCGCCCCCAAGGCGACCCAGCTGGTCTACGAGGCCCCGAACAGCGACCAGGGCGAGATCGACATGGCCGCCAAGATCGTCGCGGACAACCGGGTCTCGGTCATCTCCATCTCCTGGGGCTCCTGCGAGCCGGACACCACCGCCTCCTCCATGACGGCGGTCGACAACTCCTTCAAGCAGGCCGCCGCGCAGGGCATCTCGATCTTCTCGGCCTCCGGCGACGACGGCTCCCGCGACTGCACCCGCTCCACCAGCGGCTCCACCGTCAAGGCGGTCGACTTCCCGGCGTCCAGCCCGCACCAGACCGGCGTCGGCGGCACCAACCTCAAGGTCTCCGGCAGCGCCTACTCCTCCGAGAGCGCCTGGAGCACCGCCGGCGGCGGCGTCTCCACCGTCTTCGCCAAGCCGAGCTGGCAGACCGGCACCGGGGTGAGCGGCACCATGCGCACCGTCCCGGACGTCTCCTCCAACGCCGACCCGGCCAGCGGTTTCGCCATCTACACCGCCGGCGGCTGGCAGGTCTACGGCGGCACCAGCGCGGCCGCCCCGCTCTGGTCCGGCTACGCGGCCCAGTTCAACCAGAAGGCCAAGGCGGCCGGGCAGCCCGTCCTCGGCGAGGCGAGCCCGCGGCTGTACGCGGTCGCCAACGGCACCGGCTACGGCGGCGCGTTCCACGACGTGACCACCGGCAAGAACCAGGACTTCTCCACCAAGGCCGGCTACGACCAGGTCACCGGCTGGGGCAGCCCGATCGCCGACGCCCTGAACACCGCGCTGCTCGGCGGCACCACCCCGCCCACCGGCGGCTGCACCCCGGCCCAGCTGATCGGCAACGGCGGCTTCGAGACCGGCACCGCCGCGCCGTGGACGGCGTCCAGCGGCGTCGTCGACAACGGCTCCGGCGAGGCCGCGCACGCCGGCTCCTGGAAGGCCTGGCTGGACGGCTACGGCAGCGCCCACTCCGACACCCTGGCGCAGACCGTCGCGATCCCGGCCGGCTGCAAGGCGACGCTCTCCTTCTGGGTGCACGTCGACACCGCCGAGTCCGGCACCACCGCGTACGACAAGCTGACCGTCCAGGCCGGCTCGACCACGCTGGCCACCCTGTCCAACGCCGACGCGGCCACCGGCTACGTCCAGAAGTCCTTCGACCTCTCGGCCTTCGCCGGCCAGACGGTCACGGTGAAGTTCACCGGCACCGAGGACTCCTCGCTCAAGACCAGCTTCGTGATCGACGACGCCGCGCTCAGCGTCTCCTGATCCCGCGCCGACGTCCCACCGCGACGGCCCGCGGTGACCCACGCCGTCGGGGCGGTCCGCACCGGACCGCCCCGACGGCGTGTTTCCGTTCTGTTTCAAGATCGATAACCCTGTGGTCGACTGCCCGTGACCACTGTCATACGCACGACTGATGACGTAGCCTCTCGACCGTGCATAGGGTTCCCCACAGCTCGGTGACACCGTTCGCGGCGCGCCTCGGCGCCGGACCGGCCGCGCCGAACCCGCTTGCTGGGGAAGGTAACCGCATGGGCTCACAACACCCCCAGGACGCCCGGCTCCGGCTGGTCGGACCGCGCCCCGGCGCGCCCGCACCCGCCTCCGTGCCCCCCACGACCACCACCGCCGCCACCGCCACCGCCTCGGGCACCGCCCGGCCCGCCCCGGCCGGGGGCTTCGCCGACACCCTGCACCTGGCGATCGAGGCCAGCGGCCTGAGCCTCGACCGGATCCGCGCCGCCCTGGCCCAACGCGGCGTCAGGGTCAGCGTCACGACGCTCAGTTACTGGCGGCGCGGCCGCAGCCAGCCCGAGCGGGCCAGCTCGCTGCGCGCCGTCCACCTGCTGGAGGAACTGCTCGGCCTGCCGCACTCCACCCTCTCCGCGCTGCTCGGCCCGCCGCGCCCGCGGGGCCGCTGGGCCGCCGCCGCCAACACCGCGCACCTGCGGCTGGAGGACGTCTGGCCGGGGGAGCAGGAGATCGCCGAGGTCTTCGCCGAGCTGGACGCCCCGCCGGTCGGCGAGCTGGAACGGCTGAGCATCCACGACTCCTACTACGTCGACGCCGAGCGCCGCGGCAACCTGCTGCGGATGCGTCAGGTGGTCCGCGCCACGGTCGGCGGCGTCGGCCGCTGCCTCGTCGTGCACAAGGCCGACGAGGAGGCCACCGGCTGCCCCGAGATCACCTCGGTCCGGCACGGCCGGCTCGGCCGGGTCCGCCGCAGGCCGAAGGCCGGCCTGGTGGTCGGCGAGCTGATGCTGGACCGCCCGCTCGGACTCGGGGACAGCACGGTCTTCGAGTACGAGGTGGAGATCCCGCCCGGCGGCCCGACCATGGAGTACAGCCGCCGCTTCGCCATCCCGGTGCGCGAGTACGTGCTCCAGGTGCACTTCGACCCGGCGGCCGTGCCGGTCCACTGCGAGCGCTACGACCGCGCCCCGGGCGAGGACGTCGACCGCCGGCGCGAGCAGCTGTGGATCGGCGCCTCCGCCAGCGCCCACGTGCTCGCCCCCGACCAGCAGCCGGGCCACGTCGGCATCCGCTGGGAGTGGGAGTAGCGGGTCGGGAGCACCGGCCGGCGCGGGCAGCGGCTCAGGCCGCCCGCGCCGCCGAGGTCCGCACCAGGGCGACCATCCCCGGGATCGGGAACAGCAGCAGGAACAGGTTCGGCAGCCACCAGCCCGGGGAGAAGTCCCCCCGCAGCGTCCAGAACGCCACCGCCTGGAGCCCCGCCGTGCTGGTCAGCGCGAGCGAGACCAGCATCAGCGGCTGCGCCCCCGCCGCCCCGCACCGACCGAGCCGCAGCGCCGAGAGGCCGGTGACGCTGGCCAGCACGTCCAGCAGGACGAACGAGTAGTTCCAGTCGCTGAGCACCGGGTTCTGGTAGTCCTTGTAGGCGTACTCGGCCGGGATCAGCGCGAGCAGCGTGGCCGCCCAGTAGGCCAGGAAGCCGACGTCGGTGACCACCATGGACGCCTTGGTGAAGCGCAGCACCCTGCTGGGGGCGGTGGCGGTGTCGCTCATGCTCTCTCCCGTGTCATCCGGTCACTCGTGGCTCAGCCCCCCGCCGAGGTACATCACCGCGACCCCGCCGACCACCAGCGCCGCCCCGATCAGCGAGGCCGGTTTGACCGGCTCGCCGAACACGACCGCGCCGCCGACCAGCGCCCCGACCGTGCCGAGCCCCGACCAGACGGCGTAGACCGGGCCCACGTTCAGCGACTTCAGCGCCTGGGCCAGCAGCACGAACGCGGCCACGTACCCCACCGCGACCACCACGCTGGGCGCCAGTTTGGTCAGTCCGTGCGAGGCCCGCAGGGCCAGTGTCGCCGTCACCTCGGCCGCGATGGCCGCTCCGACCAGCACGTACGCCGTCATGTCCGTCCCCCGTATCGTTTCGGATGACCTAGCTTCTGCCGCCGACGAGGTCGACCAGCAGCTTGCGCACCTCGCGGTGCAGCCCGTCGTGCGGCGGGCTGAGGTCGAGCAGTCGGGCCGACCACCAGCCGTCCACGGCCATCCGCACGAGCGTGGCCACCGCCGGGTCGAGACCGTCCTCGGTGAGCCGGCGCTGCCAGCGCTCGTAACGGGCCCGCAGCACGTCGAGCACTTCCGGGCCGCCGGCCGCGGCGAGCAGGGCCACCGGCACCTGATCCGCCCCGCTGGTGTCCCCGGCCGGTGACTCCTCGGGGATGCTCGCCTCCAACCAGGCGAGCGCGAAGGCACCGGGGGGCGCCTGCGGCCCGGGCAGTACGGCCTCGAACCGGTCCGCCAAGCGCTCGACGACGCCCTGGACGAGCGCCCGCTTGTTGGGGAAGTGGTGCAGCAGCCCACCCTTGCTGACGCCGGCCTCCAGGGCCACCGCGTCCAGCCGCACCGTGTCCAGACCACCCCGTACCAGCAGCCGCTCGACAGCGTCGAGCAGATGATCACGCACCGGTCGTACCTCTCTCCGTGTTACAGACCGTCCAGACGGTCGGCGCCCACCCTAGCAGAACCGGGGCGCTCCGCCCGAAAATCCAAGGTGCCCGAAAGGGAAGGGTGTTGACAGTTTCGAATGAGGCGTGCTTACGTTTCCTCGGCCGAAAACCGGTGAGGTCCTGGGGGATCGCCGACCGGCCACAGGATTCATGTGCACGATGATCGAAGAAGCGGCGCCGGGGCTTTTCACCGCGCCAGGGGGAACGCTGTTCGACATCCACGGGGGATCATGCGAGACATACGGATTCGACGATGTCCGCGCAGGCCGGCAGCCCAGAAGCGCTAACTGACAACTAGTCAACAACGCTTCCTTGTCGGGTGTTTGCGCCACGTCAACCACAACGTCGGCCCATCCGCCTCACCCGGTCGCAACTCCGACCAAGCCCGGGGCACGCTGCGCAACGGCGCGCACCGCCCCCGGCGGGCTTCCGCACGGCCCCGTCCGATTCGGCCGGCCCGGCCACGCCAACTGCGGCGGGTATTCCGTTCAAACCAGGGTCAAAATTCGCGTGAACCGATGCGTCGAATACGCCGATCATCGAATTCGAGGGAATCTGGTGGACATTTTCTCCAAGGTATCCGACTATCGCGCTGCCCGGGATGCCATGGCGGCGGGGATCTATCCCTACTTCCTCCCGCTCACCGGCCACGAAGGCACAACTGTCACCCTGGGTGACCGTGAGCTGGTCATGTGCGGCTCCAACAACTATCTGGGCCTGACCTCCGACCCCCGGGTCAGAAAGGCCGCCGCCGACGCGCTCGACCGGTACGGCCCGTCCTGCACCGGATCCCGGTTCCTCAACGGAAACCTGGACCTGCACGATCAGTTGGAGAGCGAACTCGCCGACTTCTACGGCAAGCCCGCGGCGGCCGTGATCTCCACCGGCTACCAGGCCAACCTCGGCACGATCAGCGCCCTGGCGGGCCGCGGCGACGTCGTCTTCGCCGACCGCGACGCCCACGCCTCCATCGTCGACGGCTGTGTGCTCAGCGGCGCCAAGCACCGCCGCTTCCGGCACAACGACGCCGGCGCGCTGGACCGCGGCCTGGCCGCCGTCCCGGCCCAGGCCGGCAAGCTGGTCGTGGTCGACGGCGTCTACTCGATGGAGGGCGACCTCTGCGCCCTGCCGGAGATCGTCGAGGTGTGCAAGCGGCACGGAGCCCGCCTGATCGTCGACGACGCGCACGGCCTCGGCGTCCTCGACCAGGGCCGGGGCACCTGCTCCCACTTCGGTCTCACCGACCAGGTCGACCTCATCACGGTCACCTTCAGCAAGTCCCTGGCCTCACTCGGCGGAGCCGTGGTCGGCGACGACGACGTCATCCACTACATCAAGCACCACGCCCGCAGCCTGATCTTCAGCGCCTCCGCGACCCCGGCCAGCATGGCCGCCGCCCTGGCCGCGCTGCGCATCCTGCGCGAGGAGCCCTGGCGGCCCGAGCGGGCCCAGCAGAACGCCGACTACCTCCGGGCCGGGCTGCTCTCCCTCGGCATCAGCCCGGGCGAGAGCAGCACCCCGGTGATCCCGCTGCGCACCCGGGGGGTCATCGACACCCTGCTGCTCTGGCGCCGGCTCATCGACAACGGCGTCTACACCAACCCGGTGGTGCCGCCGGCCGCCTCGCCCCGGCTGCGGCTCAGCCTGATGGCCACCCACACCACGGAGCACCTGAACCGGGTCCTGGACGCGCTGAGCGGCGAGACGGACATGTTCCTGCGCGAGGACCAGCCGGACGCCACCGACGGGATGGCCGAGCTCGCCGAGCTCGCCGACTCGTCCGCCGCCCGGCCGTGAGCCGGATACCGCACCCCACGCCGGACCGCGCACCGGACCCCACACCGGGCGCGTCCACCGGACCCGCCGCGCCGCTGCTCCCGGGCCCGGCGACGGTCGCCGCCCTGGCCGGCGGCGCGGCGGGCGCCGTCCTCGGCGCCGGCCTGCCCCCGGCCGGCGGCGGCGCGCCCGACTGGCCCTGGTGCGCCGCCGCCGCGGCCGGCGCCGCGCTCACCCTGGCGGCCGCCCTCCCGCACCGGCGCACCGACGCCCTCCTGCCGGGCCCGCCCCACCGGGCCCCGGCGGTCGGGCTGCTGGTGCTCGGCGCCGCCCTGCCGGCCTCGGCCACCACCGCCCATCCCGCCCTCGCGGCCGTGGTCACCGCCGTCGCGGCGCTCACCACCGCGGTGGCGCTCGGCCTGGGCCGTACCCGCGCCCCCCGGCCGCCCGTCGCCGCGGCGGCGGTGTTCGCCCTGGTCGCGGGCACCGCCGCCGGGGCGACGGCCCCCTCGGTGGCCGCGGCCGTCCTCGGCACCCTGGCCGGCCTGGCCGGCCTCCTGCTCGTCGCCTGCGCGGCACCGGCCGCGCAGCCCTCGGAATCCGACCACACCAGAAGGAGCCAGCCATGAGTCGCCTCGGACTCGCCGCGCGTGCCCTGCGCCTCACCCTGAGCCGCACCCATGCCGATACCACCCCCGACTACGACGCCGCGAGTTCCAGCTACGACAGCTACTTCAGCCCGGTGATGGGCGTGCACTCGCTCGCCGCGCTCGGCGAGGTGACGATCAAGCCGGGCGACGACGTCCTCGAACTCGCCTGCGGCACCGGGCACCTGACCCACGAGATCGTCCGCCGTCTGGAGGGCCGCGGTTCGGTGCACGCGGTGGACAAGTCCCCCGGCATGCTGGCGGTGGCCCAGGCCAAGATCCTGCCCGACACCCTGCGCGCGCCGGAGCTCGACGTCTCCCTCCAGGAGGGGGACATGGAGGAGTTCCTGCGCGGCCGGCCGACCGCCTCCGCCGACCTGGTCGTGGTCGGCTGGGCGATCTGCTACAGCAAGCCGGTCAAGCTGCTGGAGCAGGTCAAGCGGGTCCTGCGGCCCGGCGGCCGGGTGGTGGTGATCGAGACCCGCGGCGACGCGCTCAAGACCCTGATCGACCAGCTGGAGAAGGTCTTCGCCGCGGATCCGTCGCTGCTCACCGGCCTGGTCCGGGTGAACCTGCCGAAGGACGCCGCCACGGTGGCCCGGTGGTTCACCAAAGCCGGTCTGACCGTCGACGTCCAGCGCGACGGCCACCAGGTGCTGCCCGCCGACACCCCGGAGGCGGCCCTGGAGTGGGTCCAGCGCTCCGGCGCGGCGGCCGGCTTCAAGGACGCCGTCGACCACCGGCGCGAGGACCACGCGCTGGAGCTGATCCGCGCCGGGCTGGCCGAACACGTCGCCCGGCACGGCACGTTGGAGCTGCGGCACACCTTCGCCGTGGTCACCGGCACCAGCCCCAGCACCCCCTCCGCCGGCACCGGCCCGGGCGGGCGCCACCGTGAGGGAGTCAGCACCGTATGACCACGACCGTCACCCCCGCGACACCGGAGACCACCCACGGCACGGTGCAGCGCCGCCTGCTGCGCCTCGCCGGGGCGCTCACCGCCCGGCCGAAGACCGTGCTCGCGGTCTGGGCCGTGGTCATCGCGATCTGCTTCCCGTTCGCCTCGCAGTTGAACGACGTCCTGACCAAACAGGGCGCGTCCAAGGTCGTCCCGGGCACCAGCAGTGCCCGGGCCGACCAGCTCGTCGAGCAGTCCTTCCCGGACCGCTCGCAGCGCGAGTCGATCGTCGCGATCGGCGCCCCGGACGTCCGGGGCGAGCAACTGCGCAAACTGCTGGCCGAGTTGGACGGCCGCATAGCCGAGAAGGAGCGCACCGGCGAAGTCCGGCAGTCCGTCTCGGCGTACACCCTGTACCGGGACTCCACCGTCGAGTACCTGCGGCAGCTGCGCACCCAGGTGGACCGCGGCCTCACCGCCGCCCAGGCCGGCACCTCCCCGGAGGCGCGCCGGCAGGCGGTGGACGCGGCCGTGGCGGCCGGCCAGGTCCCGGCCGCTCTCGCCGACCTGGCGCACCGGGCGGTGGCCGCCGACGACGCGGCACTGCCCGGTCTGGCCGCGGGCTTCGCGGCCGCCACCGACTGGCGCTCCTTCCCGGTGCCGGTGCCCGCCGACGCCGTGGACCGCCTGCTGGCCAAGGACGGCCGGGCCGCGCTGGTCACGGTGAGCTTCGCCAAACAGGCCGGGCACGACCCGGACGTGGACTGGCTGCGGTCCGCCGTCGACGGCGCGCTGCGCGGCGCCGGCGCCGGTCCGGACGTCAGCGCCCACGTGACCGGCGAACTCGCCCTGATCAAGGACACCTACAAGAAGGCCGAGGACGACAACGCGCTGATGGAGACGGTCGCCTACGCGATCATCTTCGTGGTGCTGCTGCTGTTCTTCCGCGCCGTGGTGCCCGCCGTCCTGACGGTGGCCGCGATCGGGCTGGCCATGACGGTCAGCCAGGCCGCGCTGTTCGCGCTCGGCCACGGTGTGACGCTCACCCAGTTCACCATCACGATCATGAACTTCGTGATGCTGGGCGCGGGCGTCGACTACAGCATGCTGCTCTCCTCGCGCTACCGCCAGGAGCGGCTGGCCGGCCGCCCGCCCAAGGAGGCGGCGGTGCACGCCACCGCGCACGCGGGCGAGTCCATGCTGCTCGCGGCGATCGCCGTGGTGCTCGCCTTCGGGGCCACCCTGCTCTCCCCGGTGGACTGGATCCCGCCGCTCGGCTACGGCGGGCTGATCGGCATCCCGATCGTGCTGCTCGCCGCGCTCACCCTGACGCCCGCGCTGCTGGTGCTGCTCGGCGACCGGTTCTTCGCCCTCGGCTGGAGCCCGCTGAGCGATCTGGAGCACGAGAGCGCCCTGGGCCGGCACCTGGCCAGGGCCGCCGACCTGGCCCGCCGCCGCAAGGTGGCGATCGTGCTGGTCTTCGCCGTGATCACGGTGCCGTTCGCGGTGATCACCGCCCAGCACCGCTCGACCGCCGACCCGGTGGCGCTCAGCCCGGCCACCGACTCCAGGGCCGGCTTCGAGCTGGTCGCCAAGGAGTGGGGCGACGCGACGGTGCTGCCCACCCTGGTGGTCGCCCGGCCGGCCGCCGGCGTGGTCGACCCGGCCACCCACCGGCTCACCGACAGCGGCCGCACCGCGGTGACGGCGCTCACCGACCGGCTGGCCGCCGTCCCGGGCGTCGCCCGGGTCTCCGCGGTGACCAGGCCGTTCGGCACCGCGCTGCCGGCCGACCAGGTCGACGCGCTGACCGCGGACGTCCGACGGGACTACCTGGCCGACGACGGCGCGCTGCGGATCGTGGTCGAACTCGCCGACCCGCCCTACTCGGAGGCCGCGGTCGGCACCGTCGACCGCGTCCAGGACGTCACCGAGGACGCGAAGGACGTCGGAGCGCTCCAGGTCGGCGGCGCGACCCAGGTCGACCGGCAGTACGGCAACGCGCTCAACTCCAGCTTCTGGCAGATGATCGGGCTCGTCTCGGTCGGTGTCTTCGTGATGCTGGTGGTGGCCCTGCGCTCGCTGCTGATCCCGATCCGGCTGATCCTCACGATCATGATGAGCAACGTCTGGGCGATCGGCATCACCGTCCTGATCTTCCACTTCTGGCTCGACCGGGCGATCATCGACGACCTGCCGATCTTCCTCACCGTCCTGATGATGGGGCTCGGCATGGACTACGAGATCTTCCTGGTCACCCGGGTTCGCGACCTGGTGCGCGGCGGGGCCGACCAGGAGAGCGCCACCATCGGCGCGGTGGTCGACACCGGCCGGGTGATCAACGCGGCCGGCCTGGTGATGGCGGGGAGCCTGGGCACGATGGTGCTCTCCTCCACGGTGATGCTCCAGGAGTACGGCGCCGGTCTCGGCCTCGCCGTCCTGCTGGACGCCACCCTGATCCGGATGCTCTTCGTCCCGGCCACCCTGCTGCTGTTCCGCCGGTACAACTGGTGGCTGCCCTCGCTGCGCCGCGCCCCCGCGGCGGCGGAGGTGGCCCCGCGATGACCGCGAACCGTCCGGTGGCGGCGTCCGCGTCCCCCGAGCCCGCCGCCACCGGACGGGCTCGCACCGTGCACCGTCTGCGCGACCACCACCGCGCCGCACCGCTCGCCTCGGCCGCACTGCTGTTCGCGGTGCTGGCCTCGGTCCGGATCGCCGGGGCGTTCGCGCTCCCGCTGATGGTCCTGTCGGTGGGCCTGAGCGCCCTGGTCCTGGCCGTACTGGACCGCCCGGACCGCGCCGCCGCCGGCCTGCGCCGTTTCCGGCCCGGGCCCACCGCGGCCGGCACCGCCCTGGTGGTGCTCGCCTACGCCGACACCGTCTTCGCCACCCGGGCCGCCTTCGGCCGGGGCGAGGGCAACTGGACAGCACTGATCCCGGAGCTGTTCCGGCAGATGGCACCCGGCGCCCCGGTGGTGGCGGGCCTGGCCATGGTGCTCTGCATGGGCGTCCTGGTGCCGCTGGTCGAGGAGGTCTGCTACCGGGGCGTGCTGTACCACGCGGTGGAGCGCGTCCGGGGGCCGGTGGCGGCGATCGCCGCCACCTCGGCCGCCTGGGCCCTGGTCCACCTCGGCGACTACGGCCTCAACCCGTTCGACACCCGGGTGGTCTGCGGGGTCCTGCCGTCCGTCTTCACGATGGGCCTGGCCCTCGGCATCTGCCGCGCCTGGACGGGCTCGGCCCTGGCCAGCGCCGTCGCCCAGGGCACCGCCAACCTCCTGCTCCTCGGCTGGGTCCTCTGGGCCCTCTAGGGCCCGCCGGCCGCGGCCCCTTCACTCCGAACGCACTCCAGACCCTCCACGGTGAGGCAGGTATCCCATGCGAATCGCGGTCACCGGCCCGATCGTCATCGACAATCTGATGACCTTCCCCGGCCGTTTCACCCACCAGTTGCTGCCCGCCCAGCTCAAGCACCTGTCGCTCTCCTTCCTGGTCGACGACCTGGAGGTGCGCTACGGCGGCGTGGCCGCCAACGTCGCGTACGGGCTCGGCCGGCTCGGCCGCCGGCCGCTGCTGCTGGGCGCGGCCGGCCGGGACTTCGGCGACTACCGGGAGCGGCTGGAGGAGGCCGGGGTGGACACCTCCCTGGTCCGGGTCTCGACCGAGCTGGCCACCGCCCGCTACACCAGCACCACCGACGCCGACCGCAACCGGATCACCTCCTTCCACCCCGGGGCGCTGGCCGAGGACGTCAGCCCGGGCCCGCCGGGCTGGGCGGCGGGCGTCGGGCAGGTCTTCCTCGGCCCCGCCGGGGCGGAGGTGATGGCCGCCCGCGCCGCGGAGTGCCGGCGGCTGGGCCTGCCGTACCTGGTGGACGTGGCCGGCCGGACGGAGGAGCTCGGCGCGGCCGGCGCCGAGGCCGTGCTGACCGGGGCGGACTGCCTGATCACCAACCGCCGCGAGCGCGGCCTGCTGCTGGAGCACACCGGGTGGACCGCCGAGGAAGTGCTGCGCCGGGTCAGGAGCTGGGTCACCACCCTCGGTCCGGAGGGCGTCTGGATCGACTACCCGGACGAGCCCTCGCTCGCCGTCCCGGCCGCCCCGATCTCCCGGCTGCCGGACGGCGCGGGCGCGGGCGGCGCGTTCCGCGCGGGCTTCCTGGCGGGCCGGGCCGGGGGGCTCCCGGACGACGCCTCGGCCCGGATGGGCTGCGTGCTGGCGGCGTACGCGCTGGAGTCGGCCGGCAGCCAGGACTACCTGTTCACCGCCGAGGCCTTCGCGGACCGGCTCACCGAGACCTACCTAACCACTACAGAGGCCAGTACTGGTTGACGGGACATCAGACTAACCACTACCGTTCCTTGTATCGGTTAGGGAACGGGCGCCTCCGGACGCCCCGGCCACGGGAGTGATCAGCCATGTCCAGCACCGCCACCAGCACCCTGCAGACCGGCCACATCGGCCTGAACGTCACCGACCTCGACCGTTCGACCGCCTTCTACCGCGACGTCCTCGGCCTGGAGGTGGTGAACGAGGGCACCGACCCCGAGCGCCGCTTCGCCTTCCTCGGCCGCGACGGGCGACTGGTGATCACCCTCTGGCAGCAGAGCGCGGGCACCTTCGCCACCGCCGCGCCCGGCCTGCACCACCTCTCCTTCCAGGTCGACAGCCTCGACGAGGTCCGGGCCGCCGAGCGGCTGCTGCGCGAGCTGGGCGCCGAGTTCGCCTACGACGGCGTCGTCCCGCACAGCGAGGGCGCGGCCTCCGGCGGGATCTTCTTCACCGACCCCGACGGCATCCGGCTGGAGATCTACACCCCGAAGGGCGTGGAGGACACCGCCGCCCCCTCCGGCACCGCCCCCACCTGCGGGTTCTTCTAGGCCCCGGCCGGATCGAATCGAATCGAATCAGATCGGATCAGGTCGGATCAGGTCGGATCAGGTCGGATCGGGAGGCAACCGCCATGACGGACAGCAGTACGCCGTACCACCCGGGCGAGCGAGCGGTGCAGGCCCGGGTCGGCCGCCGGGAGCGGGCCGACCACTCCGGCCGCGCGATCGGCCGCACCATCCCGGCCGTGGCCGCCCGCTTCCTGGCCGAACGCAGGACGCTGGTGCTCGGCGCCGCCGACGCCGACGGCCGGCTCTGGGCGACCCAGCTCACCGGCGGCCCCGGCTTCCTGCGGGCCCCCGACGAGCGGACCCTCACGGTGGCCGCCGGGCCCGCCACCGAGGACCCGTTGGCCGCCGTCCTGGACGGCCCGGCCGAGGTCGGCACCATCGCGCTGGACCCGGCCGGCCGGCGCCGGATGCGGCTCAACGGCCGCTCCGTACCGGACGGCCGGGGCGGCCTGGTGATCTCCGCCGACCAGGTCTACGCCAACTGCCCGAAGTACATCCAGCGCCGCAGCCCGCTGGAGTCGGCGGCTGCCGGCACCCCGCACGTGGTGGCCGCCGGCCCGACCCTGTCCACCGCCCAGCAGCTGACCGCGGCCACCGCCGACACCTTCTTCATCGCCACCGCCGGCCCGGACGGCCGGGTGGACGCCTCGCACCGGGGCGGCAACCCCGGCTTCCTCCGGGCCGTCGGCCCGGACCGGCTGCGCTGGCCCGAGTACGCCGGCAACAGCATGTTCATGACCCTGGGCAATCTGGAGCTCGACCCGCGTGCCGGGCTGCTGCTGCCGGACTACGAGACCGGCGGGGCGCTGCTGATCACCGGCGAGGCGCGGACCGACTGGTCCGAAGGGGCGGCGGCCGGTCTGCCGGGGGCCGAGCGGGTGGTCGACCTCACCGTCACGGGCGTCCTGGAACTGGCCGACGCCACCCCGCTCACCTGGACCGCCCCCGAGTACTCCCCGGTCAATCCGCCGGCCGCGGCCTGACACCCGCCACCCGACAGCTCTCACCCGGAAGGCCGCCGACCGGCGCCGACCACCCACCGGGCCGGCCCCGGCCCTACCGCCTCCCGTTTCCCCGCGCCACGCCCGGGCCGCCGAACGGTCGTCACCCGGGCGGCGCAACCCGCCGCGCAGACCCCCCGCCCGGTTTGGGACTTTGGTCCCGATAACACGCGATAACGGCCTGGGAAAGTCACTCCTGTCGTGCCATCAGGACTGACCGGGAAAGAGGCGGAGAATGACCCCTACCGAGCAATCGACCCCGTTGCTGGAATTCGACGAGGTCGCACCGGACGAGGACTGCATATGCGGGGGCTGCCGCGCCGGCCGCCGCGCCCGGCTGCACGCCGCACCGGTGCACGAGGGCGGGCACGCCGCGGCGCGGAGCGTCCGCCGGCGGGCGGCCGTGCTGATGGCCGCGGTCGGCACCGCGCTGGGCGGCGGGGCGGCGGGGGCCGCCGGAGCCGCGGCGGCCCCCGCGCCCACCCCCGGCGGCAGCAGCACCGCCCGGCCGCCGGCCACCCCGCAGGGCGGGGTCAGCGGTCTCTACGGCGAGTCCCCCGGCGCCCGCGCCTTCGCCGGCCCGCGGGCCGCCGCGCAGCCGCTCACCCGGGCGCGGATCATCGAGCGGGCCCGGAGCTGGGTCGCCCAGAAGGTGCCGTACAGCATGAGCCGCTACTGGTCCGACGGCTACCGCCAGGACTGCTCGGGCTTCGTGTCGATGGCCTGGGGCCTGGGCAGCAGTCAGACCACCTGGACGCTGCCCGACTTCGCCGACCGGATCACCAAGGCGGACCTCCAGCCCGGCGACATCCTGGTCTACAACAACCCGGCCAACCCGCAGGCCGGCTCGCACGTCACCGTCTTCGGCGGCTGGACGGACGCCTCCCGCACCCGCTACCTGGCCTACGAGCAGACCTCCCCCCGCACCACCGAGCGGGACACCCCGTACGCCTACTGGAACAACTCCGCCTCGTACGTCCCGTACCGCGCCAAGGCCCTCTCCGGCGGCACCAGCAACGACGGCTCCGCGTCGACCGCCTTCCCCGGCGCCGACACGTTCGGCCCCGGCGCGAACAACGCGTACGTCACCAAGCTCGGGCAGATGCTGACCGGACGCGGCGGCGGCCGGTTCTACACCGAGGGCCCCGGACCGCGCTGGGGCGAGGCCGACCGCAAGGCCACCGAGGCCTTCCAGCTCGCCCAGGGCTGGCGCGGCGCCGAGGCCGACGGCATCCCGGGCAAGGACACCTGGGACTACCTGGTCTCCCACAAGGGCCGCGACATCGCCGCCGCCACCACCCCGCTCCCGCCGCCCCCGGTCACCCCCGGTACGGGCGGCGGCACCGGGGTGCCCGCCTTCCCCGGCACCGGCGCGTTCGCCCCGGGCGCGAACAACGCGTCCGTCACCGCGCTCGGGGAGCGGCTGGTCCGCAAGGGCTTCGGCCGCTTCTACGCCCAGGGCCCCGGTCCCCGCTGGACGGAGAGCGACCGGCGGGCCGTCCAGGCCTTCCAGCAGGCCCAGGGCTGGCGCGGCGCCGAGGCCGACGGCTACCCCGGGCCGGACACCTGGCGCCGGCTGTTCGGCTAGGGCGTGTCCGCGGGCCCGCCCGGCAGGGGAACACCGGGCGGGCGGCCCGACATCCAGTGGAAGAGCCCCATCGCCACGCTGGTCGCCAGGTTGAAGCTGGAGACCCCGGGCCGCATCGGCACCGCGACCAGCCGGTCGGCGCGCGCCCTCAGCTCCGCCGAGACCCCGTGCCGCTCGGTGCCGAAGGCGAGCAGCGCGTCGTCCGGCACGGCCACCGTCCGGATGTCCGCGCCCTCGGGGTCCAGCACGTACAGCGGGCCGGCGGGCAGCCCGGACAGCGCCAGCCGTTCGACGGCGGTGGCGAAGTGCAGGCCGGCGCTGCCCCGCACCACGTTCGGGTGCCAGGGGTCCAGGTCGCCGGTGGTCACCACGCCGGTGGCGCCGAAGCCGGCCGCCAGCCGGATCACCGCGCCCACGTTGCCCAGGTTGCGGGGGTTCTCCAGCAGCACGACCGGCGCGGTCCGGGGCTGCCGGCCGAGGGCCGCCAGGTTGGCGCCGGTGGTCGGGCGGCCGGCCAGCGCGATCACCCCGGTGGGGTGCAGCCTGGGCACCAGCGTGCGCAGCGCCGCCTCCGGCAGTTCCACGGCCGTCGCGGCCACCGCGGGGGCGACGTCCCCGGCCAGCTCGGCGGCGAGCGCCAGCAGCGCGGCCCGGTCGGCGGTCAGCACCCGGCGGACGTCCCCGCCGAAGCGCAGCGCGTGCTTGAGCGCGTGGAACCCGTCCAGCAGCACCGTGTCCGGTGCCGCCGCGTCCGCCCGCCAGGCGCGTACCAGCTCGTCGTTCATGCCGCTCACTCTGCCACCCCCGTCGTGCCGGTCTCCCCGGGCCGGGCGGCGGCCGCGATCACCTGGTCGAAGCCGAGCGGCGCGCCCGGCCCGTCGGTGACGCCCGCCCGCAGTCCGGCCAGGGCGAGGTCCAGCTGGCGGTGGACCAGCGTGCCGTCGGCGTCCAGGGCGGCGAGCCCGCCCGGCAGCGGCCGGGACACCCGGACGCAGAGCAGCACCAGGTCGCCCAGGCCGATGTCGGCCCGCAGCTGTCCGGCCCGCTGCGCCGCCTCGACCAGTGACCGCACGGCGGCGACGGTCCCGGCCCGGGCGGTGATCAGTTCCTCGTCCACCACGAGCCGCTCCAGCAGCACCACGATCGCCGCGCCCATCCGCAGGTCGGCGGCGGCGTGCACGAAGCGGCGCAGGGCCCGGTACGGGTCGTCCTCCTCCTGGCGGGCCTGCTCGGCGGCCTCGGCGAGCCGGGCCAGCAGGTCGGTGACCAGGGCCCGGACCAGCGCCTCGCGGTCGGGGAAGCGCCGGTAGAGGGTGCCGGGGCCGACCCCGGCCCGGCGCACCACCGCGTCCAGCGGGGCGTCCGGCCCGCGTTCGAGGAACACCTCGCAGGCCGCGTCCAGGATCCTGCGCCGGCTGCGTTCCGCGTCCGCCCTCATCACCAACCCCTTAACCGGAGAGATTCTCTCCCCCTATGCTACCGTCCAGGAACCGGAGAAAATCTCTCCGCCTAGGTCCCGCCGGCCCGCCCGCCCGGGCGGCCGCCCTGCCGAGGAGCGACGCCATGACGACCACCCGACCCCCGATCACCGTCCGCACCGACATCGACGGCACCCGCCACCCCCGGGAGACCGTCCTGGCATGGGAGCTGGACCGGGCCCGCGCCGCCCTGCGGCTGCTCAAGCTGCGCCTCGGCGACGACCGCGTCCGGGAGCTGCTCGCCCCCGACACCGCCGAAGCCGACACCGTGCTGGCCGGCCTGCTGCGCGCCTCCGGCGGCCGGTGGCGCTCCGCCGTCACCGAGCTGACCGCCGAGGGCATCGACGCCGGGCGCTTCCTCGGCTGGTGGCAGGGCCGACTGCGGGCGCCCGACCGGGCCGCCCTGCTCGCCGCCAACCCCGAGCACTACCTCGCCGACTCCACCGGCGGGCAGGTCGAGATCATCGAGACCGTCGGCGCCGGGCCGCTGCGCTTCTTCCTCCGGTTCGACGCCCCCACCGCCACCCCCGAGTACCCCGTCCGGATCGGCGGCACCGGGCGGCTCGCCGACGGCTCCGAGGTGCTGCGGGTGATGCACGAGTTCGCCGACTCCCCCGACGGCCTGCGGATCCGGCTCACCGTCGAGTTCCCCGAGGCCGCCCCGGACGAGCTGGCGGCGGGCCACCAGTGGCACTTCGCCTGCGAGTTCGCCAACTGGCTGGAGGCCGCGGCCGCCGCCTGAACGGCGGCCGGGCGCCCGCACCCGGCCGGCCTACCGTGCCGTGGACTCCCGCGCGCGCTGCGCCGGGGTGGCCGTGCCACCCCCGCGCAGCGCGCGCTCCAGGTCCTTCAGCGCCTGGAGCAGCAGCCGGCTGCTGGTCCGGACGACATCGCGCTGCACACTCGCCGGCGCCCGCTCCAGCCGCTCCTCCAACCGGGCCTGGGCCTCCCGCACCGCGTCGAACTCCACCGGGCGGTCGGTGAGCAGCGCGGCCGCCGCCAGCGCGGTGGCCAGGCGCAGCTCCTCGGCGAACTCGGCCGCACCGGGCACCGGTTCGGCGTCGGCCGTGGGCAGGTGGGCCTCCAGCAGCACGACGACCCGCCCGAGGTGCCCGACCGCGGCGCGGGCCCGGTCCAGCTGGCGGCGGCTCACCCCGGGCAGCCCGGAGGCGTGCCGGCCGGGCTCGGCGTCGGCCCGCTGCATCGCCTGGAGCAGCTCGGAGCGGGCCTCCCGGGAGTCCAGCAGCGCCGAGCGGACCTCCCGCCCGCGCGGGGCGCCCGGGTCCTCGTAGACGGCGAGCACCGCCGCCGCGTAGCGCCCGGCGGCGGCCAGCCACTCGGCCAGCCGCTCCCCGAGCCGGGCGGTCTGCCAGGTCGGGAAGAGCGCGTAGGCGAGCAGCGCGACGGAGCCCCCGAGGAAGGTCAGCCCGACCCGCTCGAAGGCGGTGGCCAACGGGTTCCCGGGCTGCAGGCCCAGCAGGAAGACGACATACGAGGAGACGCAGGCCGTCATCAGCGCGTAGCCGGTGCGCAGGGTGAGGTACGCGCCGCCGATGCAGAGCACCGCGAGCGCGGCCAGCACCCACTCCCCGGGGTGGGCCAGCTGCACCACCAGGGTGGAGACGGCGACGCCGACCATCGTCCCGGCCAGCCGGGCCACCCCCCGGCTGTAGGTCTGGGCGAAGTCGGGTCGCATCACCATGGCGGCGGTCATCGGGGCCCAGTAGCCGTGCTCGAAGCCGACCAGCCGGGCGAGCAGGTAGGCGAGCACGACGACCCCGGCGAGCCGGACGGCGTGCTGGAAGACCGCCGAGTGCGGCTGGAGCTGGCGCCGCACCGCGCGCAGGGCGACCGGCAGCATCTTGGAGAGCGGCGGTTTCAGCAGCGACCCGCCGGCGCCGACCACGGGCCTGCTGATGGTCTCCTCGTCGCCGCGCTCCAGGGCGTCGGCGGCCTTGCGCAGCAACCCGGCGAGCCGGCGGGCGGCCCGCCGGGCCGCGCCCTGCAGCTCCGGCCCGTCGGCCGGGGCGGCCAGCGTGAGGGCGGGCGCGGAGCGCGGCAGTCGCAACGGATCACCGGTCCGGACGGCGCGCGCCAGGGCGTCCATCGCCTCGGCGGCGGCGGCCAGGACGGCCCGGGCCCGGTCGCGCTCGGGCCCCTCCTCGGGGGCGCCGACCTTGGGGTCGGCGATCGCGGCCAGGGTCGGCCGGACCCGCTCGGCGATGCCGCGCAGCCCGCGCAGCTCGGGCGGCCGGCGGCGGTCCTGCCAAGGGGTCAGCGCGGCCGCGTGCCGGGCCGTCATGAACGGCTCCGGGTCGACGTGCGCGGTCGGGTCCTGGCGCAGTCGCCGGGCGTAGTCGGCGAGTTCGGCGTAGGTGTCGGCGAGCGCCTCGCGCTGGACGGTCCAACTGCCGATCGGCCAGAGGGTGATGACGGCCGCCTGGACGGCGCCGCCGAGCGCGCAGACCAGCCCGTGGCCGAACGCGGTCGCGGCGCTGACCGGCAGTTGGACCACCACCAGCATCACCGAGAGGGTGTTGGCGGCGACCACGCCGGCGGTCGGCCCGATCGCCCAGGCGAGGCCGGCCCCGAAGGACCAGACCGCGAGCAGCGCCGGGAACGCCCCGCTCACCCCGACCGCCAGGTAGCCGAGGAAGGTACTGGTGCCGAGCCCGATCCCGGCCGCGACGGCGAGCGTGGGCCGGGGGCGGAAGCTGCGCTGGAAGGTGGCCGTGCCGGCGATGAACGCGCCCATCGCGGCCGAGGTGGCCAGCCGGGCACCGCCCAGGGCCAGGGTCGGGAAGAGCACCACGGCGACGGCGACGGCCCCGCGGGCGGCGCGTTTGGGGTCGGTCAGCGCCCGGTCCAGGGTGAGTCCGGTCCGCGCGGTGTCTCGAAGTGCGGCAAACCAGGACATAGCGGTCAGCTTAGGGGAGGGGCACCCTCCGGCGGCGGAGGCGGCCGACGCTCCGCAGCCGTGCCCCCACGCCCCCGAACCGCGCGCCCGCCCAGAGCAGCGCCCCGGTCGGCAGGAAGACGGCGTCCGCCGCGACCATCGCCAGCGAGAACACCGGCAGCCCCAGCAGCACCGCGATCCCCACGTGCTCGGCCATCATCACCGCCAGCAACCCGTTCTTGAACCGCCGGTGGACCAGCGTGAACGGGAACGCCACCTGCAGGAGCACCGTCCCGTACGAGACCAGGAAGACCGGCAGCAGGGCCGAGCCGACCAGCCCGGACAATCCGGGCCAGGGCGTGAAGTAGTCCAGGTGCAGCGGATAGTAGAGAGCGGTGCCGTCCTGCCAGCGCGAGCCCTGCACCTTGTACCAGCCGGCCGTGGCGTAGATCAGCACCACCTCGGCGGCGATCACCAGCATCGCGCAGTTGTGCACCATGTTCGCCAGCGCGTCCAGCAGTGCCCGCGGCTCGCCGTCCGGCCGCAGCCGGCCGAGCACCCACCAGAGCCCGGCCACCGCCCACAGGCCCCAGAACACCGGCGCCCACCCGACGCGGGGGAAGCCGGCGGTGGTCCAGGTCAGGCTCTCCCCGGAGAAGGCGCCGAGCTGGCAGACCAGCAGCACCGCGCCCAGCACCACCCAGAGCAGCACCCCGGACCGCCCGGGGGCCGGCCGCCGGGCGTCCAGCGACCAGACCCGCGCGCAGCGGGTGAAGACCAGGTAGACCGCCATCAGATGGACGACGTTGTCGCCGCCGTCGCCGAGGAAGACGTTGCGGTTCTGCAGCGACAGCACGGTCACCAGGAACAGCACGGTGCTCGCCCTGGTCCGCCAGCCCAGCAGCACGGCGAAGGCGGCCAGCACCGCCAGGTGGTAGACCAGCTCGAACCAGAGCCGCCCGCCGAACCACGGCAGCACGGTCAGCGCCCCGTTGTCGGCCAGCAGCCGCTCGGCCAGGTCGAGCGACCACGGCGAGGTGTCGCCGTAGAGCAGCCGCCGGTTGGGCCACTCCCGCAGCAGGAAGGCCAGCCAGACCAGCCCGAAGCCGATCCGCACCGCCGCCGCCTGATAGCGCCCCAGCACCTGCCCGGTGAACGCCGCGAAGGCCCGCGAAGCCGCGGCGCCGAGCCCCGGCCCGGGCCGCTCCGGGGCCGGTTGCGCCGGCGCGTCCGGCCCCGGCTGCCGGGGGATCCCGTCGAGCAGCACCTGCCCGGCCGTCGGCGGCACGTCGGTCACGCCAGCCCCCGGAAGTCCTCGTCGTCCACCGGCCACCACGGCAGCTCCCGGACCTTCGGCGCCGGCGGCGCGGCCTCCCCGCTCCAGCCCGGCGGCGGGACGGTCGCGGCCGTCACCCGGAACTCGATCTGCAGGATCCGCTCACCGTCGACGCTCCGGCCGATCCGCTGCAGCGCGATCCGCTTCAGGTACTGCTCGGCCAGCTTGCCGCGCGGATTGGTCAGCGAGTCGTCCTGCGCGCTGTGCGAGCCCTCGTAGAAGTCCCAGGCCCGGCGGAGCAGGTTCTGGTCGGCATGGCTGGGCGCCGGGTTGCCGCGGATCGCCGCGATGTCCCGGGCGGTCAGCCCGGTCCAGTCGTGCGTCCGGGTCGCGCCGCCGTCCGCGACCGTGCGCACCCGGGCGTCCAGGCTGACGTTCTGCTGCAGCGGGTTGGGCGCGAACAGCTTCCAGTTCTGCTCGAACTCCGGGTACACCAGGCCGTCGACCTGCTCCCGGTACTCCCGGGAGGCCGAGTTGGCCGGGGCCACGTGCAGGAAGACCGCGGCGAGGAACAGCCCGGTACCCGTGACCAGCACCGCGGCGGCCAGTCCGAGCACGGCCAGCGCCGGCGTCGACCAGACCCGCCCGCCGGGCGGTGCCCCGGTGCTCCCGGTCTCGGCCATGGACTCCCCCAGGCTTCGGCCGGGCGGAGCCCCCACCCGGCCGGACGTGCGCCGCCGGTCCGTCCCGGCACGGTCGCGCGCCCATCCTGCCCTACCCGGGGGCGGACGGCGCCGGCGGCGGGGAAGGGGGAGCGGACGGCACGGGGCCTACAGGACGAAGGCGTCCCGGCCGTCGCTGCTCACCATCGGGCGGCCCGCGCTCTCCCACGCGTACATCCCGCCGTCCACGTTGACCGCGTCCCGGCCGTTCTGCACCAGGTACTGGACGACCTGCGCGGAGCGCCCGCCGACCCGGCAGAGCACGTAGAGCCGGTCGTCCGGCAGCTCGCCGAGGCGGGCGATCACCTGGCCCATCGGGATGTGCAGCGCGCCGTCCACATGACCGGCGTCCCACTCGTCCTGCTCACGGACGTCCAGCAGGGCGGCGTCGGCGGGGACGGCGGCGGCTTCGGCGGTGGGGATCTGCGCGAACATCGTCTGACTCTCCTGTGGCTCGGTCCGGTCCGCCCCATTGTCTCCCACCGGCTGCCCGCCGAGCAGCCGTTCCAGCTCCGCCTGCTGGGCCGAGGCCTTCGCCAGCAGCTGCTCGGCGAGCTCCTCCAGCAGCCCGTCCGGGTCCTGCGGGGCGAGGGCGAGCAGTTGGCCCATCGCGGTGTTCTCCAGCCTGACCTGCTCGGTGGCGGTCTCGGCGATCTTGGCGGTGAGCCACTCCAGGCGCCGGCGCAGCCAGCCGAACCGGTCCCGGGAGTCCACCGCGGGCGCCGCCTCGGGAGCGGTGGACCACTCGGCGGCGAGACCCTCCAGCGCGGCGGTGTCGCCGTACGCGTAGGCCTCGTTGACCCGGACGATGAAAGCGGCCCGGCGCCGCTGCTCGGCCGGGTCGGTGGTCAGGTCCGGGTGGGCACGGCGGACGAGCTCGCGGTAGCTCCGCTGGGCGTCCCGGCCGGGCCGCACCCGGGTCGGCGCGGCCGGCGGCGCGGCCGCGTCCTTCTCCTGGACACTGTCGAACAGCGCGTCCAGGTCGGGCAGTTCGTCCACCCGCTGACGCGCCTCGGCGGCCCGCCGCAGGTCCTCGGGGTGTCCGGTCCGGGTGGCCACCGTCTCGGCGATCAGCGCGTCCAGCTCGTCCAGCCGGGCGTACAGCGGACCGAGCAGCTGATGGTGGATCAGGGCGAAGTTGTCGATCTCGACCCGCAGCGTCTGCATGTCGACATCCATGGTGAGCCAGGCGAGTTCGGCGGCGGCGACCCGCTCCTCCAGCTCCTGCTGCTCCGGATCCGTCCAACGGGCGGGGCTCTGCGCGGTCACGTCTCGCCTCTGTCTCGATCTGCCGGCTCGTCCTGCTGCGACGCCGTCCGCCGTACCGGGAGCGGCACGCCCGCCGCACGGGGCGGCCCGGCCTGCCACCCTACCTCCGAGCGCGCTGCTCCGACCGGGTGGACGAGGAGCGCGGGCGGGCGTTCACCCCGGGACGCGCAACAAGTACTGATGAATCTCCCCGTTTCGGTATCGAGCCCCGCCCTCTCCGTGCTTCGCTGGTACGCACAGCGTGCCTCCTCCAGAGAGACGGCCACCTCCAGGCGTGGCGGCCAGGCGGGAGCAGACCGAATCCATGGTGGACGAGCCCAACTCAACACCGCGTCCGGCGGCCGTCACGGCCGGGTCCGGGGCCGTACCGGGTGACCAGCCCGCAGGGGTGGTCGCGCTGGTCCGGCTCGCCCTGGTCCTGGTCGACCGGACGGGCCGGGTCGCGCAGTGGAGCAGGGCCGCCGAGGAGCTGTTCGGGCACCGCGCCGACGTCACCCACGACCGCCCCGCCTCCGGCCTGCTGCCCGCCGTCGAACCGCGCAGCGTCCCCGGACCGGCCGCCGCCCCCGCCGTCCGCCACCGCCGCGACGCCCTGGACACCCTGGCCGAGCTGACCGCCGCCGACCGCCCGTGGGCCGGCCACATGCCCGTCGTCGACCGCGAGGAACACCTGCGCGACGTGCTCTGGTGGGCCTATCCGCTGGCCGGCCCGGGCGGCGGCCTGCTGGCCCTGGCCACCGACGCCCGCCCGCTGCGCTCCACCGGGCCGCGGCTCGCGCTCGGCGAGCGCCTGCTGCCGTTCGCCGCCACCCCCGCCGCCCGGGGCGGCTTCCACCGGCTCACCGCCGCCCTCACCGCGCCCGGCCGCCCGGTGCCCGAGCCGCTCGCCCGACTGCTCCCGGGCGGTTCCGGCGACCGCCGGAGCCGGCTGCTGGACGCGCTCGGCCGGGCCGGCCTGCCCGCCCTGCGACTGGACGCCACCACCGTGCTGCCGGTGCTGCCGGCCGATCCGCAGGCCGGCACCGCGCACGCGGCCGCGGGCATCGGCCGCCGCTACCCGACCGCCCAGCAGCGCGCCACCCGGCTCGGCCCGCCCCCGCAGCCCGAACAGTCCGCCCCGGGCCGGCGGCCGGCGGGCCCGCTGCCCGTCCAGCGCGAGGCCGACCGGCCCGCCGCACCGGCCGCCCGGCCCACCGGCGCCGTGAGCGGCACGTCGGCGGCCGCCCCGACCGTCCCGGCTCCGCCCAGAGGAGGCGCCACCATCGAGCAGACCGCCGTCGAGTCGTCCGCCCACGGCCTGCAGGGCCGGCCCGGCGACCAGGTCCCACCCGTCGCCGTGCCCGCCCCGGCCGACGTCCTTCTCGGCACCGGCGGCCCCCCGCCGACCGGCCGGCTCACCCCGTTCCTGACCAACGGCCAGGCCGGGGAGCAGCTGGCCCTGCTCAACGAGGTCGGCGGCAAGGTCGGCACCACCCTGGACCTCGGTTTCACCGCGCGCGAGCTCTGCCAGGTACTCGTCCCCCGGGTCGCCGACTTCGCCTGCGTCGACCTGGTGGACGGCCTGATCTCCGACTCCGAGCTGCCCGAGGCCCGGCCGGACGACGACACCATGCTGCGCCGGGTCGCCCTGGTCAACAACGACTCGGCCGGCCAGTGGGACCACGTCCTCGCCGAGGGCTCCCTGGTCGCGATGCCCCGCCACACCCCGCCCGGGATGGCCCTCCAGCTCAACCAGCCGGTCCTGGTCCCGGTGGTCAGCGAGGACGTCGCGGTCGACTACGCCGCCGCGCTCGGTGGCGTCCGGCTCGCCTCGGTGGTCTCCGGCCGCTCGATGCTCGTGGTGCCGCTCTCCGCCCGGGGCACCGTGCTCGGCATCCTCAAGCTGCTCCGGCTGTCCGACCGCGCCCCCTTCGACGAGGGGGACGCCGCCACCCTCAAGGAGCTGGCCGCCCGGGCCGCGCTCTCGCTGGACAACGCCCGGCTGCACCGCGCCGAGTCCAAGGTCGCCACCACCCTCCAACGCTCGATGATCCCGACCCGCCCGCCGCAGATCCCCGGTGTCCAGATCGCCCACCGCTACCTGCCGGGCGACCCCAAGGCCGAGGTCGGCGGGGACTGGTTCGACGCGATCCAGCTGCCCGGCAGCCGGGTCGCCCTGGTGGTCGGCGACGTGATGGGCCACGGCATCCACTCGGCCGCCGCGATGGGCCGCTTCCGCACCGCGATGCAGACCCTCGCCGCCCTCGACCTGCCGCCCGGCCAGTTGCTGCGCCACCTGGACAACCTGGCCCAGAAGCTCGGCGACGACCATCTGGCCACCTGCCTGTACGCGGTCTACGACCCGATCAACCGGACCTGCGAGCTGGCCAGTGCCGGCCACGTCCCCCCGGTGCTGGTGCACCCCGACGGCACCGGCGAGCTGCTGGAGATCCCGGCCGGGGCCCCGATCGGCGTCGGCGGGGTGCCCTTCGTCGCCAAGACCATCGACGTCTCGGACGGCTCGATGCTGGTGCTCTGCACCGACGGACTGGTCGAGGTCAGGGGCGGCGACATAGGAACGGGGCTGGCCGCGCTCTGCGGCAATCTGATCGACCCGCAACGCAGCCCCGAGGAGGCCTGCGACGTCGTCCTGGACCGGCTGCACTCGGACGACCGCAAGGACGACGTCGCCCTGCTGGTGGCCCGCTTCGACGGCGTCGCGCCGACCGAGGTGGCCACCTGGGACCTCACCGTGGACCACCGCGAGGTCCGCCGGGCCCGCGCGCTGGTCCGCGAGCAGCTGACCAACTGGCACCTGGAGGCGCTCTGCGACACCACCGAGCTGCTGGTCAGCGAGCTGGTGACGAACGCCGTCCGGGTCGCCCGGGACCGCGTCCAGCTGCAGCTGATCCGGGTGGACAAGCTGCTGGTCGAGGTCAGTGACGACAACCACAACCTGCCGTCGCTGGAGCCCGCCGAACAGCTCGGCGAGACCGGCCGCGGCCTGACGCTGGTCACCAAGCTCGCCGAGCACTGGGGCACCGCCCGCAAGGCGGTCGGCAAGGTGGTCTGGTTCGAGCTGCCCCTCTGATAGGCGCCCGCTCGCCTCCGGGCCGCTCTCGTCCGGTGCCGACGGTCGGCGCTCCGACGCCGCTCGTTCCTCGCGGCGTCCTCGCTTGCCCTCCTTGCCCGCCATCGGGCAGGAGGGGCCCACCCTTTCGGCACCGGCGCGGCCCTTCGGCTCGGGGCGGATTCGGTCGGGGCCGGGGTCCAGACGCCGGGGCCGGGGCTTCATGCCCGCGCGCGCCGAACACGGGCGTGCGGGGCCAGGGTCAGAGCCGATGGCCGGGGTCCAGACGTCACGGGCCGGGGCTTCATGCCTGCGGGCGCCGAGCACGGGCGCGCCGTACGGGGCCGAGGTCAGAGCCGGTGGCCGGGGTTCAGACGCCGGGCTGGGGCTGGACGGACAGGGTCCGGTGCCGGGGCGGGGCTTCATGCCCCGGCCCGGCACCGGGCCTTCGGGTCCGGGGTTACGGCAGGGCCGCGCCCGCCGAGCGGCGGCGGCGGGCCTCCGTGGCCACCTCGATCGAGGCGGCCGTGGCCACCGAGGCCGCCGCGCCGACCCCGGCCAGCACCCGGGGCCAGAAGTCCCCGAACACCTCCACCGAGACGGCGATCAGCAGCGCGGTGAGCACCGCGACGACGTGCTCCAGGCCCGCCAGGTTCGGCAGCACGACCGCCTCGCCGACCATCAGCGCGACCACCAGGCCGGCCGTGAACCAGGCCCGGCAGCGGAACGCGATGCAGATCGCCAGCGCCACCACCGCCGCCGACGGGCCGGTGTCACGGACGTAGGCCACCCACTTCGGGAAGCCGAACACGTGGTCCGGGCCGACCGCCACGCCGAACCGGGCGAACAGCGTCCCGGCCAGGGTGCAGGCGTAGGCCACCACCAGGGTCAGCCGCCGACCGAGCACGATCTCGGCGATCCCGAAGACCACGAAGACCTGGGCCAGCGCCCCCCAGACCGGCAGGTCCAGTGCCGGCACGTACAACGACAGCGGTGTGCGCAGCAGCGAGACGTCCAGCGGCAGCGCCGCCTTCACCACCCCGATGTGGGTGACGAACCGCTCCCCGCCCGGCAGATGCTGCACAACGCTGAACAGCAGGATCAGGGCGGTCGCCGCCGTGGCCAGCGGAACGGCGGCGAACTTCTTCGCCACCAGCCGCTCCCGGACCGTCCCGAACAACGTCCCCCACTCGGCGACAGCGGCCGCACCGGCAATAGCCAGCGGCCCCTTTCGCACGCCCCCCGCGTGGGTCCTGTGAATCACAACCGTCTCTCCAAATCCCCGAAGCCGCGAACGCCTTCTCGACCACTCCAACATTAGAAGCCGGTTAAAGAATCCACATCGGCATAAAAGTTGAGCTGCCTCATCCTCTGGGGGGAGAGAAAACCCCGAAGACCCCCCATCCGGACGTCCGGCCCCCTCCGCCCCCCGGCGGAGGGGTTACCCCTTCCCGTCCCGCGCTGCCGTCGGCACCGGGGGCCCCGCGTCGGCGGCTCCCGCGTGTCGGCGACGGAACAGGGCGGGCAGACTCGGCGCGGTGATGAAGCCCTCGGCCCGCGCGCTGGCGATGCCGATGCGCGGAATCTCGCTGCTCTTCTCGAACAGCAGATAGCGCGGTTCCCAGATGGGCCGGTACTTGGCGTTGGCCCGGTACAGCGATTCGATCTGCCACCAGCGCGAGAAGAAGCCCAGCACCGAGCGCCAGAGCCGGAGCACCGGCCCCGCGCCGAGGCGCGACCCGCGCTCGAAAACGGAACGGAACATCGCGAAGTTCAGCGACACCCGGGCCAGCTGGACCTCCTGCGCGCGCTGCAGCAGTTCGATCACCATGAACTCCATCAGGCCGTTCTCGGTGTCTCTGGCCCGACGCATCAGATCCAGCGAGAGTCCGTCCACGCCCCAGGGCACGAAGCTCAGCAGCGCCTTCAGCTCACCGTCTCCGTCGTGGCACTCCAGCATCACGCAGCGCCCGTCGCCCGGGTCGCCGAGGCGGCCGAGCGCCATCGAGAAGCCGCGCTCGGTCGCGCCGTCGCGCCACTGGTCGGCCTTGGCGACCAGCTGGGCCATCTCGCACTCGGGAATGTCCTGGTGGCGCCGGATCCGCACCGTGTACCCGGCCCGCTTGACCCGGTTGTACGCCTGGCGGACCACCCGCATCGCCCGGCCGTCCAGCGAGAACTCGTCCAGCTCGACGATCGCCTCGTCACCCAGTTCCAGCGCGTCCAGCCCGTGCCGGGCGTAGATCACCCCGGCCTCCTCGGAGGCGCCCATCACGGCCGGCGCCCAGGCGTGCTCGCGGGCCTCGGACAGCCAGGCCTCGATCGCGCCCGGCCAGGCCTCCGGGTCCCCGATCGGGTCGCCCGAGGCCAGCGAGACCCCGCCGACCACCCGGTAGGTCACCGCCGCCTTGCCGCTGGGGGAGAAGACCACCGCCTTGTCCCGGCGCAGCGCGAAGTAGCCGAGCGAGTCCCGCTCGCCCTGCTTGTCCAGCAGGCCCCGCAGCCGCTCCTCGTCCTCCGGGGTCAGCAGTTCCTTGTCCCGGGGGCTGCGGAACGCCACGTAGAGGACCAGCAGGAAGAGCACCGCGCCCATCGCGTTGATCACGGCGTTGACCCAGGTCGGCGCCGAGACCACCGAGCGCAGGTGCTCGGAGGGCGTGATGGTGATCATCCGGCCGACCGAGTAGCGGAAGAGGTCCCAGAAGTCGGAGCCCTGCGCGGTGTTGTTCGCCCAGACCAGCAGCGCGCCGACCACACCGCCGAAGGCCAGGCCCCCGACGAAGGTGGCCGCCGCCGTCTTCGGGTTGGAGCTGTCGCCCTTGGAGGTGAACTCCTTCCGCCCGACCAGCAGCGCCAGGACGAACAGGCAGGTCAGCACGGTGGAGATGTAGTTGAGCGGGTGCCGGTTGAACCGCTCGTCGGGCACCGCCATGGCGGCCAGGTAGAGCAGCGCGAACAGCCCGGCCAACGCGATGTTGAAGATCCACGCGGCCCGCTTGCGCCGTCGCATCGCGATCGCCAGGAACACCGACAGCACCGCGGTGCTCAGACCGGCCGTCATCAGGTACGGGGTGAAGTACTCGCCCTCGTTGTGCTCGGTCACCTGGTCCCGGAACGGCACCAGCAGCACCGTCACCAGGTTCAGCAGCGCGATCAGGCGCAGGTACCAGACGGTCGCCGCGGCGGCCCTCGGGCGCCAGCGCTCCAGCAGGCCGGCGGACCGGGGCCCGGCGGACGCGGCGGACGGCTCCGACTTCACAGTGGACGACACAGCTCAATTCCAAACGATCAGATGGTGAGGCGCATCCGCACACGGGCCGGTGCCGGGCATCCGTGCGCCCGACGGACTGACCAGCGACCCTGGCCATGACCGGAAACCGGTGAAGGGGCAGCCAACTCCATGGTTCCCCACCCAGAGTGAGAATTACGTGAACCCGGTAGCCGATTCCCACCCCCGCCGAACGGCGGGGGTGTCCGGAAGGCCGGCGTTCGGCACCCCACCCCCAGTGGCCCTAGTCTCGAAACGCTCGACGACACCGCATCGAGCGGACCGGCCGCCCGAACCGAGGAGGGACCATCACCACCACCCGCGTGCTGATCGTGGACGACGAGATCCTGGTCCGTTCCGGCCTCGGCCTCATCGTCGGCTCCGCCCCCGACCTGGAGGTGGTCGGCGACTGCTCCGGCGGCCAGGCCGAGGCGTACGTCCAGCGCCTGCGTCCGCACGTGGTGCTGCTCGACATCCGGATGCCCGACCTCGACGGCATCTCGGTGCTGCGCCGGCTGCGCGCCCTGCCCGACCCGCCGTCGGTGGCGATGCTCACCACCTTCGACACCGACGAGTACATCGGCACCGCGCTGCGCGCCGGCGCGTCCGGCTTCCTGCTCAAGGACACCGCCCCGGAGCAGCTGGTGCACGCCGTCCGGGTGCTCGCGGCCGGCGGCAGCATCCTCTCCCCGACCGTCACCCGCACCGTGATCGGCGGCTACGTGGACGGCGGCGGCCCGGACGCCGAGGCCGCCTCGCTGGCCCGTACCCTCACGAGCCGCGAGCTCGACGTCCTGGCCCTGCTCGGCGAGGGCCTGTCCAACGCCGAGATCGCCGACCGGCTCTTCCTGGGCACCGGCACGGTGAAGGACCACATCAGCGCGATCCTCGGCAAGCTCGGCGTCGCCAACCGGGTGCAGGCCGCCGTGGTGGCCCACCGGGCCGGCCTGGTGCGGCCGAAACCCGGCACCGGGGCATGACCACCGTCGGCCTGCCCCCCGCCAGACGCCTGCCGGCCCGGCTCACCGCCCCCTGGCTGATGCTGCTGCTGCCGGCCCTCTACTCGCTGATGGACGCCGCGCTGGTGGCCCGGGGCGCGCCCTGGTGGCAGGTCCTGCTCTCGCTGCTGGCGGCCGTCGTCCTGCCCTGGCGCCGGCGCTTCCCGGTCACCGTGCTGCTGCTCACCATGCCGGGCAGCTATCTCGCCGACATCTGGCTGGCCCCGATCACCGCCGTCTACACGGTGGCCGCCGAACGGCCCGCCCCCCGGGTGGTGGTCCCCTGCGCGACCCTCTTCGCCCTGGTCGAGTTCTTCCACTGGCCGCTCTCCGAGCAGTCCTTCGAACCGAGCCGGGAGACCGCGCTCTACGCGATCCAGTCGGTGATGCTGGCCGCCGGCCCGGCCGCCACCGGACTGCTCTCCCGCACCCGCCGGGAGCTGGCGGCCCGGCTGGACGAGCTGACCCGGGGCCAGGCCCGGGAGAGCCGGTTGCTCGCCGAGCGGGTGCTGATCAGCGAGCGCGGCCGGCTCGCCCGCGAGATGCACGACGTGGTCTCGCACCAGGTCAGCCTGATCAGCATCCAGGCCGGCGCGCTGCAGGTCAGCACCGCCGACCCGGCCGCCGCGGCCACCGCCCGGACGATCCGGGAGCTCTCCGTGCGCACCCTGGAGGAGCTGCGGCAGATGGTCGGCGTGCTGCGCGCCGCCGGCTCGCGCCCGGACGTCCCGCTCGCCCCGCAGCCCCGGCTGGCGGACCTCCCCCGGCTGATCGAGGAGAGCGGCCTGGCCGCCGAGACCGAGCTGGCGCCGGGGGACCGGCCCTGGCCCGAGGCGGTCGAACGGGCCGCCTACCGGACGGTCCAGGAGGCGCTCACCAACATCACCAAGTACGCCCCGCAGGCCACCGTGCACGTCCGGCTGCGCGCGGTCGGCCGCCGGCTCCGGGTCGAGGTCCGCAACGACGCCCCACCGGTCCGGCCCGCCGAGACCCTGCCGGGTGGCGGGCACGGCCTGGTCGGCCTGCGGGAGCGGGCCCAGCTGCTCGGCGGCACCCTGGTCGCCGGCACCACCCCCGACGGCGGCTTCGCGGTGCGGGCCGACCTCCCCGCCAACCGGGAGTGACCGCGTGCCACCGCTCCCGCGACCCGGCGCCGCCCCCTCCGGAACACGAGAAAGCCCCGCAGATCCGAAGATCTGCGGGGCTTCACTGTGCGCGAGGGGGGAGTTGAACCCCCACGCCCTTTCGGGCACTGGAACCTGAATCCAGCGCGTCTGCCTATTCCGCCACCCGCGCATGGGTGTTTGTCGTGGTTGCCAGCCGACCAGCCGATCCGCTCGGTACCATGTGGCCTTCGCGGTTCTTCGGTCCGGCTCCCTTGCGGGCGCCCCTTCCGACATGGAAAACAGTAGCACGACCTCCGGGCCGCCTCCGAATCCGTTTCCCGGGCGGCCGAACGCATCCGAACGGATGCCCGGACGAACAGGCGAGCGAGGGATGCGGGGCAGTCCGGACGGGTAGCCCTGGCATGCTGCGGCCCGCATGCGTCACCCTGTGTGTCCGAGCCCACCCCCGGGCACCACGCGGTCCGGGAACCGTATGGATGGCCCCGGCGTGGATACGATCAGTACGGAAGTACCGCAAGTAGGCGCGACCGGCTCCCCGGGATCCGGTCGGCAGGCAGGCGAACGAACCCTGGAAGGGGGTGCCCCGTGGGAGTGCTGAAGAAGTTCGAGCAGCGACTCGAGGGTCTCGTCAACGGCACCTTCGCCAAGGTGTTCAAATCCGAGGTCCAGCCCGTGGAGATCGCCGGCGCGCTGCAGCGCGAGTGCGACAACAACGCGAGCATCTGGAACCGCGACCGCACCGTCGTGCCCAACGACTTCATCGTCGAGCTGAGCCCGCACGACTTCGAGCGGCTGAGCCCCTACTCCGGTCAGCTGGGCACCGAGCTGGCCGGCATGGTCCGCGAGTACGCCGAGGCCCAGCGGTACTCCTTCATGGGCCCGCTCCAGGTGAACCTGGAGAAGGCCGACGATCTGGACACCGGCCTCTACCGGGTGCGCAGCCGCACCCTGGCCGCCGAGGAGCCGTCGGCGCAGGCCGCGCCGCAGCAGGCCCCGCCGCAGCCCACCCAGGGCGGCGGCTACGGCCGGCCGCCGGCCCCGCCGGCCCCCGGCGCACCGTGGCAGCAGCAGGGCGCCGCCCCCTACAGCGCGCCCCCGCCGCCGGCCGCGCCCCCCGCCATGCCCTCCGGACCGCCGGCGGCCGCGGGCGGCAACGTCCGCCCGTTCCCCGGCGCCGGCCACGGCACCGCGGTACGCCGCTGGATCGAGGTCAACGGCTCCCGTCACCAGATCACCGGGAACGCCTGCGTGCTCGGCCGCTCCACCGAGGCCGACGTGCGGATCGACGACCCGGGGGTCTCCCGCAAGCACGCCGAGATCCGGCCCGGCACCCCCTCGATGGTGCTCGACCTCGGATCCACCAACGGCATCGTGGTGGACGGACAGCACACCCAGCGCGCTACGCTCCGCGACGGCTCACGAATCGTCGTGGGTTCCACCACCATCGTCTACCGACAGGTCGAAGGGTAGTGTCCGATTTGTTCGCGCGCTTCGCTCACTCACGGGCGGGCCGGCCATGTCAGAACTGACCCTGACGGTCATGCGGCTGGGCTTCCTCGCCGTGCTGTGGCTGTTCGTCATCGTCGCGGTCCAGGTGATCCGCAGTGACCTGTTCGGGACCAGGGTGAACCCCCGTTCCTCCCGTCGGGGCGGTGCCGCCACCGCGGCCGCCGCCACCACGGCCCCGGTGTCCGCCCCCGGGCGGGCCCCGCAGGGCCAGCCCGCCCCCGCCCCCCAGACCCAGGGCGGCGGCCGGCGCCGCGGCGCCCCGACCCAGCTGGTCGTGGTGCAGGGTTCGCTGGCCGGTACGACCGTCGCGCTGCAGGGCCAGACCATCACGCTGGGCCGCGCGCACGACTCCACCATCGTGCTGGACGACGACTACGCGTCCTCCCGGCATGCCAGGATCTATCCGGATCAGACTGGGCAGTGGACGGTCGAGGATCTAGGCTCCACCAACGGCACCTATCTGGACCGGCAGCGCCTGACGGCGCCGACCCCGCTCCAGCCGGGCATGCCGATCCGTATCGGCAGGACCGTCATCGAACTGCGGAAGTAGTAGCGCATGAGGGACAGCATCCCGTCCATGACCCAGAGGGGGGCTCAGGTCGCATGACCCTGGTGCTGCGCTTCGCCGCCGGCTCCCACAAGGGGCTGATCCGGGAGGGTAACGAGGACTCCGGCTACGCCGGGCCGCGGCTGCTGGCCGTGGCCGACGGCATGGGCGGCGCCGCGGCCGGCGAGGTCGCGTCCTCCGAGGTGCTCGGCTCCATCGTCCGGCTGGACGAGGACGTGCCCGGCGCCGACCTGCTGACCCTGCTCGGTGACGCCGTCCAGGGCGCCAACGACCGCCTCCGGCAGATGGTCGAGGAGGACCCGCAGCTGGAGGGCATGGGCTGCACCCTCACCGCGATGCTCTGGACGGGCCAGCGGATGGGCCTGGTGCACGTCGGCGACTCCCGCGCCTATCTGCTGCGGGACGGCTCGCTGGTGCAGATCACCCAGGACCACACCTGGGTGCAGCGCCTGGTCGACGAGGGCCGGATCACGCCCGAGGAGGCCGAGACCCACCCGCAGCGCTCGCTGCTGATGCGGGCGCTGGACGGCCGCGGCCAGGTCGAGCCCGACCTGTCGATCCGCGAGGTCCGGGCGGGCGACCGCTACCTGATCTGCTCCGACGGCCTCTCCGGCCCGGTCAGCCACCAGACCCTCCAGGACACCCTCGGGAGCTTCTACTCCCCCGAGCAGACCGTGCAGGAGCTGATCCAACTCGCGCTGCGCGGCGGCGGTCCGGACAACATCACCTGCATCGTGGCGGACGTCCTCGACGTCGGCGCCACGGACACCCTGAGCGGTCAGTTCAACGACGTCCCGATGGTGGTCGGCGCGGTCGCCGAGACCCCGCCCTCCTCGACCCTCGCCGACCAGTCGATCCGGGACACCCCGGCCGGCCGGGCGGCGGGCCTCGGACGCCCGCCGCAGGGCGCCTTCGGCCCGGCGGAGGGCTACGACGGCGGCTACGGCGCCGCCCCGGCGGGCTTCGGCCCCGCCGAGGGCTACGACGGCGGCTACGGCGCCGGCGAACCCCCGGTGTACGGCACCGAGGAGTTCGACGAGGAGGACCGGCCGAAGCGCAAGGGCAAGGGGCTCAAGCTCTCGCTGGCCGCGCTGGTCGCCCTGGGCGTGCTCGGCGGCGTCGGCTTCTTCGGCTACCAGTGGACCCAGGACCAGTACTACGTCGGCGTGGACGGCGACCACGTCGCGGTCTACCAGGGCCTCAACCAGAGCCTCGCCGGGCTGAACCTGTCCTCGGTGCACACCTCGTACAAGGACATCGAGCTCAAGTACCTGCCGCAGGACCAGCGCACGCACGTCACCAACACCATCTCGGCCAGCAGCCTCGGCGACGCCGACGACACGGTGAAGAAGCTGGGCGAGCAGGCGACGTTCTGCCACAAGGTGGCCGACGCCAGGACGGCCGCCGCCAACCCGGCGCTGCCGGGCACCGCGCCGAGCGGCCAGCCGGGCACCACGCCCGCGGTGGCGCCCGCCGGGTTCCTGGCGGCCACCGCGCCGGCGGCGTCGCCCACCGGCCGGGCCCCGGCCGCCGCCACGCCCAGCGCGACCTCGACCCCCACGCCGACCCCGACCACGGCCGCCCCGAGCCAGAGCGCCGCCGCCCCGGCCACCGGGCCGCAGGGCGACCTGCCCGGCCTGACGGACGAGGAGCGGCAGAAGGCCGACTCCTGCCCGAAGCCGTGACGGCCGCGACCCGACATAGGCCCGCCCCGCGCGGGCCTGCCGGCCGTCAGGGAGCGGTCACCACGTGAGCACCTTCGACCTGAGCAACGGCGCCGACCGCCGGTCCGGCGGCGTACCGGCCGACCGGGCCTCCTCCCGGCGCCGGGGCAACACCACCATCTCCGCGCCGGGCACGCCCAACCGCCGCAACACCGAGCTGGCCATGCTGGCCTTCGCGGTGCTGCTGCCGGTCCTCGCGTACGCCAACGTGGGCCTCGCGATGGACGACTCGCTACCGGCCGGCATGCTCGGCTACGGCCTCGGCATGGGGGCGCTGGCGCTGGTCGCGCACCTGCTGATGCGCCGCTTCGCGCCCTACGCCGACCCGCTGATGCTGCCGATCGCCACCCTGCTCAACGGGCTCGGCGTGGTGATGATCTGGCGGCTCGACAAGGCCGGGAAGCTCCTGCACAACAACTACCCCGCGGCCGCCAACCAGCTGATGTGGTCGGGCCTCGGGGTCGGGTTCTTCATCTTTGTGATGATCTTCCTGAAGGACCACCGGGTCCTCCAGCGCTACACCTACATCTCGATGGCGGCGGCCCTGGTGCTGCTCGCGGCGCCGGCCTTCTTCCCGGCCCGCAAGGAGGACTTCGGCGCCAAGATCTGGATCCGGATGGGCGCCTTCTCGATCCAGCCCGGTGAGTTCGCCAAGATCATCCTGACCGTCTTCTTCGCCGGCTACCTGATGGTCAAGCGCGACGCCCTGGCCCTGGCCAGCCGCCGCTTCATGGGCCTCTACCTGCCGCGCGGCCGCGACCTCGGGCCGATCATCGTGATCTGGCTGCTCAGCCTGCTGATCCTGATCTTCGAGAACGACCTCGGCTCGTCCTTCCTGTACTTCGGCCTCTTCGTGGTGATGCTGTACGTCGCCACCGAGCGCACCAGCTGGATCGTCTTCGGCCTGCTGATGTCCGTCGGCGGCGCCGTCGCGGTGGCCTCCACTGCCAGCCACGTGAAGACCCGGATCGACGCCTGGCTCGACCCGATGGCCGCCTTCGCTCCCAAACCACCGCAGGGGTCGACGGAACAGATCGGCCAGTCGCTGATGGCGCTGGGCTCCGGCGGGGTGACCGGCTCGGGCCTCGGCCAGGGCCGCTCCTGGCTGATCGACTTCGCCGCCAAGAGCGACTTCATCCTCGGCTCGTTCGGCGAGGAGCTCGGCCTCACCGGCCTCATGGCGATCTTCATGCTCTACGCCCTGCTGGTCCAGCGCGGTCTGCGCACCGCCGTCGCGGCCCGCGACCCGTTCGGCAAGCTGTTCGCCGTCGGCCTCTCCTCCGCCATGGCGCTCCAGGTCTTCGTGGTCGCCGGCGGTGTCACCGGCCTGATCCCGCTGACCGGTATGACCATGCCGTTCCTCGCCCAGGGCGGCTCCTCGGTGGTCGCCAACTGGGCCCTGGTCGCGATCCTGCTGAAGATCAGCGACAGCGCCCGCCGCCCCGGGGTGGAACCGGCCCCGGCCTCCGAGCTCCAGGGGGGAGCAGCCTCGTGAACAAGCCGATCCGCCGGGTCTCGATCTTCTGCCTGGTCCTGATCCTGGCCCTGATGGTGCGCACCAACTGGGTGCAGGGCGTCCAGGCCGACGCCTGGGCCACCAACAAGAACAACAAGCGGCAGGTGTACGACCGCTACGCCCACCCGCGCGGCAACATCATCGTCGGCGGCCAGCCGGTCACCCAGTCCGACTTCGTCAACGGCCTGCGCTACAAGTACAAGCGCTCCTGGGTCGACGGCCCGATGTACGCGCCGGTGACCGGGTACTCCTCGCAGTCCTTCGGCGCCAGCCAGCTGGAGCAGCTGGAGGACGGCATCCTCGCCGGCACCGACGACCGGCTGTTCTTCCGCAACACCCTGGACATGCTGACCGGGGAGCCGAAGAAGGGCGGCGACGTCGTCACGACGATCAACGCCAAGGCCCAGAAGGCGGCGTTCGACGGCCTCGGCGGCAAGAAGGGCGCGGTGGTCGCGCTCGACCCGCGCACCGGCGCGATCCTGGCGCTGGTCTCCACCCCGTCCTACGACCCCGGCGTGTTCGCGGGCAGCGAGTCCGCCGACACCAAGGCCTGGGTGGACCTCAACGCGGACCCGAACAAGCCGATGCTCAACCGCGCGCTGCGCGAGACGTACCCGCCCGGCTCGACGTTCAAGCTGGTCACCGCGACGGCGGCGTTCGAGAACGGCCTGTACCAGAACATCGACGACGCCACCGACACCCCGAACCCGTACGTCCTGCCGGGCACCAGGACCGAGCTCAAGAACGAGAGCGAGTTCGAGAAGTGTGAGAACGCCACGCTGAAGTCCGGCATGGACCAGTCCTGCAACACGGTCTACGGCAAGATCGGCGCCGACCTGGGCAAGGACAAGATGCGGGCGCAGGCCGAGAAGTTCGGCTTCAACAGCACGATCGACACGCCGGTCCGCTCCGAGAAGAGCGTCTTCCCCAGCAACTCCACCCCGGACGGCACCGCGCTGGACTCGATCGGCCAGCACGACACCCGGGCCACCCCGCTGCAGATGGCCATGGTCTCGGCCGCGATCGCCAACAACGGCTCGCTGATGCAGCCGTACCTGGTCGACCAGGAGCGCTCGGCCTCGCTGACCACCGTCTCCAAGCACACCGAGAAGCAGTTCTCCCAGCCGATGAGCCCGGCCACCGCGCAGAAGATGCAGGACCTGATGGTCTCGGTGGTCGAGAACGGCACCGGCAAGAACGCCCGGATCCCGGGCCTGACGGTCGGCGGCAAGACCGGCACCGCGCAGCACGGCGAGGACAACGCCGGGCTGCCGTTCGCCTGGTTCACCTCCTACGCCAAGACCGCCGACGGCCAGTCGGTCGCGGTGGCGGTCGTGGTCGAGGACGGCTCCAACAACCGTGACGGCATCAGCGGCGGCCGGCTCGCCGCGCCCGTCGCCAAGGCGGTGATGCAGGCCGCCCTCGGCAAGTAGCGGGCGGCCGCCACGGCTGCGCGGAATCCCAGGATCGGCCCCGCCGTCCGGATACCGGTCTGGTATCGGCCGACGGCCGACTCCGGTCCGGCGCGGTGCGACCGGTAGCGTATCCGCAGCAGCGGGTGTGCCCGTTGCCGCCCGCGAGACGTCGAACGGTCCTGATCGCAGAACCATCCGGGGCCGGTCCGGCGTCACTCAGAGCGTGCGGGGACACCTACGTCACAACCTCACCGGCGGGTGAGGGAGAGGGTCGGAACTATGGAAGAGCCTCGTCGCCTAGGCGGCAGGTACGAGCTCGGCGGCGTCCTCGGGCGCGGCGGCATGGCCGAGGTGTACCTCGCCCATGACTCCAGGCTCGGCCGTTCCGTCGCCGTGAAGACGCTCCGGGCCGACATGGCCCGCGATCCGTCCTTCCAGGCCCGCTTCCGCCGTGAGGCGCAGTCCGCGGCATCACTGAACCACCCCGCGATCGTCGCCGTGTACGACACCGGCGAGGACTACATCGACGGCATCTCCATCCCGTACATCGTGATGGAGTACGTCGAGGGGTCCACCCTGCGGGAGCTGCTGCACTCCGGCCGCCGGCTGCTGCCGGAACGGGCGCTGGAGATGACCATCGGCATCCTCCAGGCCCTGGAGTACTCGCACCGGGCCGGCATCGTGCACCGCGACATCAAGCCCGCCAACGTGATGCTGACCCGGCAGGGCAACGTCAAGGTCATGGACTTCGGCATCGCCCGGGCGATGGGCGACGCCGGGATGACCATGACGCAGACCTCCGCCGTCATCGGGACCGCCCAGTACCTCTCCCCCGAGCAGGCCAAGGGTGAGCAGGTCGACGCCCGCTCGGACCTCTACTCCACCGGCTGCCTGCTGTACGAGTTGCTGACCGTGCGCCCGCCGTTCGTCGGCGACTCCCCGGTGGCGGTGGCCTACCAGCACGTCCGGGAGGAGGCGCAGCCGCCGTCCGCCTTCGACCCCGAGGTGCGCCCCGAGATCGACGCGATCGTGCTGAAGGCGCTCGCCAAGGACCGCGACTACCGGTACCAGAGCGCCGACGAGATGCGCGACGACATCGAGCGCTTCCTCGACGGCCTGCCGGTGGCCGCCGCCCAGCAGGCCGCCGCGTACGGCATGGGCGGTGCGGCCGGGTACGGCTACGACCAGAACGGCTACCCGCAGCACGACCCGTACGGCCAGACCAACATGCTGCCGCAGCACCCCGGCGGCGGGCCGACCACCATGCTGCCGCAGGCCGGCGGACAGCCCGGGTACGGCCAGCAGCCCGGCTACCAGGACGACGGCTACGGCCAGACCTACTCCGGTGCCCCGGGCGGCGGTGGCAACGACGACGGCTACGGCCGCGGCGGGGGCCGGCGCGGCGAGGAGCCGCCGAAGAAGAGCAACACCTCCTGGATCGTGCTGGCGATCGCCGCCGTGCTGGTCCTGGTCGGCACCTTCTTCGTCGCCCAGGCGATGTTCGGCGACAAGAAGGGCGACGACAAGAAGGAAGCCGTCAAGGTCGTCGCCCCGAGCCTGGTCGGCAAGAGCCTGGCGGACGCCAAGACGCTGGCCGCGCAGACCGGCCCGAAGCTGGTGGTGACCGAGGGCGAGAAGGTGGCCTGCCCGGACGCCGCCATCAAGAAGGACCAGGTCTGCGCCCAGACCCCGGCGGCCGGCGGCCAGATCGCGGAGACCGCCACGATCACGGTGCAGCTCTCCTCCGGTCCCGCCAAGGCCAGCGTGCCGAACGTCGTCGGCAAGACCAAGGACCAGGCGGTCAAGGCGCTCAACGACGCCGGCTTCACCAACATCCCCGCCCCCGAGTACAAGGACGACGACACGGTTCCGCAGGAGCAGGTCACCGCCCAGGACCCGGCGGGAGGCGCCCCGGGTGACCCGACCGCGCCGGTGAAGCTGACGATCTCCCAGGGCAAGACCAAGGTCCAGGTCCCCGGTGTGGTCGGCCAGCAGAAGGAGGCCGCGCAGGCGGCCCTGGAGAGCGCCGGCTTCCAGGTCGACGCCTCGAAGACGACCGCGACCAACGACCCCACCAAGGTCAACACCGTCGCCTCGCAGTCGCTCCAGCCGAACAGCAAGGCCCCGGCCAACTCGAAGATCACCCTGACGATCTTCAAGGCCCCCGACAAGATCCAGGTCCCGCCGCTGCAGAACCTCACGCTGAAGGAGGCCGACAAGCAGCTGAAGGCCCTCGGCCTGAGCTACAGCGTCACCCTGGGCCCGCAGGACCCGAACGCCCTGGTGCTGTCCTCGATGCCGGGCGCCGGCACCCAGGTCGACCCGAACACCTCGATCAGCCTGGTCACCCGGCCGGCCGATGCCAAAGGGGACTCCAACCCCCCCAGCTCACCGGCCACCAGCCCCACCAAAGGGGGGAACAACCCCTAGCCCCTGGTTCCCCTGGTTCTAGGTGAACCCGAGGGGCCCGCCACAGCCGGTACGCACGGCTGCGGCGGGCCCCTCCGCCGTTCTCCGCCCCCGGGTACCGGCCCTCCCGCCGAGCCGAGCCCGTCCGGGCCGTCCAGGCCGCTCTCCGGGCCCGCTCGGGGCGTACCGGGCCGGTCGTACCCCACCCGGGGCCGCCGGGCCGCTCGGGCCGCCCTTCCGGGCCCCGGCCGGTCAGCCCCGGCGCAGCTCGGGCGGCGGCGTACGCCGGGCGTCCATGTCGTCCACCCGCACCAGGCTGCCCCAGACCGCCATCCGGTAGCGCGAGGTGTAGACCGGCGTACAGGTCGTCAGGGTGATGTACCGTCCAGGCCCCTGGTAGCCCGAGCCCTTGGGGACGGGGGCGACGATGCCGGTGTCGAACTTGGAGGTCTCCGGCAGGGTGCTGTCGACCTTGTAGACGTACCACTTGTCCTTGGTCTCGACCACGATCGCGGCGCCCTTGTGGACGGCGTCGAGGTCGTGGAACTTCGCCCCGTGGCCGTCCCGGTGGGCGGCCAGCGCGAAGTTGCCGCTCGCGTCCCAGGGCATCGCGGCGCGGTACGGCTGCTCGTACACCCCGGCGACGCCCTCGGCCAGGGTGTCGGCGTCGGTGCCCATCCGGATCAGCACCTGGTAGTCCCTGCCCATCGCGGGCACGTGCAGGAAGCCGACCGCGTCGCCCGCCGCGAAGGCCGGGCCGGGTGACGCGGTGGGATCGGGAGCGCCGGGGGTGCCGGGGGTGCCGGGGGTGCCGGGGGTGCCGGGGGCGGCCGGGGGAGCGCTCGCCGTCGGCCCCGCCGCCCAGGCGCTGCGCAGCCGGTCGGAGGCCCGCGAGGCGGCCGCGTCGGCCTCCACGTTGGTCCACCAGAGCGAGTAGGCGACGAACAGGCCGAGCACCAGGCCCAGGGTGATCAGCAGTTCGCCGAAGACGCCGAGCGCGGCCAGCGCCCGGCTCCGGCCCCGCCGCCGGGCGGGCTCGGGCGGCGGGAACGCCTCCGCCGCCGTCTCCTCCTGGATCACCTGTACTCCCCCTCGCTCGCTGGACAACCGGTGCGGCGGCCGTCCGCCGCGGTCGCTAGCCGACCGTGAGGCCGGGCGGCTTGCCCTGGCTCCGTGGCCGTTCCTCGATCATCTTGCCAAAGATGATCAGCCGCGCCTTGGAGCTGAACTCCGGGGTGCAGGTGGTCAGGGTGATGTAGCGGCCCGCCTGGCTGTAGCCGGAGCCGTTGGGCACCGGCTTGATCACGCTCACATTGGACGGCGGAGTCTCCGGGATGCCGCCGGTGATCTCGTAGACGTAGTACGCGGCGGAGGTCTCCACCACGATCTTGTCGCCCTTGCCGAGCTTGTTGATGTGCCGGAACGGCTCGCCGTGCGTGTTGCGGTGCGCGGCCAGCGCGAAGTTGCCCGCCTTGTCGGCCGGCATCCCGGTACCGGTGTAGTGGCCGACCAGACCGTTGTCGAGCACCGCCGACTTGGACGTGCCCTCGGCGATCGGGAACTTCAGGCCCAGCTTGGGCAGGTGGATGATCGCGAAGCCCTTGCCCGGTTCGAAGGTCTCCGGCTTGGCCGGGTCCGGCGCGGGCTGACCGGGCGCGCCGGGTGCCGGCTGGGCCGCGTCGAACTGCTGCTCCAGCTGGTTGCGGGCACCGTCGGCGGCCGCGTCGGCCTGCACGTTGGTCCACCAGAGCTGGTAGGAGACGAAGAGCAGCATCACCAGGCCGAGCGTGATGCACAGCTCGCCGACGAGGCGCGCGACCACCACGGCCGGCGACTCCTTGGGCCGGCCCCGGCCCGCGGCGGCGCCACCGGCCGCCCGGCGGCGCCCGCCGCCCGAGCGCACGGACATCCGGCCCCGCGCGGCACGCCGGCGCTCGGCTCGGCCGCCGACCGGCGGCGCGGCCTCGCCCTCGGCGAGGGCCGGGAGCCGCAACTGGAGCGTCTGGTCGGCCAGCCAGGGGTACTCGGGCTGGTCCGGGTGCGCCGGGCCCCCCGGAGCGGGCTGCCCGGCCTGCTCGTAGACGCCCCAGCCGTCCTCGGCCCCGCCCTGCTCCGGAACGCCCGGCCCCGCCGACTGCGCCCCGTAGGGGTCGTACTGCTGGTACTGGCTGTCCGGCGGGTACGGGCCCCGGCCGCCGTACTGCGGGCCCGGCTGCCGGTGCCGGCCGCCCCGGCCGTACTCGTCGGCCCCCTGCGGATCCGCCCCCGACTGGTAACGCCCCTCCGGACGCACGGCGGTCATGCCGGTCAGCCCCGGCCGATCACCGGGGCGAGCCCGGCCGAACGGCCGACGGCCTGCGGATCGCCGCACTCCGCGAGCCAGTTGGCGAGCATCCGGTGCCCGCCCTCGGTGAGGACCGACTCCGGGTGGAACTGCACGCCCTCGACCGGCAGTCCGCGGTGGCGCAGGCCCATGATCACACCGCTCCCGGTCCGGGCGGTCACCACCAGCTCGTCCGGCACGGTGGCCGGCTCGACCGCCAGCGAGTGGTACCGGGTCGCGGTGAGCGGCGAGGGCAGGCCCTCGAACACCCCGCCGTCCTCGTGCTCCACCAGCGAGGTCTTGCCGTGCAGCAGCTCGGGCGCCCGGCCGACCACCGCGCCGTACGCGACCGCGATCGACTGCAGGCCGAGGCAGACGCCGAAGACCGGCAGCCCGATCCGCGCGCAGTGGTGGACCATGTCGACGCAGACCCCGGCCTCCTCGGGCGCGCCCGGTCCGGGGGAGAGCAGCACCCCGTCGAAGCCCTCGTCGCCCGTGCGACGCACCGCGTGCTCGACCGTCACCTCGTCGTTGCGCACCACCTCGCAGGTGGCGCCGAGCTGGTAGAGGTACTGGACCAGGTTGAAGACGAAGCTGTCGTAGTTGTCGACGACCAGGATGCGGGGCGAGGTCAGCTGGGTGGTCATTCGCGCGCTATCTCCGTGGGCTGCGGGGACTGGGGGAGGAACAGGACCCGCCGGGTCAGCCGGCGGCGCCGCCGTCGCCGTCCACTGTGACGTCGCCGAAGGGGAGCAGCGGTTCCGCCCACGGGAAGACGTACGTGAACAGGAGGTAGACCACCCCCAGGACGAGGAGCAGCGAGATGAGGGCCCGGACCAGGGGGTGCCCCGGAAGGTGTCGCCAGATCCAGCCGTACATGGTGCTCCCTCGACGCAACAGACTGGGGTCAAGAGTAGACCCGTGATCCGGGCGCGTGAGGCGGGCTTCCCCGCCGACGCCCACCCGTTGCGCCCGGCCGGTCCGCCCGGCGGTCGCGCCGGCGGTCACCGGCCGCCGGTCACTGGCCCCCGGCCGAGCGCAGGTCGACCGTGCCGGAGTAGCCGGGCAGGGCGAGTTCGCCGCTCTCCTGGACCTTCCAGCCCAGCCCGTACGCCTGCACGTACTGCAGGTAGTTGCGGATCGTCGGGTCCGCGTCCACGGCCGCCCGCAGCGCGTCGGTACGTCCCACCGCCTTGACCACGTACGGCGGTGAGTACACCCGGCCCTGGAGCAGCAGGGTGTTGCCCACGCAGCGGACGGCGCTGGTGGAGATCAGCCGCTGGTCCATCACCTGGACGCCCTCGGCGCCGCCCCGCCAGAGCGCGTTGACCACCGCCTGGATGTCCTGCTGGTGGATGACCAGGTCGTTGACGCCGGGCTCGGGCACCCCGGGGATGCGCGCGGTGGCATTCGGCGGGGCGTCGTTGAGGGTGACGGTCAGTCCGGGCCCCTGCAGCGGCTCCAGGGCGGCGGCCTGCTGGAGGGCGGTCAGCCGGGCGGCGTCGGCGGGGCTGCGGCCCTGCCCGTCGGTGAGCGCCTGGGAGCGCGCCTGGAGGTCGGCGAGCTGCGCCTGGGACTGCTGGTTCTGCGAGCTGCGCTGGCGTATCACGTCGCCGAGGCTCAGCAGCGAGTTGTCGGTCCGCAGATCGGTCCCGCGGGCGGTCTGCGCGCTGATGTAGAAGAGCAGACCGGCGAGCGCGAAGACGGCGCAGGTCAGGGCACGGCCGACAATTCGGGTGCCGGCGGCACGGGAGCGGGCAGGCCGAGGAGGAATCGACAAATTAGGCACCGTACCCTTATCTCCTTCAGACCCGCCGAGCCACTACGCTAACGGACGCCGGTGGCATGTGCGGGATCGGTTCCCCTAACGTTCTCCCACAGCCGCCACCACCAGCCGCCCCACCCGCTGAACCCCTGCGCGGTCTCACAGCGCATCGACAGGAGAGCTCCTCGTGCCGAAGTCTCGACTCCGCAAGAAGTCCGATTACACCCCGCCGACGACGGCCACGGTGAAGATCAGCTCGGGCCGAAGCTGGGTAGCCCCACTGATGCTGGCACTGTTCCTGGTCGGTCTGGTCTGGATCGTCACCTATTACGTGACGAGCGGCAGCTGGCCGGTGGAGAGCTGGGCCAACTGGAACATCCTGGTGGGCTTCGGCTTCATCGCGGCAGGATTCGGCGTCTCCACGCAGTGGAAGTGACGCCGGGGCTGCTGCCCTGAGCGTTCTCCCCGCCGCCCCGGGACTCGTTCCGCGGGGCGGCGCTGTGGTGTGTCCGGATACCGCTCGACGGTTATCCCTCTTATCGCGCTTATCCACATGGTTATCCACACTGGGGAAAAGTCTCCCCGGCCTGTGGATAACTCGCGTCGGGCGCCCCGTCCGCACTCCCGCACGCCCTCCCCCGAATGCCGAATCCGCACAGCAGGACACGCGTAGAACAACAGTCCACAGAGCTGCGGTCGCACAGGCTGTGCACAACCCCCCACCCGCTGTGGACAAACGTCCGGGAGGGTCACCCGCCGTAGCGGGCCGTTCCGATCAGGACCATCGACACGATCAGGCCGGCCACCCCCGCCACCGTCAGCGCCTGGACGGCCGCCCGGCGTTCCCGCGGCGCGTACATCAGCCCGATCGCGGTCAGCGTGCCGGCGACCAGCCCGCCGATGTGCGCCCGCCAGTCGATGCCGGCCACCGAGAAGGTGACGATCAGGTTGAAGACCAGCAGCGCGATCACCGGTCCCAGTGGGGCCTTGGTCTGCTTGTACATCACCACGGTCGCGCCGAGCAGCCCGAAGACGGCGCCGGAGGCCCCCAGCGAGTTCATGAAGCCGCCGGCCACCAGGAAGGCGAAGGCGCTGCCCGCCAGGCCCGACAGCAGGTAGACCGCCAGGAAGCGGAGCCGGCCGAGCGCCGCCTCCAACGAGGGGCCGATCACCCAGAGCATCACCATGTTGGTGGCGATGTGCCACGGCGCGACGTGCAGGAAGGTCGCGGTCAACAGCCGGTACCACTGGTCCGGGCCGGCCGCGACGCCGTACGGGAAGCCGGTGATCTGCGGGCCGACGCTGAACAGCGAGAGGTCCTCGGACAGCCACGGCGTGAGCACGTAGGCGGCCAGCAGGAACACCGCGAGGTTGATCCCGATCAGGACCTTGGTGACCAGCGCGCCGTCCGCGCTCAGCTGCCCGCCGAACCGCGTGGTCGCCTGCCGCACCTGCCGGCTGTCCCCGGCGACGCACTCCGGACAGTGGAAGCCCACCGAGGCGTTCACCATGCACCGGGGGCAGATCGGCCGGTCGCACCGGGAGCAGCCGATGCCGGTCTCCTGGTCCGGGTGCCGGTAGCAGCGACGCGGTCCGGACCCCCCGTCCGGCCGCGGCTCCTTGTCCGTGGGCGGCCTGGACTCGTCCGGGAGCATCAGCGGTAACCCCTTCTCCTACGTCGGCTGCGCGGCCCCGCCGGCACCCGCCGTACGGGTGGCACCGGGATCGCCAGCGTACTGCGGCGGGTCGGCGCCGAGCGATCTCCACCGGCCGGATCCGGTCCCCGCGCACCGGGCCGGGCGGACCGTCCCGTCCCCGGGACCGCGCCCCGCGTACGGCCCACTCCGGAATGCTGTCGGACAAATCAGGATGCATGATCAGCATTCAGGTGGATATGTGCATAAAGGACGCCACCAGGAGGAGAGACTCGTGACCCGTTTGGACTCAGCTCGTGAGACGGCCGGCAAGACCCGGGACACTCTCGCGCCCTACGCCGCCACCGCCAAGGAGACCGCGGCGCACCTCGCGGACGGCGCGAAGCAGCGGCTGGGCCCCGCTGTGGACGCCATCGGGCCGAAGGCCTCCCAGGCGGCCCAGAACGCCCGCGTCCAGTACGTCAAGCACATCGCCCCGCAGCTCGAACACGCCTTCGCCAGCCTGCCCCCCGAAGCCCAGAAGAGCACCCTCAAGGCCCTGCACCGGGCCCAGGAGGCCGCCCTGGCGGCCCGGCTCTCCACCATCCGCGCCGCCGACCAGGCCCGGTCCACCGTGGTCCCCAGGGTCACCCACGTGGTCGAGGAGGCCCGCGCCGGCGTCACCCCCGTCGCCCAGGAGGCCCAGGCCCGCGGCGCCGCCGCGCTGACCGCGCTGCAGGGTCACGTCACCTCGGCCGAGATCAGCGCGCTCGCCGCGCGGAACATCAAGAAGGAGCGGCGCAACGGCTGGGCCACCGGCCTCGCCGTGGCGGGCGCCGTCGCGATCGGCAGCGGCATCCTGGTCTGGCAGTGGTGGCGCCACCAGAGCAACCCCGAGTGGCTGGTCGAGCCGCCGAACGGGGAGCGCGACCCGGCCGACCCCGACCCCGCCATCGCCTCGCCCCAGGGCCCCGGCGGCTCCCACGCCACGGGCGACGGACCGGCGGGCGGCAGCACCGCGCCGGGCACCACCACGAGCCCGCTGAACGGCTCCACGGCCGGGACCGACGCCCCGGCGCAGTCCGGCGGCACCGCCCCCGAGCCGGGCCCGCGGCCGGCCGGCGGGCCGGCCCACGAGGACGACCACCCCAAACCGCACGACCCGCGCAAGCCGCACTGACCGGCCGCACCCGCGCGGAACGCCGATCGGCCGCTGACCCGGGTTCAGGTCAGCGGCCGATCGGCTGTTCGTCCGTGTTGTTGCGCTGTGGAGCTTAGGAGACTCGAACTCCTGACATCTGCCTTGCAAAGGCAGCGCTCTACCAACTGAGCTAAAGCCCCTCGACGGCACCGCGTGTACCGCCGGGCACTAGCGTACCGGGTCCCGGCGCGAATCCCACGCCCTGTCCCGACACTCGTGCCCGGCCGGTGCCCGAAGGCCGGCCGACCCGGTCACCCGACCGGGCCGGCCGGCCCGGGAGGCGCCGTGCGGCGCCTCCGAAGATCGTCGATCGTCAGATCGTCCGGGGCCTCAGCGACCGGCCGGGACCGGGTCGGTGGCCTCGGTCCACAGGTCCTGCTCGGCGCGGTCCGCCTGGACCTGACGGTAGACAAAGAAGCCGCCGAGGGCGACCAGGGCGACCAGGAGAAGCTTCTTCACCGCGGGACCTCGTCCTTCTTGCGTATCGGACTCAACAGCCGTGCCCCGACCGGATTGGCCGGGCCGACGAGTCCATGAGTTGTTACGAGCACGAACGGGCTGCCGGGTGCCAGACTGCCCTTGCGGCCGATGATACACACCGGTGTCCCAATCGTGACCAGCCACCGCTGCCGCCAACCAAGGCGTCCGGCGGCAGGATTGACGCCGTACCTTCTGTCGTACGGTCGGGCCGCTCCGGACCGGCCCGGGGACCGCCCCCGGCACGCCCCGGCGCGGTCACCCGCGGGGCGGCGGGACCACCACGGCGGTACCGGAGGCCAGGTCCACCCTGGTCCGCGGCGGGGCGCCCTCGCCCTCCTCGTCCCGCAGCATCAGGGTGCTGCGCCGCTCGTCCAGCTCGTTCTGCTTGCCCGCCGCGAACTGCGCGTGCAGCTGCTCGAAGCCGGTCGCCGAGACCTGCCCCTCACGACCCGTCCCCCGCCAGGGGATCCAGCGCGACCTGCGCGCCCGCAGCGCCAGCTGGTCGACGAAGGCCAGCGCGACCAGCGCGCAGACCAATCCAGGGATGCTCATTGCCCAGAACAGCGCCATACCACCACCATCTCTCCACTGGCCCTCCCCGGACAACCCCCGGAACGGGCCCGTGGTTCCCCGACGGCCGCGGGAACGCCGAAGGGCCCGGAGCGAGATCGCTCCGGGCCCTTCGCGGTGGTGGGCCTAACAGGACTTGAACCTGTGGCCTCTTCCTTATCAGGGAAGCGCTCTAACCGTCTGAGCTATAGGCCCTTGCCGCACTGAAAGATTAGCGGACCGACCGCCGATCTCCCAAATCCTGATCGGCGGGGGCCGCGGCGGCAGTCCGCTGGTGGGAGGCGGTGGGGCGGCGGAGCAGCCACTCCTCCCGGGTCGCCGGAAGGTGGGCGGCGCCCCCGGGGCCGGTCCGGACCGCGAGCACCTGGTTGATCCCGATCCGGTTCTCCTCGAAGGCGAGCGCGGAGGCCGCCATGTACAGCCGCCAGACCCGGGCCCGGCCGCGGCCGACCAGCCGGACCGCCTCCGTCCAGTGCGCCTCCAGGTTGGCCACCCACTCGCGCAGCGTCAGCGCGTAGTGCTCGCGCAGCGACTCGACGTCACGGACCTCGAAACCGGCCTCCTCCAGCCGGGCCACGGTGGAGCCGACCGGGGAGAGCTCGCCGTCCGGGAAGACGTAGCGGTCGATGAACGGGCTGAGCCGGTACTGCTCCCCCGGGTGGTCGGGGCGGCGGGCGATCTGGTGGTTGAGCAGCCGGCCGCCGGGCTCCAGCAGGCCGTACAGCGCTTCGGCGTAGACCCGGTACTGCTCGGAGCCGACGTGCTCGGCCATGCCGACGCTGGAGATCGCGTCGAACGGGCCGTCCGGGATCTCCCGGTAGTCCTGCAGACGGATCTCGACCCGGTCGGCCAGGCCGGCCTCCTCGATCCGCCGGCGGGCGAGCGCGACCTGCTCCGCCGAGATGGAGACGCCGACCGCCGTCACGCCGTAGTGCCGCGCCGCGTGCAGCACCAGCGAGCCCCAGCCGCAGCCGACGTCCAGCAGGCGCATCCCGGGGCGCAGGCCGAGCTTGCGGCAGATCAGGTCGAGCTTGGCCTCCTGGGCCGCCTCCAGGCTCTTCGCGGCGGGCTCCCAGTAGGCGCACGAGTACACCATCGACGAGCCCAGCACGAGCCCGTAGAAGTCGTTGCCGACGTCGTAGTGGTGGCTGATGGCCGCGCGGTCCCGGCTGCGGCTGTGCAGCCGCCCGCGGACCCTCCCGGCCTCCTCCGGCGGCGGGGTGGGCTGCGGCCCGAGCGCGCCGGCCCGCAGCAGGGCCCCCAGCGCCCGGCGGCCCCGGGGGCCGACCACCTCGGCCGGGCCCAGCGCCAGCCCGCGGACCTCGGGGCGCTCGGCGAGGTCCGCGACCACCGTCAGCACCTCGTAGAGGTCGGTGCCGGGGGCGAGCTCCAAGTCCCCCGAGACGTAGGCGCGGGCCAGCCCGAGCTCCCCCGGCTGCCAGAGCAGCCGGCGCAGCGCCCGCCGGTTGCGCAGCACCACCGTGGGCGCCCCCGGCGGCCCGGCGGCGCTGCCGTCCCACAACTGCACCCGCAGCGGTACCGGGACCCCCAGCAGCCCTTCCAGGGCCTCGACAAGTTGCCTTGCGAGCTGAGCCATCGCGCGCCTCCGTCCAGCCGAACCTGCACACCCGTACCTGCCCGGCCGGTCGGACCGGGGGCGGCCAGCGGCGATCGGAAACTCGGCACGAGCGCGTCCAGCTAATCCCACCGCGACGGACGCCCGACCGGGCGGCACGCCGCGGGGACCGGCTGTCACCCGAAACGCCGACGGGCCCCGGAGGCTGCAACAGCGTCCGGGGCCCGCACATTCCGTCTGCGGACGAAGATATGACCGGAAGTCAGACTCCGGCCGGCGCGACCGGGATCAGTCCTCCTCGGCCAGGGTCAGCTCGATGCCGCCGGTGAAGCCGGCCGCCGCGTTGTAGATGAACGCCGAGAGCGTGGAGAGCGCGGTCAGCAGCACCACGTCCACCACCGCGATCAGCGAGGTGAAGGTCATCACCTTGCCGAACCCGATGTAGTCCATCAGGTTGATGCCGCTGTTGGCGGCCTCGCCGGCGGTGACCTCCTTGAGGGTCTTGCCCAGCGAGTCGAAGACCCCGAGCGAGTCCAGCGTCATCCACAGCACCGCCGCCGCGACGATGATGATGATCCCGACCGCCAGCGACAGCAGGAAGCTGACCTTCATCACCGACCACGGGTCGGCCTTGGTGATGCGCAGCCGGGCCTTGCGGGTCCGGCCGAGGCCGGAACCCCCGGCGGCCGGCGCGGGGCCGGGCCGGCGCGGGACCCCGCCCGGGACGGGCGTGCCGCCGGGCGGGGTGTTGCCGCCCGTCCGGGTGCCCCGGGGCGGCGTCGGCTGCCCCTTGGTGTACGTCGTCGGCTGCGAGAACCCGTTCGCGCCCGACGCCGGGGCACCCGGCGGCGGGGGAGTCGGCTGGCCCCCGTAGGTCCCTCCGCCGCCCTGGCCCGCCGCACCGACCGGTGGCATCAGCGAGGTGGACGCGGAGGGGTGCTCGGCCGGCGGCTGCGGCACCCCGTAGCCCCCGCCGCCCTGTGCTGCGCCCGGACGGCCGCCGGTGGCTCCTCCCGCAGCACCCGTGGCTCCACTCACTGGTCCTCCCGCACTTCCCACCAGGGCGGCGGCGCCGCCCTGCGTCGTCACTCGTCATCCAGCACCCGGCGGGATTGCCCGGAACCGGTCGGCGGTCGGTGCCGCCGCGCCCGTGAACGGACGCGACGGCACCGACCCGCGCGGTACGGATCAGGCCTGGGCTTCCTCGCCGCCCGCCGTCTCCGTACCCTCGGCCGCCTCGGTGGACTCGGCGTCGGCCGCCTCGTCCTCCAGCAAATCGTCCTCGGCCTCCGCGTTGCGGGCCATGCCCACCACCGCGTCGCGCTTTCCGAGGTTGATCAGTTGGACGCCCATGGTGTCACGTCCGGTTTCACGAACCTCGGAAACCCTCGTGCGGATCACCCCACCCGAGAGGGTGATCGCCATGATCTCGTCGGTGTCGTCCACCACCAGGGCGCCGACCAGCGAACCCCGGCCCTCGACGATCTTCGCCGCCTTGGTGCCGAAACCGCCGCGCCCCTGGATACGGTACTCGTCCACCCCGGTGCGCTTGGCGTAGCCGCCGTCGGTGGCGGTGAAGACGTACGTCCCCGGCCGGACCACGTTCATCGACAGCAGTTCGTCGTCCTCGCGGAACGACATGCCCTTGACGCCGGAGGTGGCGCGGCCGGTGGGCCGCAGCGCGTCGTCGGTCGCGGTGAACCGGATCGACTGGGCCTTGCGGGAGACCAGCAGCAGGTCGTCCTCGGCCGAGACCAGCTCGGCGCCGATCAGCTCGTCGTCCCGGCCCTCCTCGTCCTGTCGCAGGTTGATCGCGATCAGGCCGCCGGAGCGCGGGGAGTCGTAGTCCTTGAGCGCGGACTTCTTGACCAGGCCGGCCCGGGTGGCGAGGACCAGGTACGGCTTGTCCTCGTAGGTGCGCACCGCCATCACCTGGGTGATGTGCTCCTCCGGCTGGAAGGCCAGCAGGTTGGCCACGTGCTGGCCGCGGGCGTCCCGGCCGGCGTCCGGGAGCTCGTAGCCCTTGGCCCGGTAGACCCGGCCCTTGTTGGTGAAGAACAGGATCCAGTTGTGGGTCGTCGTCACGAAGAAGTGGTCGACGATGTCGTCCTGCTTCAGCTGGGCACCGCGCACGCCCTTGCCGCCGCGCTTCTGCGAGCGGTACAGGTCGGAGCGGGTCCGCTTGACGTAGCCGCCACGGGTGATCGTGACGACGATGTCCTCCTCGGCGATGAGGTCCTCGATGGAGAGGTCGCCGTCGGAGGGGATGAGGGTGGACCGCCGCTCGTCGCCGTACTTCTCGACGATCGCGGTGAGCTCCTCGGAGATGATCTCCCGCTGCCGGCCCGGCGAGGCCAGGATGACGTTGTACTCGTCGATCTTGCGCTGCAGCTCGTCGTGCTCGTCCATGATCCGCTGGCGCTCCAGGGCGGCCAGCCGGCGCAGCTGCATCTCCAGGATCGCGTTGGCCTGGAGCTCGTCGATGGAGAGCAGCTCCATCAGCCCGCTGCGGGCGGCGTCGGCGCTGGCCGAGGCCCGGATCAGCGCGATGACCTCGTCGATCACGTCCAGCGCGCGGAGCAGGGCGCGCAGGATGTGCGCGCGCTCCTCGGCCTTGCGCAGCCGGAAGGTGGTCCGGCGGACGATGACCTCGACCTGGTGGTTGACCCAGTGCCGGATGAAGGCGTCCAGCGAGAGCGTGCGCGGCACACCGTCGACCAGGGCCAGCATGTTGGCGCCGAAGTTGGTCTGCAGGTCGGTGTGCTTGTAGAGGTTGTTCAGCACGACCTTGGCCACGGCGTCGCGCTTGAGCACGATCACCAGGCGCTGGCCGGTGCGCGAGGAGGACTCGTCGCGGACGTCGGCGATGCCGGCGACCTTGCCGTCCTTGACCAGGTCGGCGATCTTCAGCGCGAGGTTGTCCGGGTTGACCTGGTACGGCAGCTCGGTGATCACCAGGCACTGGCGGCCCTGGATCTCCTCGACCTCGACCACCGCGCGCATGGTGATCGAGCCGCGCCCGGTGCGGTACGCGTCCTCGATCCCGCGGCGGCCGACGATCAGCGCGCCGGTCGGGAAGTCCGGGGCCTTGATCCGCTCGATCAGGGCCTCCAGCAGCTCCTCGTTGGAGGCGTCCGGGTGCTCCAGCGCCCAGAGCGCGCCGGAGGCGACCTCGCGGAGGTTGTGCGGCGGGATGTTGGTGGCCATGCCGACCGCGATGCCGGTCGCACCGTTGACCAGCAGGTTGGGGATGCGCGCGGGCAGGACGGTGGGCTCCTGCGAGCGGCCGTCGTAGTTGGCGGCGAAGTCGACGGTGTCCTCGTCGATGTCGCGCATCATCTCCATGGCCAGCGGCATCAGCTTGCACTCGGTGTAGCGCATGGCCGCGGCCGGGTCGTTGCCCGGCGAGCCGAAGTTGCCGTTGCCGTCCACCAGCGGCATCCGCAGCGACCACGGCTGGGCCAGGCGGACCACGGTGTCGTAGATCGAGGTGTCACCGTGCGGGTGGTAGTTGCCCATGACGTCGCCGACGACGCGGGCGCACTTGTAGTAGCCCTTCTCGGGCCGGTACCCGCCGTCGTACATCGCGTAGAGCACGCGGCGGTGCACCGGCTTGAGGCCGTCGCGGACCTCGGGCAGCGCGCGGCTGACGATCACGCTCATCGCGTAGTCGAGGTACGAACGCTGCATCTCGGTCTCGAGCTCGATCGGCTCGACCCGGGACACGAACGTGTCGGTGGCGGTACTGGCGTCCGGCTGCTCGCCGTCGGGACGGTTGTCGTCGACCACTGGTGGTCAGTTTCCTTTCACGCGTGACTGGACTGTGCTGGCAGGGGTGGGCCCCGTCACACGTCCAGGAAGCGGACGTCCTTGGCGTTGCGCTGGATGAAGGAGCGGCGGGCCTCGACGTCCTCGCCCATCAGGACGGAGAAGAGGTCGTCGGCGCGGGCCGCGTCCTCCAGGGTGATCTGCTGCAGCAGGCGGTGGGCCTGGTCCATGGTGGTCACCCGCAGTTCCTCGGCGTTCATCTCCCCGAGGCCCTTGAAGCGCTGGATCGCGTCGTCCTTGGGCAGCCGGCGCCCGGCCGCGACGCCCGCCGCGATGGTGGCGTCGCGCTCGCGGTCGGAGTAGACGTAGTCGAAGTCGTCCTTGCCCCACTTGATCTTGTACAGCGGCGGCATCGCCAGGTAGACGTAACCGGACTCGACCAGCGGCCGCATGAAGCGGAACAGCAGGGTGAGCAGCAGGGTGCGGATGTGCTGCCCGTCGACGTCGGCGTCCGCCATCAGGACGATCTTGTGATAGCGGAGCTTGGACTCGTCGTAGTCCTCCTGGATGCCGCAGCCGAAGGCCGAGATCAGCGCCTGGACCTCGGTGTTCTGCAGCACCTTGTCGATCCGGGCCTTCTCGACGTTCAGGATCTTGCCGCGGATCGGGAGGATCGCCTGGATGCGCGGGTCCCGGCCCTGCTTGGCGGAGCCGCCGGCGGAGTCACCCTCGACGATGAAGATCTCGCACTCGGAGGGGTCCTTGGACTGGCAGTCGCTCAGCTTGCCGGGCAGCGAGGCGGACTCCAGCAGGCCCTTGCGGCGCGTCAGGTCCCGGGCCTTCCGGGCGGCCACGCGCGCGGTGGCGGCCTGGATGGACTTGCGGATGATGTCCGAGGCCTCGTTCGGGTTGCGGTCCAGCCAGTCGTTCAGCTGCTCGTGGACGACCCGCTGGACGAAGGTCTTCGCCTCGGTGTTGCCCAGCTTGTCCTTGGTCTGGCCCTCGAACTGCGGCTCACCGAGCTTGACCGAGATGATCGCGGTCAGACCCTCGCGGATGTCCTCGCCGGAGAGGTTGTCGTCCTTCTCCCGGAGCAGCTTCTTGTCCCGCGCGTACCGGTTGACCAGGCCGGTCAGCGCGGCGCGGAAACCCTCCTCGTGGGTGCCGCCGCCATGCGTGTGGATGGTGTTGGCGAAGGAGTAGACACCCTCGGTGTACGAGGAGTTCCACTGCATCGCGACCTCCACCGAGATCGTCTTCTCCTTGTCCTCGGACTCGAAGTCGATCACCGAGGGGTGGATCACCTCACCCTTGCGGGAGTTGAGGTGCGCGACGAAGTCGGCGATGCCGCCGTCGTACCGGTACGTGACGGAGAGCGGATTGCCCTCCTCGTCGGCGTGCTCCGGGCGCTCGTCGGTCAGCGAGATGGTCAGGCCCTTGTTCAGGAACGCCATCTCCTGGAAGCGCCGGGAGAGCGTCTCGAAGGAGTAGACCGTGGTCTCGAAGATGTCCGGGTCGGCCCAGAACGTGACGGTGGTACCGGTGTGGTCGGTGGCCTCGCCCTTGACCAGCGCGGCGGTCGGCGCGCCCATCTTGTATTCCTGGGTCCAGCGGTGGCCGTCCCGGTGGATCTCCACCGCGAGGCGGGTGGAGAGGGCGTTCACCACGGAGACACCGACGCCGTGCAGACCGCCGGAGACGGCGTAGCCGCCGCCGCCGAACTTGCCGCCCGCGTGCAGCACGGTGAGCACGACCTCGACGGCCGGCTTCTCCTGCCCGGGGACGATGTCCACCGGGATGCCTCGGCCGTTGTCGACGACGCGGACCGCGCCGTCGGCGAGGAGCGTGACGTCGATGGTGTCGGCGTACCCGGCCATCGCCTCGTCGACGGAGTTGTCCACGACCTCCTGCACCAGGTGATGCAGGCCACGCTCACCGGTCGAGCCGATGTACATGCCGGGGCGCTTGCGGACGGCGTCGAGGCCTTCCAGCACCTGGATGTTGCTTCCGGTGTAGGTGCTCTCGGCCGCCTGCTCGGTCTGGTCTGGGGTCTGGCTGGGGTTGCCGGAATCGGCCACGAAGCGCCCTCTCTGGCACAGCACGGGCCGCATCCCCGCCCCGTGTGGGCGGGCGTGCGACCACGGCGTTTCGACTCGGTTGCCACTAGCAACAGTGTTTGGCTCTCAGTCTACCGGTAGGACTGACAGAGATGGGCTTTTGGCAGCCCCTGAGGGCAGATACGCCGCCCTGAATCCCCTCTGCACATGTCCCGATACTCGCCCCGGGGGCCCAGAGCGCCTGGAAGGGCCGTCAGGGGTTCCGGAAGATTCCGGTCCGCTCGATCCCGGGCGGCCGCGGTCACCCCCAGGTGTCGCCCGGCCCCTTGCTGCCCGGCGCGCGTAGCCGGCCGTAGCCGCGGACCGGCGCGGCCGGACCCAGCACCTTGATCGTCTTGACCGTTCCGCGCCCCAGCTCGTGGTTCAGACGGGCCACCAACTGCCTTGCGAGCCAGCGCAGTTGGGTCGCCCAGGCGGTCGAGTCGCACTGTACGGTGAGCACCGCGGCCGCCTCGTCGTAGGAGGTGGGCTCACAGTGCGCCGCGATGTCCGGCCCGACGATCTGCGCCCAACGGCCCATCACCCCGCCGACCGCCGCCGAGGACTCCCAGCCGCGCTCGGTCAGCAGCCGGTTCAACGCCGCCCCCAGCGGCACCGGGTCGCGGCCGTCCGAGCGGGCCCCGCTGCGCAGGCCGTGCCGCTTCGCCTCGCGCTTCTCCCGGACCTGGTCGCCCCGCTGGCGGGCCTGGGCGCGGGCCGCCCGCAGGGCCGAGCGCGCCAGGTCGGCGCCGGTCGGCGCCGCGTCGTCCGGCGGGGCGGCGGCGGGCTGGGCGGCGCCGGGCCGGGCTCCGCGCGGAAGGGCGCCCGGCTGAGGGGACGTCCCGGTCGGATCGCTCATGGCGATCTCCTTTCCCCAGCCTGTGGACAACGGTCGCGGCTGCGCGCCGGTGAGCCGTCCAGCGTACGGGAGCGGGCCGGACCGGCGGCACGCCGGGCACGCCGGACGGGTCGCACGGCAGGTCGGTGGGTGGAGCGGAGCGGGGAGGCGGCGGGATACGGCGGGGTGTCGCGGATCAGCGGATCAGCGGGGCGGCAGGAGGGCAGGACGGCGGGGTCAGGCGTCGACCCGGCGCACCGCGCCGTCGGCCACCGCGTACCGGGCCCCGGCCAGCGCCTTCGGCACGTCCTCCGCGACCGCCGCGGTGACCAGCACCTGCTCGCCCCCGGCGACCAGCTCGGCCAGCCGGTCCCGGCGGGTGGCGTCCAGCTCGGCGAAGACGTCGTCGAGGATCAGCACCGGTTCGCCGCCGTCGGCGCGCAGCAGTTCGTACGAGGCCAGCCGCAGCGCCAGCGCGTACGACCAGGACTCCCCGTGACTGGCGTAGCCCTTGGCCGGCAGCGGTCCGAGTCTGAGCCCCAGCTCGTCGCGGTGCGGCCCGACCAGCGTCAGGCCGCGCTCGACCTCCTGCTTGCGGGCGGCCCGCAGGGCCTCCAGCAGCTGCTCCTCGGCCTGCTCGCGGCTGGTCGGCAGCTCGCCCTCGAAGGAGCTGCGGTACTCCAGCACGGTCTCGCCGCCGCCGGGGGCGAGCTGCCCGTAGGCGGCGGTCACCAGCGGCTGCAGGGAAGCCGTCAGCTGGATCCGGAAGGCCGTCAACTCGGCTCCGGCGCGCGCCAGATGGCCGTCCCAGACTTCCAGGGTGGAGAGGTCGGCACCCTTGCCGCCGCCGGCCCGGCGGGCCATCGCGGCGGTCTTCAGCAGGGCGTTGCGCTGCTTGAGCACCCGCTCGTAGTCCTGCCGCACACCGGCCAGCCGGGGGGCGCGGGCGGTCAACAGCTCGTCCAGGAAGCGCCGGCGCTCGCCCGGGTCGCCCTTGACCAGACTGAGGTCCTCGGGGGCGAACAGCACCGTGCGCAGCAGGCCCAGGACGTCCCTCGGCCGGACGTTGTCGGAGCGGTTGATCCGGGCGCGGTTGGCCTTGCCCGGGGTGATCTCCAGTTCGACCAGCGTGGTGCGGGCCCCGGCCACCACCGAGGTGCGGATCACCGCCCGCTCGGCGCCGAGCCGGATCAGCGGGGCATCGGTGGCCACCCGGTGGCTGCCCAGCGTGGCGACGTAGCCGACGGCCTCGACCAGGTTGGTCTTGCCCTGGCCGTTGGGCCCGACGAACGCCGTCACGCCCGGGTCGAGCGGTACCTCGACCTGGGCGTAGGAACGGAAGTCGGCGAGCGACAGATGCGCGACGTGCATGGCTGTGGACTGCGCTCGCCTTCTGTGACGGTGGCCTTCCCGGGGCTGCCCCGGGAAGGCCGGTCGTTCCCGGGGGTTACTTCGACTCGACCGCGTGGCCGCCGAACTGGTTGCGCAGCGCCGCGATCATCTTCATCTGCGGCGAGTCGTCCTGGCGGGAGGCGAACCGGGCGAAGAGGGAGGCGGTGATCGCCGGCAGCGGCACGGCGTGGTCGATGGCGGCCTCGACGGTCCAGCGGCCCTCACCGGAGTCGGCGGCCCAGCCCTTGAGCTTGGCCAGGTGCTCGTCGTCGTCCAGGGCGCGGACGGCGAGGTCCAGCAGCCAGGAACGGATGACCGTGCCCTCCTGCCAGCTGCGGAAGACCTCGCGCACGTCGGTGACCTCCGGGGCCGCCTCCAGCAGCTCCCAGCCCTCGGCGAAGGCCTGCATCATCGCGTACTCGATGCCGTTGTGGACCATCTTGGCGAAGTGGCCGGCGCCGACGGCGCCCGCGTGCACCGCGCCGAAGTCGCCCTCGGGCTTGAGCGCGTCGAAGATCGGCTGGGCCTTGGCGACGTGCTCGGCGACGCCGCCGTACATCAGCGCATAGCCGTTCTCCAGGCCCCAGACCCCGCCCGAGACACCGCAGTCCACGAAGCCGATGCCCTTGGCGGCCAGCGACTCGGCGTGCTTGATGTCGTCCGTCCAGCGGGAGTTCCCGCCGTCCACCACCACGTCGCCCGGGGAGAGCAGCTCGGCGAGCTCGTCCACGGTCGCCTGGGTGGCGGCCCCGGCCGGGACCATGACCCAGACCACGCGCGGGCCCTGGAGCTTGGTGACGAGCTCCTGGAGGCTCTCGACGTCGGAGATGTCCGGGTTGCGGTCGTAGCCGATGACGGTGTGGCCGGCGCGGCGGATCCGCTCGCGCATGTTGCCGCCCATCTTGCCGAGACCGATGAGGCCGAGCTCCATGACCAAGTCCTTACCTGTGGTGACGTGCCTGCCTGCGGCGCCGTTGCCGCGCTGCCTTGAGCCTACGCGCTGAAGCGCGAGGGCCTCCCCGTGGTCGGGCCGACCGGGGGAGGCCTTCCACAGGCTGTGCGCACAGCCTGTGGGTAACGCGCGCGACATCGGCGGGGCGGCCGGAGCCGCCCCGGGCACCGGTCAGCCGGAGAGGCGGACCGGCATGATCAGGTACTGGTAGGCCTCGTCGGCCTCGGTGTCCACCGAGGCCTTGCCGCTGAGCAGCGCCGGCTTGGTCGGCGTGGTGAAGCTCAGCTGGGCGTAGGCGGAGTCGATGGCCTTGAGGCCCTCCTCCAGGTAGCCCGGGTTGAAGGCGATCGAGATGTCGTCGCCCTCCAGGTCCGCGTCGATCCGCTCGGTGGCCTGGGCGTCGTCGCCCGAACCGGCCTCCAGCGTCAGCACGCCCTGCTCGAAGTTGAGCCGCACCGGGGTGTTGCGCTCCGCGACCAGCGAGACGCGCTTGAGCGCCTCCAGGAAGGGCTGGGTCTGGATCGCGGCGACGGCGCTGAACTCCGTCGGGAAGAGGCTGCGGAACTTGGGGAACTCGCCCTCCAGCAGCCGGGTGGTGGTCCGGCGGCCGGCGCCCTCGAAGCCGATCAGGCCCTCGCCGGCGCCGCCCGAGGAGAGCGCGATCGAGACGGTGTCGCCGCTGCCCAGGGACTTGGCGATGTCCTGCAGGGTCTTCGCGGGCACCAGGGCGACCGCGGAGATGTCCGGCTGCTCGGGCTTCCAGAGCAGCTCACGGACGGCGAAGCGGTAGCGGTCGGTGGCGGCCAGGGTGATCCGGTCGCCCTCGATCTCGACCCGCACACCGGTGAGCACCGGCAGGGTGTCGTCCCGGCCGGCGGCCACCGCGGCCTGGCTGACCGCCGAGGCGAACACGTCACCGGAGACGGTGCCGGTGGCGGTCGGCATCTGGGGCAGCGCCGGGTACTCGTCCACCGGCAGGGTGGGGAGGGTGAACCGGGAGCTACCGCAGACCACGCTGACCCGCTGGCCGTCGGTGGAGATCTCCACCGGCCTGTTGGGAAGGTTGCGCGAGATGTCGTTGAGCAGCCGGCCGGACACCAGCACGGTGCCGGCCTCCTCGATGTCGGCCTCCAGCTCGACCCGGGCCGAGACCTCGTAGTCGAAGCCGGACAGCGCCAGGCTGCCCTCCTGTGCCGTCAGCAGCAGGCCGGCCAGCACCGGCACCGGCGGCCGTGCCGGGAGGCTGCGGGCAGCCCAGGCCACCGCCTCCGCGAGGACGTCACGCTCCACCCGGAACTTCACCGGTAACCGCCTCCTGGATCGAGCGCTCCCGCTCGCAAAGTCTGGTTCTACTGATCTTGGTCGTCGGTGCGGCCGACCGCCGAGCTCTGCCACTCCGCGCCCAGTCGCCAGAGGACAGTCTGACGTACTCCACCGACAGACGGGGCAGACGGGCGGAAGCAAGCCGAACAGATGTCGGGGAGCGGTTGTCCACAGATTTCGGCCCCACCTGCTTTCAAGCGGTTCGATGGGTCTATAGGTGTAGTGGTAGTAGTAGGGCCTGTGGAAACCGTGGATAACCCTGTTTGCGCAGGTCAGGCCCGGTTTTTTGTCCACAGGAGGTGTGGACGGCGGCTGTGGACGAACGGGGCCCGCTGTGGACAGCGGAGCGTTACCCACAGGGCACATTGGGTATCCACAGGTTATCCCCAGCGCTGTCCCCAGATCCGGGCCCGGTTATCCACGGGCGCCGGTCAACATTTCGTGACGCCTTTCACACCAGGGCATGAACGCGGGCCCACGGTTGTCGAACTGTGGACGCCACTGTGGACAACCTGGGGATAACCACCGCTTCCCTGGGGACAACCGGTGGACAACCCGAATGGCCCCCTGATGGCCCGCCAGTTGTCCACACCCTGTGGATAACTGTTGTGCACAAGTCCACAGGCACCTGACCTGCGCGGAAGAGCGTAGCGGCGCGCGGCCTGTGGAGGAATTCTGGATAACTCGCAGGCTCCGGGCCTGTGGACGGTGGAGAACCGGCCCCGCCTGTGGACAACGGCCCTGCGCGCCCGGGGTGTTCGAACCATCGGTCGGATGTTCGGCGCGGGCGGCGGGCGGGCTGAGCGTCCGTCGGGGCATTCCTGCCCAGCCGACCGGCGGTACACACCTGTGGATATGCCGAAAGGGCGTCAGGATCGCTCCTGACGCCCTCGCAGGGGGTGTGTGGCGGCCCTCGGGCCGGCCGGCTAGCTCTTGATGCGGTTGGTCAGTTCGGTGACCTGGTTGTAGATCGAGCGCCGCTCGGCCATCAGCGACCGGATCTTGCGGTCGGCGTGCATCACCGTGGTGTGGTCGCGCCCGCCGAACTGTGCGCCGATCTTCGGCAGCGAGAGGTCGGTCAGCTCCCGGCAGAGGTACATGGCGATCTGGCGCGCCGTCACCAGCACCCGGCTGCGGGAGGAGCCGCAGAGGTCGTCCACACCCAGCCCGAAGTAGGCCGCGGTCTGCTGCATGATGACCTGCGCGGTGATCTCGGGGCCGGCGTCCTCGTCCCCGCCGGGGATCAGGTCCTTGAGGACGATGCCGGCCAACTCCAGGTCCACCGGCGCCCGGTTGAGGTTCGCGAAGGCGGTGACCCGGATCAGGGCGCCCTCCAACTCCCGGATGTTGCGGGTGATCCGGGACGCGATGAACTCCAACACGTCGGCCGGAGCGTTCAGTTGCTCCTGGATCGCCTTCTTGCGCAGGATCGCGATCCTGGTCTCCAGCTCCGGCGGGGTGACATCGGTGATCAGCCCCCACTCGAAGCGGTTGCGCAGCCGGTCCTCCAGCGTGATCAGCTGCTTGGGCGGCCGGTCGGACGAGAGGACGATCTGCTTGTTCGCGTTGTGCAGGGTGTTGAAGGTGTGGAAGAACTCCTCCTGCGTGGACTCCTTGCTCGCCAGGAACTGCACATCGTCCACGAGCAGGATGTCCATGTCCCGGTACCGCTTGCGGAACGCGTCCGCCTTGCCGTCCCGGATCGAGTTGATGAACTCGTTGGTGAACTCCTCCGAGGACACGTAGCGCACCCGGGTCCCCGGGAAGAGGCTGCGCGAGTAGTGCCCGATGGCGTGCAGCAGGTGGGTCTTGCCCAGCCCGGACTCGCCGTAGATGAAGAGCGGGTTGTACGCCTTGGCCGGCGCCTCGGCGACGGCCACCGCCGCCGCGTGCGCGAAACGGTTGCTCGCGCCGATGACGAAGGTGTCGAAGAGGTACTTGGGGTTCAGCCGGGCCGCGGGCTCGTCCTTGCGGGAGCCGCCGGCCGGGGGAGCGCCGGGCGGGGCCGGCACGCCGGGGACGGCCTGGCGGTCGGTGGCGCGCTCGGGGCCGGGCTTCTCCGCGGGTCGGCCGGGGGCCGGGCGGCCGCCGGGGCCGCGCCGGCCGGCCGCGGTCCGCGGGTGCTCGCCGGGACCGGGGCCGTAGGCGCCGCCGAAGAGGTCGCCCTGGGTGGTCGCCGAGGGGCCGGGCAGCTGCCGGGGAGCCGGGCGCTGGGCGGGCGGCTCCTGCTCGGGGTAGCCGGCGCCGTGGCCGTGGTCGGGGTAGCCCTGGTGGCTCTCCCAGGACGGGTTCTGCGGCGGCGCGCCGTAGCCGCCCGGCCGGCCCGTGCCGTACGGCGGGGCCGGGTGCTCCTGGTAGCCGCCGCCCTCGTACTGGTCGTGCTCGTACTCGGACTCGTAGGGGCGCTCGTAGCCCTGGTGCCCGTAGTCGCCGGCCTCGCCGCGCTGGTACGGCTCGGCGGCCGGCGAATCGTCCTGGGCCGGCCCGAGGGCGGTGGGGACGGCGTTGGCGTCGACCATCACCGCGATCCGCACCGGGCGGCTGAGTTCGCGACTGAGGGCCTCGGTCAGCTGGGGCAGCAACCGCCCCTCCAGCACCTGCTTGGCCCGCTCGTTGGGGGTCGCCAGCAGGGCGGTGTCGTGCATCATCCACATCGGCTGGGTGCGCTGCACCCACTGCTTGTCCATCTCCCCGACGTCCGGGTCGCTGACCAGCCGCTCGACGACCCTCGCCCAGACCGGGACGAGGTCGCTGTTGACATCAGCCACTGGTGCACGCTTTCTCGGTTCCCCGCGGCTCCAGCAGGGGTGGTGGATCAAGAGACTGTGGATCTGTGTCCGTTGACGAAGAACAAAACCAGACAAGTCCTGCAACGGTAGTCAGCGAACAGAGCCGGATCAAGTCGTTGTCCACAGGCTGTGGGCGACGGAGGCCCCCGACCCGGTCCGGACCGTCCGGCGCGGACGGCTGGTTTGACCCTCGTGCCCCGTCCCGCGTACCGTAACCAGGTCGAGTTGTCGATGGCCGCTGCCGCATGTCCGCGGGTCCACCCGCTCCATAAGGCGCGCAGCACGGGCGCCGTGGATTGCCCTGAACCCCAGCCGAACTGGGAGGACGGGTCGGATTTCCGTATCAGGGGAGATCACGCGGACGCACGGTGACGGCCAAGCGACCACCCGTCATCCTACGATTCACCTCAGGAGCCCCCGAGTGAGCAAGCGCACCTTCCAGCCGAACAACCGTCGCCGCGCGAAGACCCACGGCTTCCGGCTGCGTATGCGTACCCGCGCCGGCCGTGCCATCCTGGCCGCCCGCCGTGGCAAGGGCCGCAGCGCCATCTCCGCCTGATCCGCGCCAGAGTCTGTTGTGCTGCCCTCCGAGAATCGGCTGCGGCGGCGCCAGGACTTCGCGACCGCGGTGAAACGCGGTCGCCGGGCCGGCCGGCCCCTACTGGTCGTCCATCTCAGCAGAGACGGCGACCCGGTGGGGCAGGCCGACCGGACCAGCGACTCCCGCCCGCACGTCGCCGAGGGGACTCCTTCGGCGCGTGCGGGTTTCGTCGTGAGCAAGGCCGTCGGTCCGGCGGTCGTCCGTAACCTGGTCAAGCGCCGTCTGCGCCATCTTGTCCGTGATCGTCTGTCCAGGCTGCCCGCCGGTAGCCTGATAGTGGTGCGTGCGCTGCCCCAGGCCGCGTCCGCCTCGTCCCAGGACCTCGAACGCGACCTGGACGCGGCGCTCAAGCGGCTGCTGAAGGCGGAGCCCGCCGCCACGGCGCCGACGGGAGCAGGTCGATGAAGTACCTGCTGATGGGTCTGATCAGGGTCTACCAGTGGACCATCAGCCCACTGCTCGGTCCGGTCTGCCGCTATTACCCCTCCTGCTCGCACTACGGCTTCGAGGCCGTCAAGGTGCACGGGGCGGTCAAGGGCGGCGGCCTGACCGTGTGGCGCATCCTGCGCTGCAATCCGTGGACGCCCGGCGGGGTCGATCATGTTCCGCCGCGTAAGCACCCGGTGTGGCACCGCCGGCTGCGCGACCTGCTGAGCCGCGGGTCCGCCGCCGAACCGCCGGTGACCACGCCCCCCGCCGGTCCGGACCCAGAGGGCCCGGCGACCATTGGTCCCGTGGGGCCGATCCCAATGTCCAAGGAGCCTGACCGGTGACCTTCTCCTTCCTGAACCCCCTGTACACAGCGGTGTCCTGGATCATCGTCCAGTTCCACTCGCTGTACAGCCACGTCTTCGATCCGAACGGTGGTTGGGCCTGGGGTCTGGCCATCGCCTCGATGGTGGTCGTCATCCGGATCTGCCTGATCCCGCTCTTCGTGAAGCAGATCAAGGCGACCCGGGCCATGCAGGCGATCCAGCCGAAGATGAAGGCCATCCAGGAGCGCTACAAGAACGACAAGCAGCGCCAGTCCGAAGAGATGATGAAGCTGTACAAGGATGCGGGTACCAACCCGTTCTCCAGCTGCCTTCCCATCCTCGTCCAGGCGCCGTTCTTCACCGCCCTCTACGGCGTGCTCGCCAAGGTGGCCGACGGCAAGCCGATCGGCGTCATCGACGGCACCCTGCTCGACAGCGCCCAGCAGGCGCACATCTTCGGCGCCCCGCTGTCGGCGACCTTCGTCGGCAGCAGTGATGTCAGCGTCAAGATCGTCGTCGCCATCATGATCATCCTGATGTCGCTGTCGCAGTTCATCACGCAGCGCCAGCTGATGACCAAGAACGTGGACCTCACGGTCAAGACGCCGTTCATGCAGCAGCAGAAGATGCTGATGTACGTCTTCCCGATCATGTTCGCCGTGATGGGCATCAACTTCCCCGTCGGTGTGCTGGTCTACTGGCTGACCACCAACATCTGGTCGATGGGCCAGCAGCTGATCGTCATCCGGAACAACCCGACGCCCGGCAGCAAGGCGTGGGACGAGCGCCAGGTCCGTCTGAAGAAGGCCGGCCGCATCAACCCGGACGGCTCGGAGATCAAGGGCGCCCTGTGGGGCATCCTGCCCCCGAAGAAGACGGCCACGTCCGCCGCCGCCGTCGTCGAGGACGCGGTGCAGGTGCGTCGCCAGCAGCCGCGTAAGCAGACCAAGTCGCAGCGCCAGCACACCGGCGGTGCCCCGGCGGCCAGCCTGACCAAGGACGCCCCGGCCCCGGCCGAGGAGCCCGAGGCCGCCGTTCCGGCCGAGTCCGGCAGCGCCAAGCCGACCGCGACCGGGCCCGCCGGGGCCAAGTCCGGCCCGGCCCGGCAGCAGGGCACCCGGCAGCAGCCGAAGCGCGGTGGGCAGGGCGGCCAGCGGCCGAGGAAGAAGTCCTGACCCGATCGGCCCCGGACCGTCCCAGCGGCCCCCTGAACCTCGTTCCCGGCCCACCACTCGGGCCCATCCCCGAAGGAGTCCATCAGTGACGGAAGGCACCACCTCCGCCGTCGAGGTCGAGGCCGCTTCCAGCGCCGACGAGAGCCTCATCTCCCGTCTGGAGCAGGAGGGCGACATCGCGGCGGACTACCTGGAGGGTCTGCTCGACATCGCCGACCTCGACGGGGACATCGACATGGACGTCGAGGGTGACCGCGCCCTGGTGTCCATCGTCGGCGACGGCGACGACCGTTCGCTCCAGCGCCTGGTCGGCCAGGACGGTGAGGTGCTGGAGGCCCTGCAGGAGCTGACCCGGTTGGCTGTCCACCGGGAGACCGGCGAGCGCAGCCGCCTCATGCTGGACATTGCGGGCTTCCGCGCCCGCAAGCGCACCGAGCTGGCCGAGCTCGGGGCCCAGGCCGCGGAGCAGGCCAAGAGCTCGGGGGAGCAGGTCAAGCTGCGGGCGATGACGCCCTTCGAGCGCAAGGTCGTGCACGACGCCGTCGCCGCGGCCGGTCTGCGCAGCGAGTCGGAGGGCGAGGAGCCCCAGCGGTGCGTGGTCGTGCTGCCGGCCTGAGCCCGGGGAAGTCGATGACCGGCCGTTTCGGCGACCGGTGACCTTCAGAGGACTCGACCCCGTCCGCCTCGTGCGGGCGGGGTCGTCGTCCCTTCGCGGGACGGATGTCCGGCGAGATGTGTTTCACGTGAAACAGTGCGGAGAGCGGGTCGGTGGATCCGGGGAGCGGAGAGGTCGAGATGGACACGGAGAGCGCGGCTGCCGATGAGCCGGCGGCGGGTGCCGGTAGTTCGGCCGCTGAGGGCCCGGGCGTCGAAGGCGTGACGGCCGAGGGGCCGGCCGAAGCCCCGGCCGTCGCCCGGGAGGTCTTCGGCGACCGCTACGAGGCGGCGGTGCGCTACACCGAGCTGCTGGCCACCGCGGGCGTCCAGCGCGGGCTGATCGGCCCCCGTGAGGTGCCCCGGCTCTGGGACCGCCATGTGCTGAACTGCGCGGTGCTCGCCGAGCTGCTGCCGCCCGGGTCGACCCTGTGCGACGTCGGCTCCGGCGCCGGGCTGCCCGGCATCCCGGTCGCGCTGGCGCGCCCGGACGTGTCGGTGACGCTGCTGGAGCCGCTGCTGCGCCGGACCACCTTCCTGGAGGAGGTGGTCCGCGAGCTGGGTCTGGAGAACGTCACGGTGCTGCGCGGCCGCGCCGAGGAGATGGTCGGCAAGCTCGCGGTGGACGTGGTGACGGCGCGGGCGGTGGCGCCGCTGGACCGGCTGGCCGGCTGGGGCATGCCGCTGCTGCGCCCGCACGGCCAGATGCTGGCGCTCAAGGGCGACAGCGCCGAGCAGGAGCTGGCCGATTCGCGGGCCGGGCTGGCCAAGCTGGGCGCGGTCGAGTGGACGGTCATCTCGGTGGGCGAGGGCACCCTGGAGACCTCGACCCGGGTGATCCAGGTCAAGGCGGGGGAGAGCCCCGGCGGAGTGAAGGCGGCGACCCGGCGGGCCAGGGCGGCCCGGGCCGGGCGCGCCGCCGGAGCCGCCGCGCGCACCGGCGAGCGCGGCCGGGGCGGACGGCGCCGCAGCCGCTGAGCGCAGTGGGGCCCGAAGCGGGCGGGTGGTCCTCGGGGACCGCCCGCCCGCTTCGTCGTTCCGGCTCCGCGTCGGCGGCGGCGACCGGGCGGCGTGGCGGTCGGCCGGGGGTGGGCCGGGGGTCGACGGGGTCCGACGGGGGGCGGCCGAAGGGTCGGCCGGGGGCGTCCGCAGGGCGGTGCGGCAGTCGGGCGGGGCGGTGGCGACCGCCTCCGTGACACCCGGGTGACGGGTGTGCGGCCGTCGGGGTGACTCCGGGCCACCGGAGTGTCGCACCGTCAGAATTCCGACATTGCGGGCATGGTGTTTCACGTGAAACGTCGCGCCCTGCTTTCCGACAGTCTCGACCTGCGGCTGCGCCGCGGGCTTGGTCTCTTCCGGGCGGCGACTGTTGCCGCTCCGGTTTCACGTGAAACACTGACCCCCATGCAGGACTCGGAGACCATCGACCAGATCGATGACACGCCCATCGCGCGTGCCGCCCAGGCCGCGGTACAGGCGATCGGCCGAGCGGGCGAGGGACTTCCCCGGCCCGCCGCCACCCGGGTGATCGTGGTCGCCAACCAGAAGGGCGGGGTGGGCAAGACCACCAGCACCGTCAACATGGCCGCCTCGCTCGCCATGCACGGACTGCGCGTGCTGGTGGTGGACCTCGACCCGCAGGGCAACGCCTCCACGGCGCTCGGGATCGACCACCACGCCGAGGTGCCGTCGATCTACGACGTCCTGGTGGAGGGCAAGCCGCTGGCCGACGTGGTGCAGCCGGTGGTGGACGTCGAGGGGCTCTTCTGCGTCCCCGCCACCATCGATCTGGCCGGTGCGGAGATCGAACTGGTCTCGCTGGTCGCCCGCGAGAGCCGGCTGCAGCGCGCCATCGCCGCCTACGAGCAGCCGCTGGACTACATCCTGATCGACTGCCCGCCCTCGCTCGGCCTGTTGACCGTCAACGCCCTGGTCGCCGGGGCGGAGGTGCTGATCCCGATCCAGTGCGAGTACTACGCGTTGGAGGGCCTCGGCCAGCTGCTGCGCAACGTCGAGCTGGTCCGTGCGCACCTCAATCCCACGCTGCACGTCTCCACCATCCTGCTCACCATGTACGACGCCCGGACCAGGCTGGCCGCCCAGGTGGCGGAGGAGGTCCGGACGCACTTCCAGCAGGAGGTGCTGCAGACCGCGATCCCCCGCTCGGTCCGGATCTCGGAGGCGCCCAGCTACGGTCAGACGGTGCTCACCTACGACCCGGGCTCGACGGGTGCGCTCTCCTACCTGGAGGCCGCCCGGGAGCTGGCGATGCGGGCGCCGGGCATCGGCGGCCCGGTGGTCGGTCAGCAGCGCGCCGGTCAGCAGCAGGGCAGCGAGCCGGGGCAGAACGCCCCGACGGCACAGCACGGTACGACGGAGGGCAATCGGTGAGTGGTCGCAGGGGTCTGGGACGAGGACTCGGGGCGCTGATCCCGGCTGCCACGCCGGCGGCCGGCGGGGCAGCGGTACAGTCCGTGGCGGCCCCGTCCGCGCCGGCCTCGGTGGTGTCCACCGGAACGGTGTCGCCGGTCGCGGTGCCGGTGCTGCCGACCGGTCGCGGCACGGTTGCGGCGAAGGCCGCCGCCGAGAGCCTGCGCGAGCTGGCGGTGCGGGATCCGGCCGGACCGGCCCTCGCCCAGGTGGACGGGGCCCGCTTCGCTGAGCTGCCGCTGGACTCGATCACGCCGAACCCGCGTCAGCCGCGTGAGGTCTTCGACGAGGACAAGCTGGCCGAGCTGGTCGCCTCGATCAAGGAGGTGGGCCTGCTCCAGCCGGTCGTGGTGCGCCAGGTGGGGCCCGAGCGCTACGAGCTCATCATGGGCGAGCGGCGCTGGCGGGCCTCCCGGGAGGCGGGGCTGGAGCAGATCCCGGCGATCATCCGGGCCACCGAGGACGACAAGCTGCTGCTCGACGCCCTGCTGGAGAACCTGCACCGGGCCGAGCTCAACGCGCTGGAGGAGGCGGCCGCCTACGACCAGTTGCTGCGGGACTTCTCCTGCACCCATGACGAGCTGGCGGACCGGATCGGCCGCTCGCGTTCGCACGTCTCCAACACCCTGCGGCTGCTGAAGCTCTCGCCGGGCGTCCAGCGCAGGGTGGCGGCCGGCACGGTGACGGCCGGCCACGCGCGGGCCCTGCTCGGAGTGGCGGATGCCGAGCAGCAGGAGGAGCTGGCCCGGCGGATCATCGCGGAGGGGCTCACGGTGCGCAACATCGAGGAGCTCGTCACGCTGCTGAGCGGCGAGGAGTCGAGGCCCAAGCGTGCGACCGGGCCGAAGGCGGGCAAGCTGCTCTCGCCGGCCTTCAACGATCTGGCCAGCCGGTTGTCGGACCGCTTCGACACCCGGGTCAAGGTCGAGGTCTCGCAGCGCGGCGGCAAGTTGGGCAAGGGCAAGGTCGTCCTGGAGTTCGGCTCGGTGGAGGACCTCAACCGGATCCTGGACAGTCTGGCGCCGGGCGAGGACGGGCTGCGGCTGTCGCAGGGCTGAGCCGGGGCCGAGGACGGATCTCGACGGGTGCATGTTCCACGTGAGCGGGTGTTTCACGTGAAACATGCACCCATCGGCGTTCGGGGGGAATGCTCGACTGTGGAGTGGACGAGGGAGGTGCGGGGCATGGGACGCCGGATCGTTCCGCTGACGCTGGACAACCTCGACGACCTGCCGACGACCTGCCGCTCCTGTGTGTTCTGGGAGCTGGACCCGGTCACCGGCCGGGCGGCGGTCGAGTCCGGGAAGCCGGAGCTGGAGAAGGAGGGGTGGATCTCCGCCGTGCTGCTGGAGTGGGGCTCCTGCGGCCGGATCGTCTACGTGGACGACAACCCCGCCGGCTTCGTGCTCTACGCCCCGCCGGCGTACGTGCCGCGGTCGCAGTCGTTCCCGACCAGTCCGGTCTCGCCGGACGCCGTCCAGCTGATGGTCAGCCGGGTGCTCCCGGGCTACCAGCGGCAGGGGATCGGCCGGGTGCTGGTGCAGACCGTGGCCAAGGACCTGGTGGGGCGCGGAGTGCGGGCGATCGAGGCGTTCGGCGCGGTCGGCCGGCAGCCGACGAGCTGTGTCCTCCCGGCGGATCACCTGCTGGCGGTCGGCTTCAAGACGGTCCGGCCGCACCACCGCTATCCGCGGCTGCGGCTGGAGGCCCGGACCACGCTCTCCTGGCGCGGCGACGTGGAGGGCGCGCTGGAGCGGCTGCTGGGCGGAGCCCGGAAGGAACCGGCGCTGCGGCCGTTCTGAGCCGGCCGGCCCGGTCCGGAACGGCCGCGACGGGCAGCCACCAACGACGACGGCGGCGCTCCCCGGTGGGGGAGCGCCGCCGTCGGCGGATCGGGCCGGGGCCTAGATGAAGTCGGCCAGCTCGCGCAGCAGCGCGGCCTTCGGACGGGCACCGGTGATCGACTTCACCGGCTCGCCGCCCTTGTAGACGATCAGCGTCGGGATCGAGATGACGTTGTACTGGGCAGCGGTCTGCTGGTTGGCATCGACGTCGAGCTTGGCGATGGTCAGCTTGTCGGAGTGCTCGGCCGCGATCTCGTCCAGGATCGGGGCGACCTGGCGGCACGGGCCGCACCAGGTGGCCCAGAAGTCGACCAGGACGGGCTTGTCGCTGTCCAGGACGTCAGCCTTGAACGTCGCATCGGTGACGGTGGTGGTGGCGCCGGCCACGGGAACTCCTAGGGGTGGAACGGAGGGGGTGCTACCAGGAGAACAGCGGGCGGGCCCGTTCTGTTTCTGCCCGGCCGGGGCGGGTGTGTTCCACGTGGAACACCCCCGCCGAGGATCGGTGGGTGTGGCGGGTCAGACCGCCACGGTGGCGGCCTGGGTCTCCAGGTCGGCCAGCGAGGCCAGGTAGCGCTCGGCGTCCAGCGCGGCGGAGCAGCCGGTGCCGGAGGCGGTGATGGCCTGGCGGTAGGTGTGGTCGACGACGTCGCCGGCGCCGAAGACGCCCGGGATGTTGGTCCGGGTCGAGGGGGCCTCGACCTTCAGGTAGCCCTCGGCGTCCAGCTCCAGCTGGCCCTTGAAGAGCTCGGTGCGCGGGTCGTGGCCGATGGCGATGAACAGACCGGTGACGGGCAGCTCGCGGGTCTCGCCGGTGGTGGTGTCCCGCAGGGTGACGCCGCTCAGCTTCGGGTCGCCGTGGATCGCCTCGACGGCGCTGTCCCACTCGAAGCGGATCTTCTCGTCGGCGAACGCGCGCTCCTGCATCGCCTTGGAGGCGCGCAGGGAGTCCCGGCGGTGGATGATCGTGACGCTGCGGGCGAAGCGCGAGAGGAAGGTGGCCTCCTCCAGGGCGGTGTCACCGCCGCCGACGACCGCGATGTCCTGGTCGCGGAAGAAGAAGCCGTCGCAGGTGGCGCACCACGAGACGCCGCGCCCGGAGAGCTTGTCCTCGTTCGGGAGGTTCAGCTTGCGGTGCTGCGAGCCGGTGGTGACGATCACCGTGCGTGCCCGGTGGACGTTGCCCTCGGAGTCGGTCACGGTCTTGATGTCGCCGGTGAGGTCGACGGCGACGATGTCGTCCGGAATCAGCTCGGCGCCGAACCGCTCGGCCTGCGCCCGCATGTTGTCCATCAGCTCGGGGCCCATGATGCCGTCGCGGAAGCCGGGGAAGTTCTCGACCTCGGTGGTGTTCATCAGCGCGCCACCGGCGGTGACGGCGCCCTCGAAGACGAGCGGCTTGAGGGCGGCACGGGCGGTGTAGAGCGCGGCCGTGTAGCCGGCCGGGCCGGAACCGATGATGATCACGTTACGGACATCGCTCACTGCATCTCCTGGTTCGCATCGCGACCCGCGCTAGGGCGGGGAGGGCGGTCCTGCTCCGCCGCCCGGGACAACGACTGACCAGTCTCTCGCATTCCCAGGCCGATCGGCACCAGGCGCTCGCAGTGTGGGAGCGCCTGGCCGCACCCGGCGTGGATCGCACGGGAACGGCACGGGCGCGGCGGGCCCCTCGGTGCCACGGGTCCGTACCGCTCGGACCGGATCCCGCCGGATCGGTTTCCACCGGACCGGGCACCGGTGTCGCAGGCTGCGGCGGGTCGGGTGGCGGCGGGTCGGGCTGCGGCGGGTCGCCGGTCAGTGGGCCGGGACGGTGCGGTGGAGCAGGACCGGTCCGCAGTCCGGCGCGCGCAGGTAGACGTCGAGCCGCTCGGGTCGGTCCGGCACCCCGTACACCAGCAGCTCGGCCGGGGCGCCGGCGTAGCTGCCGTGGCCGGTGGCCAGCAGCGGGCCGGTGGCGGGCGCCGGGCAGGCCGGGGTACCGCCGCCGCCGGTGAGCCCCTGCTCGCCGGCGGCGGGTGGCGCGGCGGACGGTGAGAAGGGCTTGGCGGGGCCGTCGGTGGTCGCGCCGGTGCGGGCGAGCAGCTGCTGGACCTGAGCGGCGAGCAGCTCGTCCTGATAGACGGTGCCGCCGGTCGAGAGCTTCGGCTCGGCAGGCCCGGTGGCGCTGCCCGAGGCGGCTCCGGTGGCGACCGCGGCACCGGCCCGTACGGCGGAGGCGTCCGCCCCCCGTGGCTCGGCGGGCCGCAGCAGCAGCGCGCCGCCGAGGCCGACCGCGAGCAGCGCGGTCGCGGCGCCGAGCAGGAGGCCGGCCCGCCGGCGGCGCGGGCGGGGGCGGCCCGGCCCGGCCGGGGAGGTGGCCGTGGTGCGTCGTGCGGGCGGTGCGACGGGGGCTGTGGCGGGGTGTGCCGCGGTGGCCGGGCCCTGGGTCCGGCCGGGAGGTGCGGCGGCCGTGTGGGGGGCGTCCGGGGCCTCGGCGGCGGACCTGACGCGGGTGGCCGCGTCGGCCGTGCCGGCCGCGTCGGTTTCGGCCGCGGCGGCCGCCAGGGCCGCGTCCAGCCGTGCGGCGACGTCGGCGGGCATGGCCGGGGCCGGTACCTCGCCGAGCAGCGTGCCGAGCTCGGCGAGCGCCTCGGCGGTGTCACGGCAGTCGGCGCAGCCGTCCAGGTGCCGCCGCAGCGCCCGGGCGGCGTCGGGCTCGACCAGTTCTTCGGCGAGGTCGGCCAGCTCGTCGACCGAGGGGTGCGCTTCGAGGGGGCCGGGGGAGGAGAGGGGGGCCGTCATCGCGTGCTCGCGTCTCCTTCCAGAATCGGTCGGCCGGTGTCCGGGCCTGTCCCTGTGACGGTCCTGGGCCCGGGTGGGTTCCCCGGGGGTGCCACGCGGCCGGTCCGAGCGTTCGGCGCCCGCCCCGCCCCGTCCGGTGCCGCCGGCCCGGGTGGTCCTGTTTCACGTGAAACATCGGCGGCGCCGCCCTCGCGCAGATGCCGGACCAGGGGCAGCAGGCGGGCCCGGCCGCGGGCGCAGCGGCTCTTCACCGTCCCGACCGGCACGCCCAGCAGCTCGGCCGCCTCGGCCACGGGGTAGCCCTGCATGTCGACCAGGACCAGCGCCGCCCGCTGCTCGGGCGCCAGCTCGTCGAGCGCCGCCGCCAGTTCCCGGTGCAGCTCGGCGCGGACCACCGGGGAGTCCGCCGGTTCGGCGGTGCCGACCAGCGCGTCGAGGCGCCGCGGGTCGTCGTCGAGCGGCTTGGTGCGGCGGGAGGCGGTGCGCCGGGCGCGGTCCAGGCAGGCGTTGACGACGATCCGGTGCAGCCAGGTGGTGACCGCCGAGCGGCCCTGGAAGGTGTGGGCGGCCCGGAAGGCGGAGACCAGGGCGTCCTGGAGGGCGTCGGCGGCCTCCTCGCGGTCGCCGAGGGTGCGCAGGGCGACCGCCCAGAGCCGGTCGCGGTGGCGGTCGACCAGCAGGCCGAAGGCGTCCCGGTCGCCGGCGACGTGCCGGGCGAGCAGCGCCGCGTCGTCGTCCGGCCGGTCCGTGCCGTCCGCCACTGCCACCCCTTGCCCGTTCGTCCCGGCCCGTCCAGCCCCGACCCTTACAGCCCCGACCCGTCCAGCCCCGCCCCGTCCGGCCCCGCCCCGTCCGGCCCCGCCCCGCGACGGGGCCGCCCGAGCCTCCGGTCAGCCGGAGACCTTGACCTCGGCGACGTAGCCGCGGAACGTTCCGTCCGTATCCTTCGGCAGGCTGGTCATCCAGAGCAAGAGGTACCGCGTGGTGACCGGGCTCTCCAGGGCGTAGTCGAGCGTGGTGCCGCTCTGCTTGGTGCCGGCCACGGTGAAGTCGCCCGGCTGTGCCTTGGCCGGGTCGCCGGCGGCCTGCGGGCCCGGGATCCGCAGCTCCGCGGTGGTGGAGCCGACGAACTGCACGTTCACCGAGCTGACGGCCTGCGCCGAGCCGAGGTCGAGCAGCAGGCCGATGCCCTCCCTGAGGGCGGGCTTGGGGCCGAGCTGGTCGTTGTACCAGGAGGTGATCCAGGTCGTGGCCGGGTCTCCGTCGATGGCCTTGCCGACCGTGTACTTGCCCCCGGCGGAATCGCCCGCCGGGCTGTACGCCTGGGCGTTCTTGACCGGGATCGGCACCGGGGTGCGGGCGGCGGCGTACGCGGTCGGCGACGTCGCGGAGGGCGAGGGCCCGGCGGCGGACACCGAGGTCCCCGGGTGGCGCAGGGTGTCCACCAGCTGCCAGGAGGCGACGCCGATCGCGCCGAGGGCGACCGTCCAGGCGGTCACCTTGATCACCCGGCGCAGCCGTCGGCGGGTGCGCCGGACCGGGGCCGGGCGGGCCGCGGCGGGCATCGGCCCGGCGCCCGGGGCGGCCACCACCCGGGTCGGGTTGGGCGCGGTGGGCAGCGCGTGGGTGGTGTGCCGGGGCGGTGGGGCGAAGACCGGCAGCTCCGGCTCGGGCTGGCGGATGCGCGGCATCAGCGCGATCGCCTTGGCCAGCTGCTCGGGGGTGGAGATCGGCTCGGCGTGGTGCGGCGGCTGGTCGAACAGGGCGCGCGCGGCCAGCTCGGACAGGCCCTTGTGGACGCCGGCCCGGACCTGGTCCGGCGGGACGTCGCAGAGGTTCTTCGGCAGGCCCTTGAGGTCGTAGCGGTCCTCCGGGAACGGCCAGCGGTGCGTGAGCGCGGCGAACAGCAGGGCGCCGATGGCGCGGGTGTCGGTGCGCTCGGCGTCCTCGTCGGCGCCCTCGGCGGGCAGGCCGCGCAGGGCGGCGTCGACGGCGATGCCGTTGATCCGGTACTGCCCGCTGTCGGTGCGCAGCACGCAGCGCGGGGTGAGCCGCAGATGGGCCTGGCCGCGCCGGTGGGCGGCGGCGACCGCGTCGGTGACCTGGCGGACCATCTGGTACGCCTCGTGCGGCTCCATCGGGCCGGTGGCCAGCAGCTTGGCGAGGTCGGAGGCGTGCGGCAGCCACTCCCGCACCACGTAGACCAGCTCGCCCTCCTGGACGGCGTCCAGGACCTGGACGAACCGCGGGTCGCCGAGCAGCGCGGCGGACTTGGCGGCGGCCAGCACGGCCCGGGCCCGCTGGTGGCCGGAGGCCATCAGGTGGACGCCGACGGCCCGGCGCAGCTTCTCGTCGACCGCCCGCCAGCTGCTGAAGGTCTCGGTGTGGGAGATGCACTCCTCCAGCCGGTACCGGTGGCCGATCTTGTCGCCGCTGTGTCGCAGCGGGGCGGGCAGGGTGCGCGGCAGGGTGGCGGTGTCGCGGGGGTCGTGGGTGGGCTGCGGGTCCTGCGGGGGCCGTCCGGAGGGGCGGGCCGCGGGGCCGGGGTCCGGCTTGCGCTTGGCGGCGCCGGCGGCGAGCTCGGCGCGGATCTCGTCGGCGGACAGCGGCGCGGTGATCTCCGAGGTCTCCTCGCCGCCGGCGGGAGCGGCCTTCGACGGGCCCGGGTCGGCGTCGTCCGGGTCGGCGTCGTCCGTGTCGACGGCGCCGGTGTCGGCTGCGCCGGTGTCGTCGGCGGCGTCCTCACCGGACGTGGTGGACGGGGCCGTCTCGCCGGCGAGCTCGTCGATCGCCGCGGCCAGTGCGGCCTCGTCCGCCGCCCCGTCAGCTGCTGACGTGTCGACGACCGCCTTGGTGCCATCAGCCACCGTGGTCCTGCCTCCCCTTGTGTCGCCCCGGCCTGAGAGAGTCGCTGGAGCGCTCGGGCCGAGGCCCGGTGCTCCAGGACAATTGTGCCCACTCTTCTTCACCGGGTACGACCGCTGAAAGGCCTTCGCGGTTGCGTGCCGGTGGAGAGATGTGGTGCAGATCCGACACTGGGCCGCCGGCTCGGGCCCGGGCGATCCCGGACGCCGACGGCGGCCCAGCACCCGCCCCGTCGGGGCGGAGAATCCCGGCCGCCCGGTTGACGTCCGGTCAGGGCGTCGACCGGAGGGACCGGTTGGCAGAGCGGGTCAGCGGCCCAGTCGGCCGCGGACCATGCCCAGCATGGCGTTCAGCTCCTCGATCCGCAGCTTCTTCGCGATCAGCACGAAGACGGCGAGCTGGAGGCCGCCGGCCACGACGATGGTGAGCACGCTGCCCAGCCAGCCACCGAGCACCTGCTGGACCGCCAGGCTGACGCCCACACCGACCAGCGCGGCCGGGACCGAGGCGGTGATCAGGCGAGTGTAGGTCTTGCCGATCCGCTTGGTGTCCAGGCCGCCGATCTTCTTCTTCAGCTTGGGCACCGCCACCGTCACTCCGACGGCGTAGGCGAGACCGTACCCGAACGCCATGCCGGTCACGACCCACTCGGAGGGCAGGAGGGCCCAGCAGGCCAGCGAGAACGCGGCCTGGCAGGCCGCCACCCAGACGGTGTTGGAGAACGGCGTCCGGGTGTCCTCGTAGGCGTAGAACCCGCGCAGCATCACGTACTGCGCCGAGTACGGGAGCAGGCCCAGCGCGAAGGCGGAGAGCATCAGCCCGACGTTGGTGGCGCTGTCCAGGTCGCTCTCGTTGCCGCCCACCGCGTAGATCGCGCGGCCGATCGCCGGGCCGAGCGAGAGGAACAGGAACGCGGCCGGGACGACCGCCACCGCGGTGCTGCGCAGCCCGTACGAGAGGTCGTCGCGCACCGCGCCGGCGTCCTCGTCGGCGGCGGCCCGGGAGAGCCTGGGGAGCACCGCGCTCATGATCGAGACGACGATCACGGCCTGCGGCAGCTGCCAGATCAGCAGGGCGTTGGAGAACGCGACGAGTCCGACACCGGTGTGGTTGCCGGCCTCGGCGGCCTTGCCGGCGGAGGTGGCGAGCTGGGTGATGACCAGGTAGCCGGCCTGGTTGGCCAGGACGAAGAAGAAGGTCCACTTGGCGAGGCGGGCGGCCTTGCCCAGGCCGTGGCCGCGCCAGTCGAACCGCGGCCGGTAGTGGAAGCCGGCCGCCCGCAGGTACGGGATCATCGCCAGCGCCTGGACGGCGAGGCCGACCAGGGTGCCGATGCCGAGCAGCCGGACGCCCTCGGGGGAGATCGTCTCCGGGGTGACCTGGGTGGTGCCGGCCTTGCCGAACACCCAGAGGTACGCGGAGAAGGTGAAGATCACCACGATGTTGTTGAGGACCGGCGTCCACATCATCGCGCCGAACCGGCCGCGGGCGTTGAGGATCTGGCCCATCACCACATGGATGCCCATGAAGAAGATGGTCGGCAGGCAGTAGCGGGTCAGCGCGACGATGACCTCGGCGTTGGCGGGGTCCCGCATCAGCGGGTGCGCGATCAGCTGGACCAGCAGCGGCGCCGCGAGCACGGCCACGAAGGTCACGCCCGCCAGGCCCACCATCACCAGGGTGAGCAGCCGGTTGGCGTAGGCGGTGCCGCCGTCGGCGTCGTTCTTCATGCTGCGGACCAGCTGCGGCACGAAGACGGCGTTCAGCGCGCCGCCGCCGATCAGGATGTAGAGCAGGGTGGGCAGGGTGTTCGCCGCGTTGTAGGAGTCACCCATCACGGCGAAGCCGATCGCGGCGGCGATCACCATGGTGCGCAGGAAGCCGGTGCCGCGGGAGACCAGCGTGCCGGCCGCCATGATCGCGCTGGAGTTCAGCAGGCTGGAGACCTTGCCGCCGCCGGCCGCGGGTGCCGGTGCGGCGGGGGCGTTCGGCTCGGCGGCCAGTTCCTCCAGCGGCTCCACCGCGGGCGGGATCTGGACCGCAGCCACCTGCATGGTGGCCTCCTCCTCGGAGAGCGGCGGGTCGAACTCGATCGGCGGCACGAACGGGTGCTGCCCGTCCGGGCCGTTCCGGTAGCCCTGCGGACCGGGGTGGCCGGGGTTCCCGTGGTACGCGCCGGCCGGGGGGAACGGCGCGGCCGGGGGGAACGGCGCGGGGCCGACGGGCGGCGGGGCCGTCGCCGACCGGGCCGCCGGCTGTTGGACCGGGGGCTGCTGGGCGGGCGGCTGCTGCTGGGCCGGCGGGCGGGCCGCGGCCTCGGCGGACCGGCCGCCGAACAGGTCGTCCACGCCCACGTACTCGGTGCTCTCGGAGTCCCACGCCGAGTGTGCCGGGCCGGGCTGCCACTGCTGCTGGGGCAGCTGCTCCTGGCCGGCCCACTGGCCGCCGACCGGGGCCGGCTGCTCCCAGCCGGGCCCACCCTCCTGCCAGGCGGCCGGCTGCTGCCCCGCGCCCTGGTGGGCCGGGGCCTGCTGTGCCTGCGCCGGGGTGTCCCAGCCGGGCTGCACCGGCGGAACGGGCGGGGTGAACGTCGCCGGGGGGACCGGCATCGGGTAGCCGCCGCTCTGCGGCGGCAGCTGCGGCGGCACGTCGTACGCGGCGACCGGCTCCTGCGGCGCGGCCGGCCGGGCGGCCCGCAGGCCGTACGGGTCCTGACCGTCCTGGTGACCCTGGTACGCGTCGGCCGCGTACGGGTCCTGGGCGTAGGTGTCGGCCACGTACCAGTCGCCGGACGGCGACTCGGCGCCCGGCCGGCTCTCACCGCGGCCCGGCGGCCGCTCCTCGCTGCGCCCGGTCATGTCACCTCTTCGCTGTTGTGGGGGAGGCCGTCCCGGAGACGGGCGGGTATCGGCGGTATCAAGGACCAACCTTCTCATCACTGGTGGCCCGATCCCGGCCATCTGTGCTGCTGCCGCGCGGTGTCTGCGCGGCTCCGCCACGTTCCGGCCCCCGCGGGCCGTCCTCGTCCACCGTCCCGGGTGTCGTCCGGTCCGCCGCCCCGTCGGGCCGGGCGGGCCCGTCGGCGGCCGCCGGAGCGTCGTCGAGGGGCTCGTCGTCGAGGGGTTCGCCGTCGAGGGGTTCGTCACCGCGCGGCCCGTCGCCGTCGCCCTCGTCGTCCTGTGCCCGGCGCTTGCGCTGCCGGAAGAAGCGCAGCGCGGCCAGCAGGAGCAGCACCAGACCGCCGCCGAAGACGTAGAGCACGCCGTTGGTCACCGAGGTGACCTCCACCGTGAAGACCTGCGGCTCCCCGTACTTCTGCGGGTTCGGCCCGGTGGTCCAGAGCTGGGCGGTCATGCTCACCGGCCCGTTGTTCTGCGCCTCGGCCTGGAACCGCAGGGTGACGCTCTGCGAAGCGGGCAGCACCAGCTCCTCGGCGGGCCGGATCTTCAGCCGGTTGGCCTGGCTCGGGGACAGCACCAGCTTGAGGTTGGTGACCGGCTGGGTCAGGTCGTTGCGGACGCTGACCTGGAGCACCCCGGTGTCACCGGCGAAGGTGATCACGTTCTTCTTCGGTACGTACACCGCCTTGGTCAGCTCGGCGAGATAGCCCGCCACGCCGTCCCGGTAGACGGAACCCTCCGGTGCCTGGGCCCGCCACTCGGTCGACATCGAGCGGACCATCGCGGCGCTGAACGGGCCGCGCACCCGCTGCGGCAGGGTGAGCACCCGCATCAGGATGTCCAGATCGCTCTGGATCTTGACGGTGTCGGTCAGCGCCGAGGACGGCAGCTCGGAGGCCCGTGCCTGCGACGGGTAGTCGGTGGCCGCCGGGACGCCGGCGTTGGCCTTCGGATCGGCCGGACCCTGGGCGAGCACGTCCAGCTTGACCGGCTCCACCCACTTGCCGGCCTGCGCCGCCTGCACGGCCGTGGCGAGCGCCTTGGCGGTGTTGGCGGTCAGGTCGCGCGGCGGCATCACCAGCAGTCCGCGCGGGTTCTGCGGCTCCTGCCGGGAGATCACGAAGGTCTCGGCGAGGAACTGCTGGATCGCCAGGGTCTGCTCCTGCGGCGTGCCCAGGTCCTTCTCGAACAGGGCGGAGACGGCCTCGTCGGCCACCACCGCGTTCTGCCCGTTGCCGATCGGCCGGACGGCGGTCGGGGTGTACTTCAGCGCGTCCGGCTCCGGCAGGCTCGCGCCGTTCGCCAGGACCAGGGAGCTGCCGGTGCGCTGGGCCATGGCCGCGATCTGCTGGTCCAGGTAGCCCTGGTACGGCCAGGCCACGTCCGAGCGGGTGTCCACCGCCAGCCGGCCCTCGACGGTCAGCCGGCCCGCGGTGGCCGCCTTGCCGAGCGCGGCGTCCACCCCCGGGAGCTCGGCCGCGTTGTGGGCGATCGAGGCGATGTCCGGGTCGGCGTACGGCAGTGCCACCACCTGGCTGCCGGGCTTCGCCACGGCGGTCCGGAGCTTCTCCAGCCAGGCCGTGGCGGCCGCCGAGCCGGTGCCCAGGACGGTGTTGTCCTCCTTCGCGGCCTTCTTCTCGCTGCCGGGCTTCTGCACCCGGTACTGCTTGGTCATGGCGAACGCGGTGTCCAGCAGGTCCGGGTCGACCACCCAGGTCAGACCGGGCAGCGACGACCCGGTCTCCACCAGCTCGTAGAGCCGGCCGCCCGGCGCGAACTCCGCCGCCAGGCTGTCGTCGCGCAGGACCGGGATGGTCTGCTCGTTGTCGGAGAAGGTCTGCGCGGCCAGCACCGGGGCGTGGACCAGCGGCCAGAGGGTGGTGACCTTGGAGGGCTGCGCACCGGTCGCGCCCGGGTCGTAGGGCAGGAAGGTCCGGGCGATGCCCAGCGGGCGGTCGCGCTGGTTGTCGGCGGTCGAGCCCCAGGCGTCCACGGCCAGCTCGTACACGCCCTCGGTGGACAGCTGGAGGTCGCTCACGGCGACGCTCAGCGTGTACGGCTGGCTCTGGCCCGGGCCCAGCTCGTTCAGGGCGTACTGCGGGCTGTCCAGGTCGACGCCGTCGCGGCCGGTCGGGGTGGTCCGGGTGGTGACGTCGGTCAGCTCGCTGCGGGTGGTCAGCGGCTTGCCCTGCCAGGGCTTGCGCACCGCGGCGTGGGCCGACTTCAGGACCGACTTGCCGGCGTTGGTGACGTGTCCGGTGATCGTCACGGTGCCGTTGGGGACGGCCACCGGCTTGTTCACCGTCTCGATGGTCATCACCACCGGGTACTCGGCCGAGACCGCCGTCTCGGCCGCCGGGCGGGGGCCCCCGGCGGGCAGCGCACCGGCCGGAACGGCCGGCAGCAGTGCCAGCGCGGCGCCGAACGCGACCGCCAGCCGCCGGACGGTACGCACCGCCCGGCGTCCCGGGCCGCGCCCGCGGGCGGCACTTCCGGTGCGTTCGGCGGCCCGCCCAGGGTGTCCGTCCGCCTCCAGGCCCGAGTGCCGTGCCGGCTCGCCCACGCGCTTCGCCCTCGCCGTTCTCGATTGCTCGCTGCTCGATGCTGTGCTGCTGCGGATGTCCCGCCGGCCGGAACGACCGGCCGTGGATCAGTGGTGAGGAACGCGTCCGCCCGATGGTCCGGCCGGCCGTGCCGCGCGCGGCACCGCAGCTCCTCGCCGGTGCCCGAGACTCGCTCCACCCGGCATGGTAACGATGCGGCGGGGGGTGCAGTGTTGCGGGCCTTGGGGTGAGCACCGGAAAACGCGCGGGCGGCGGGGCCGCCGGGCCACGTACCCTTGTGTGCCGTGTCCACTGCCAATGAGCCCACCGCCCACGAGTCCGGCGCCCATCATTCCAGCATCGCCACCCAGGCCGTCCCAGGCCTGAGCGAGGCGCAGACCCTGGGGCTGCAGGAACTGCTCCGGGTGTCCCCGGTCGCCGACGAGATCGCCCGCCGTTTCCAGGCCGCCGGCCACCGGCTCGCGCTGGTCGGCGGCTCGGTCCGGGACGCGCTGCTGGGCCGCCTCGGCAACGACCTGGACTTCACCACCGACGCCCGCCCGCACGAGGTCCTGAAGCTGGTCAAGGGCTGGGCCGACGCCGTCTGGGACGTCGGCATCGCCTTCGGCACGGTGGGCGCGCGCAAGGACACCCCGCGGGGCTCCTTCCTGATCGAGATCACCACCTACCGTTCCGAGGCGTACGACCGCACCTCGCGCAAGCCCGAGGTCACCTACGGCGACACCATCGAGCAGGACCTCGTCCGCCGTGACTTCACCGTCAACGCGATGGCCGTCGACCTGCCCGGCCGGGGCTTCGTCGACCCGCACCGCGGCCTGGACGACCTGGAGGCCCGGGTGCTGCGCACCCCCGCCACCCCGGAGGAATCCTTCTCGGACGACCCGCTGCGGATGATGCGGGCCGCCCGCTTCGCCGCCCAGCTGGACTTCGAGCCCGCCCCCGAGGTCGTCGCCGCGATGACCGCGATGGCCGACCGGATCACCATCGTCTCCGCCGAGCGGGTCCAGGCCGAGCTCAACAAGCTGCTGGTGGCCGCCCACCCGGTCAAGGGCCTGCGGCTGCTCGTCGACACCGGCCTGGCCGACCACGTGCTGCCCGAGCTGCCGGCCCTGAAGCTGGAGCGGGACGAGCACCACCGGCACAAGGACGTCTACGAGCACTCCCTGACCGTCCTGGAACAGGCCGTCGACCTGGAGCAGGACGGCCCCGACCTGGTGCTGCGCCTCGCCGCGCTGCTGCACGACATCGGCAAGCCGCGGACCCGGCGCTTCGAGTCCGACGGCCGGGTCTCCTTCCACCACCACGAGGTGGTCGGCGCCAAGATGACCCGCAAGCGGATGCGCGACCTCAAGTACTCGAAGGAGCTCACCGAGGACGTCTCGCGCCTGGTCGAGCTGCACCTGCGCTTCCACGGCTACGGCGGCGGCGAGTGGACCGACTCGGCGGTGCGCCGCTACGTCACCGACGCCGGGCCGCTGCTGGAGCGCCTGCACAAGCTCACCCGCTCCGACTGCACCACCCGCAACCGGAAGAAGGCGGCCGCGCTCTCCCGCACCTACGACGGGCTGGAGGAGCGGATCACCGAGCTGAGGGCGCGGGAGGAACTGGACGCCGTCCGCCCCGCGCTGGACGGCAACCGGATCATGGAGCTGCTGGACCTCAAGCCGGGTCCGCAGGTCGGCAAGGCGTACAAGCACATGCTGGAACTGCGCCTGGAACACGGCCCGATGGAGGACGACGAGGCGGTCGCCGCCCTCCGCGCCTGGTGGGCCGACCAGCAGGGCTGAGCGCGAACGCGTTCACCTGCCCGCACGGCGGGAGGGGTGGCCCCGGGTACTCCGGAGCCACCCCTCCCGCCGTGCGGGCCGGGGGCGGCCGTCAGCTGTTGATCCCCTGGAGGCAGAGGACGTAGCTCAGGGCGGCGGAGGAGGCCTCCCGGGTGTAGCTGCTGTCCGAGTTGGGCACGTTGTCGCAGGCCTTGTCGTCGCTGGTGGCGAGGATCTTGCGGAGCACCTTGTACTGCGCCCGCGAGTCCGTGCAGGACAGCATCGTGATCCGCGGGTTGGGGTCGTGGGTGGCGCCCGTCCCGTTCTCGTTGCGCAGGCAGTCGCCGGCCTTGGCGCGGTCGATGTCACTGGGCACCGAGGAGGCCCCGGCCGGTGTGGACGGCTTCACCGCGCCCGGGGTGGTGATCTCCGGGATGGGCGGCATCGAGAACGACGGCATCGGGGGAATCGGGGGCATGGTCACCGCCGTCGGGGTGGGCAGTACCAGCGGGTGGTACGGCGTGGGGCTGCGGTGGTCGGCGCCGAGCAGGGCGCCCGTGGTGACCAGGATGACGAACGACGTGATCGAGAAGATCGGCAGCAGCAGCATCAGCATGTGCGGCCGCTTGGTCAGCGGGACGCCCGGGTCGAGCTGCGGGCCGTGGGTGCCGGGGACCGGCGGCGGCAGGTCCTTGATCTTGTTGTGGGCGGCGAGGTTCCGCAGCAGCGTGATCGGCGTGATGATCGAGGACAGGTAGCCCCACCAGCCCTGGACCAGGGTGCGGGCCGACATGTCGCGGACCACCGCGGTGCCGCAGGTGCGGCAGAACGGTCCCGGCTGCTTCAGGAACCGCATGATGATGATGATGCCCTGGTGCCCGCGGACCGTCGTCTCCACGGCCGGGAAGCCGCCGCAGAACCGGCAGACCGGACCGCCCTGCGGCGCCTGCTGGGCGTACCCGGGCTGCTGCGGGTAGCCGTAGCCGGGTGGTGCGGGCTGGGCGGGCACGCCGTAGCCCGGCGGGGGCGGCGGCGGTGCGGCCGGGTAGCCGTAGCCGGGCGGGGCCGGTGCGGGCGGCTGGGCACCGTACGGATTTCCGGTGGCGTAGGGGTTGGCGTCGGCCGGCGGCGGAGCGCCGTACGGCATCTGGGGAGGTGGAACGGACACAGGGGTCCCCCGGGGAAGGTCGGTCGGTGAAAAGGGGTCAGGACTTCTTGACCGGTGGCACACCGGTGGTCAGCGGGCCGAGGCAGAGCACGTAGCGCTTCTTGTTCCAGCGCCGTCCGCTCTTGCCCGACACCGTGCTGGTCGTCCCGACGGTCTGCTTGCAGCGGGTGGTGTCGGTGGTGTCGCCGAACGTGGCCAGCACCTTGTAATTCGCCTTGGCATCAGTGCACTTGACGATGTCGACGTCCCGCGAGCCGCTGGCCTTGACGCAGTCGCCGACCTTGGCGCTGCTGACGCTCGGCCCGCTGACGAAGTAGCCGATGATCAGCGCGATGCCACCGACGGCGGCGACGACGATCTTCAGCTTGGCCTTGGCCCCGGTCTTCCGCGCCGGCCCGGCGGGCATCGGCTGCTGACCGTACGGAGGCTGCTGTCCGTAGGGCGGTTGCTGTCCGTACGGAGGCTGCTGACCGTACGGAGGCTGCTGTCCGTAGGGCGGCTGCTGGCCGTACCCGGGTGCGGCCGGGGCCGGCTGCGGCGGGGCCGGGTAGCCGTAGGCCGGCGGCTGTCCGTAGCCCGCGGGCGGCGGCTGGGGCGGGCCGTACTGCGGAGCCGGGGGAGCACCGTACGGCGGGCCGCCCTGCGGCGGTACGCCCGGTCCGGGTGCCTGCGGGTAGCCGTACGGGGGCGGCGACCCGTACGGACTGGGTGGTGTGCTCATCAGGTTCTCCCCCGAGACGCGGTGCTGTCGCTCCGACAGATCTGACGTACCTTAGCGACTCACCCGGACGGGGCAGGTTTCGAGGGGGCGCGCGGTCTCAGGACGCCTGGTCACCGGGGAGCGGACCGGTCCGCCGGGCCGCCCGCAGATAGAGCACGGCGGCGAGCGCGTACACCAGGGAGACTCCGGCGACCACTCCGACCGAGCGTCCGGAGAGCGGCAGCACCAGCGCCGTCACCAGGGCGGCGGCCACGAAGGCGACGTTGAACAGCACGTCGTAGACGGCGAAGACGCGGCCCCGGTACTCGTCCTCGACCGACTCCTGGACGACGGTGTCGGCGCAGATCTTGGTGCCCTGGGTGACCACCCCGAGCAGCAGCGCCGCGATCAGGCACGGCACCAGGGAGAAGCTCAGGCCGAGCGCGGGCACGAAGACCACCGGAGCCGCCAGGCAGAGCGTCATCCAGCCGGCCAGCCCGAGCCGGCGGGTGCACCACGGACTGATCACCGCCGCGAGGAAGAACCCGGCGGCGGAGAGGCCGACCGCCTGGCCCAGGGTCACCAGCCCGGCGGCGCTGTCCGCCGGATCGTTGAAGGTGTAGCGCGCGAGCATCACCACGACGACGATCAGGACGCCGTAGCAGAACCGGGCCGCGGTGACGGCGGCGAGCGCGTGCACCGCGGGCCGGCAGTCCCGGACCAGGTGGGTGACGGCCGCGCCCAGGTCGCGGGCGGCCAGCCCCAGTGCCCGGCCCAGCGGGGGGCGGTCGGCGTGGTGCTCGGGCCCCAGCAGGTCCCGGTCCATCCGGCGGGCGGCCAGCGCGGCCGAGAGGTAGAGCAGCGCGGCGACGGTGACCAGCGCGGCGTCGGCCTTCGGGCCGGGGGCCATCAGCTGGTGCAGCAGGAAGCCCAGGCCTCCGCCGGAGGCCGCGGCGACCGTGCCCAGGGTGGGGGAGAGCGCGTTGGCGGTGACGAGCTGGTCCTGCCGCACCACCCGGGGCAGCGCGGCGGACAGTCCGGCCAGGATGAACCGGTTGAGCGCGGTGACCAGCAGCGCGGAGGCGAAGAACAGGGTGGTCGGCGCCTCGGCCAGCAGCAGGGCGCCGGTGACCAGACCGAGCCCGAAACGGGCCAGGTTGCCGAAGAACAGCACCTGGCGGCGGCGCCAGCGGTCCAGCAGCACGCCGGCGAAGGGGCCGATCACGGAGAACGGCAGCAGCATCACGGCCAGCACCGAGGCGATGTCGGCGGGGGAGGACTGCTTCTCCGGGGAGAAGACCACGTAGGCGGCGAGCGAGACCTGGAACACGCCGTCGGAGAGCTGGGAGAGCACCCGGGCGGTCAGCAGCCGGCGGAAGTCGCGGCCGTGGAGCAGTCCGAGGAGCGTGGCGCGGTGCTCGGACTGGTCGGTGCTGCCGTTCTCCGTGATCGCCACCCGCCCAGACTGCCATGGAACCGGCCTGTGTTTCACGTGAAACATTCGCCGGGAAATGGTGAACGGGCCCACGGCGGACCGTGGACCCGTTCAGCGCCCGGGGAGCACTCGGCTCCCGGTGTTCCGGACCCGGCGCCCGGTACTCAGCGCGAGGCGCTCAGTGCCCGGCTCCCGGAACCCGGCGCGTGACGATCGGGATCGTCACCGGGCTCAGCGCTCGACCTCGCCGCGGATGAACTTCTCGACGTTCTCGCGGGCCTCGTCGTCGAAGTACTGGACCGGCGGGGACTTCATGAAGTACGAGGACGCCGAGAGGATCGGGCCACCGATGCCGCGGTCCTTGGCGATCTTCGCGGCGCGCACGGCGTCGATGATGACACCGGCGGAGTTCGGGGAGTCCCAGACCTCGAGCTTGTACTCGAGGTTCAGCGGGACGTCGCCGAACGCGCGACCCTCAAGGCGGACGTAGGCCCACTTGCGGTCGTCGAGCCACGCCACGTAGTCGGACGGGCCGATGTGGACGTTCTTGGCGCCCAGCTCGCGGTCACGGATCTGCGAGGTGACGGCCTGCGTCTTCGAGATCTTCTTGGACTCCAGGCGCTCGCGCTCGAGCATGTTCTTGAAGTCCATGTTGCCGCCGACGTTCAGCTGCATGGTGCGCTCGAGGATGACACCGCGGTCCTCGAACAGCTTGGCCATCACGCGGTGCGTGATGGTGGCGCCGACCTGGGACTTGATGTCGTCACCGACGATCGGCACGCCGGCCTCGGTGAACTTGTCCGCCCACTCCTTGGTGCCCGCGATGAACACCGGCAGGGCGTTCACGAAGGCGACCTTGGCGTCGATGGCGCACTGGGCGTAGAACTTGGCCGCGTCCTCGGAACCGACGGGCAGGTAGCAGACGAGAACGTCGACCTGCTGGTCCTTGAGGATCTGGACGATGTCGACCGGGGTCTCGTCGGACTCCTCGATGGTCTCCCGGTAGTACTTACCCAGACCGTCGAAGGTGTGACCGCGCTGGACGGTGACACCGGTCGGCGGCACGTCGCAGATCTTGATGGTGTTGTTCTCGCTGCTGCCGATGGCGTCGGCCAGGTCGAAGCCGACCTTCTTGGCGTCGACGTCGAAGGCGGCGACGAACTCCACGTCACGGACGTGGTACTCACCGAACTGGACGTGCATCAGGCCGGGGACCTTGCCGGCCGGGTCGGCGTCCTTGTAGTACTCGACACCCTGCACCAGCGACGCGGCGCAGTTGCCCACGCCCACGATGGCTACGCGAACCGAACCCATTCCGGTTGCTCCCTGTGATCTCATGAGGGCCGCCGGTGCTCGGCGGCTCTCGTCCTGCTTCTTCGATGAATGCTTGACGGGCGCGAGGCGCCCACTCCTGCCGCGTGCCGAGGGCGGACGCGGTGTCAGCGCTCCTGGTCGGAGCGCCCCGGGCGGTCGTACGGTGGCCCGGGCGGATCCGGGGATCCGGCCTCCTGGCCACGGCCGTCCGAAGTCTTGTCGGTTGCCGCGGTGGTCGGTCCGTCCGCGAGCGGTCCGGTCCGGCCGCTGCGGTTGGCCCGCTCGGTCTCGATCAGCTCGTTGAGCCACCGGACCTCGCGCTCGACCGACTCCAGGCCGTGCCGTTGCAGCTCGACGGTGTAGTCGTCGAACCGCTCGCGGGCCCGGGCGAGCGAGTTGCGCATCCGTTCGAGGCGCTCCTCCAGCCGGCTGCGGCGTCCTTCCAGGACGCGCATCCGCACGGCCCGGTCGGTCTGGCCGAAGAACGCGAAGTGGACACCGAAGTGTTCGTCCTCCCACGCGTCCGGGCCGGAGTCGGCGAGCAGTTCCTCGAAGCGCTCCTTGCCCTCGGGGGAGAGCCGGTAGACGATCTTGGACCGCTTGCCGTTGAGCGCGGTGGCCGGGACGTACTCGTCGTCCGGGTTGTCCTCGACGAGGAAACCCTGGGCCACCAGGCTCTTCAGACACGGATAGAGCGTTCCGTAGGAGAACGCGCGCAATGTTCCGAGCAGGACGTTGAGCCGCTTGCGCAGCTCGTACCCGTGCATCGGGGCGTCGTGGAGCAGGCCGAGAACGGCGAACTCCAGCACTCCTGAGCGCCTGCCCAATGCCGTCGTCCTCCGTCCTTCCGGTTGCTTCCCGGTCCGCCGTCTCCGGCGCTATGTCGCTCCGATGTATCGGCTCGATATATCGAGAACAGTAAACCTGGGTCCCCGGTCGAGCAAGGGGGGCACGCGTGAATGTGATCACAAGGCGACGCGCAGGTGTGCTTGGCAACGGGCATGTAATGATCTGCTGCCGTTTTGCGGGCATTGGTGACTGATGCCCGATTAGTTGTATTTCTCGGCTGCGTACGCTGTCGCGTGTGCACGAGGACCACCTCCGGGGTTAGGGCGGTTGCGGGCATCGGACGTGAACCCTGCCTTCAGGCTCGACCGCCTGGCGAGGAGTAGCTGGAACATGAGCGAACGACGGCGGAGGTCTGCCGACGGTGGCGGGCAGCCCCCGGGTGACAACGGCGGCCAGGGCGGAGCCGGACGGGACGAGCACAGCTCGGACCGGCCCGCCCGCAAGCGCCCCGCAGGCCTGCGGGAGACCGCGCAGCAGCCCCGGATGGGCCGCGCCGAGATGCGCAAGGCGGCCCAGAAGGGCGGCAAGCGCGGCGGTGCGGCGGCCGAGGAGGTCGCCGGCGGCCGCGGCGGCAAGCCCGGCAAGAAGCGCTTCATCGACTACCCGCGCTTCGGCAAGCAGGGTGTCCGCCGCTGGCTGCCGTCCTGGAAGCAGTGGCTCACCGGCTTCCTGGTGTTCTTCGCGACCTGCGTGGGCGGGGTCTGGTACGCGTACGCGACCACCAAGGTCCCGGAGATCCACGACCTGGTGAACGAGCAGAACAACATCTACTACTGGGCCGACGGCTCGGAGATGACCCGCAAGGGCGAGACCAACCGTCAGATCGTCCCGCTCGCCGACATCAGCCCCAACGTGCAGAACGCCGTCATCGCCGCGGAGAACTCGACCTTCCGCACCGACAGCGGCATCGACCCCGTGGGCATGATGCGCGCCGTCTACAACATGGCGACCGGCGGCGAGACCCAGGGCGCCTCGACGATCACCCAGCAGTACGTCAAGAACGCCTACCTGAGCCAGGACCAGACGCTCGGCCGCAAGGTGCGCGAGTTCTTCATCACCCTGAAGGTCAATCAGGAGATGGAGAAGAACGACATCCTGCGGGACTACCTGAACATCAGCTGGTTCGGCCGCGGGGCCACCGGCATCCAGGCGGCCGCGCAGGCGTACTACGGCGTCGACGCCAAGGACCTCGACATCTGCCAGAGCGCCATGCTGGCCGGTCTGCTCAAGGGCGCCGCGCTGTACGACCCCACCAACCCGGCCAACCAGGAACGCGCCGAGGGCCGCTGGAAGTGGATCCTGCAGCGGATGGTCGACACCAAGAACGCCACGGCGGAGGAGCGGGCCAAGTGCACCACGTTCCCCGCGCCGATCCCGCGCAAGCCGCCGGCCAACATGAACGGTGAGATCAGCTACCTGGTCGACACGGCCAACAAGTTCGTCATGTCCAAGGACCCGACGATCAGCCAGCAGTCGATCGACAAGGGCGGCTACAAGATCTACACGACCTTCGAGAAGGAGAAGGTCGACGCCCTCAAGAAGGCCGTGGACGACGTCAAGGGCGAGACGCTCAACGTGCAGAAGCGCCCGGACAAGGACAACTGGGTCCAGTTCGGGGCGGCCAGCGTCCGCCCCGGCGACGGCGCGATCGTCGCCCTGTACGGCGGCGACGGCGTGGAGAACCAGCACTTCGACAACAACGCGGACGCCAAGGGCGTCCAGGTCGGCTCGACCTTCAAGCCGTTCGTGCTGGCCGCCGCGATGCAGGTCGGCGTGCAGACCGCGACCGACGACAAGGGCAAGCCGAAGCGGATCAACGCCGACAGCCGCTACCAGTCCGACGACCTGTCCGAGATCCGCAAGCCGGACGGCTCGCTGGTGATCGGCGACGACGGCAAGCCCTACCGGCAGAAGAACGAGGACGCCGGCAAGCGCGGCTTCGTCTCGCTGCGGATGGCCATGCAGAACTCGTACAACGTGCCGTTCGTCCAGCTCAACCAGGACGTCGGCGGGCAGAACGTGGCCAACATCGCCGAGGCGATGGGCGTGCGCAAGGAGAGCTTCGCGGACCCGAAGACCCCGACCTTCGCCCTCGGCACCTCCACGGTCAGCCCGATCCGGATGGCCGACGCGTACGCGACACTGGCGGCCAGCGGCAAGCAGGCCGAGCCGTACTCGGTGACCAAGGTCGAGGTGAAGGGCGTGGCGCGGCCCGGCTTCAACAAGCCCGAGCTCAAGCAGGCCCTGGAGCCCGCCGTCGCCGACAACGTCACCGACGTCCTGGTGAACGTGGCGAAGAACGGTACCGGCTCGAAGAGCAACGCGCTGGGCCGCCCGGTGGCCGGCAAGACCGGTACCACCGACCAGAACAAGTCGGCCTGGTGGGTCGGCTACACCCCGCAGCTGGCCACCAGCGTCGCGATGTGGCGGGAGGACCCGGCCAAGCACGAGCGGCTGTCGCTCAACGGCACCGGCGGCAAGGACTCGGTGCACGGTGGTGACACCCCGACCGACATCTTCACCCGGTACATGAAGGCCGCCCTGGCCAACGAGAAGAAGATGGACTTCCCGGCGCCGCAGCCGGTCGGCAGCCAGGTGGATTCCTCCGGCGCCCCGAGCACGGCCAGCCCCTCGACCTCGCCCTCGGCGACCGAGACCATGGCCACCACCGCGCCGGACCCGGGCGCGCAGCAGCCGACGCAGCCGCCCGCCACCCAGGGCCCGGCCTGTGTCCCCGGCGTGGACTGCCCGGGCACGGTGCCGACGCAGGCGCCGACCAGGACCCAGCCGCCGACCAACGGCGGTGGCGGTGGTGGTGGCGGCGGTACCGGTGGCGGCGGTGGCGGAGCCTCGCCCACCTGCCTGATCCCGGGGCTCTGCGGCACTCCGCAGCCGTCGTCGACGACGTCCGCCTCGACGGGCCCCTCGCCCAGCAGCAGCAGGCCGACCCGGCCGACCACCTCGGCCAGCCCTTCGGGCGGCGGCCAGCAGGGCATGGTGCCCTGACGCCCGGCCCGCCCGACGGCGCCGGACCGTGCTGAACGGCGGTGGCGGCCCTCTTCGGAGGGCCGCCACCGCCGTTTCGTCGTCGCGGTCCGCCCCACCGGCTTCGCCGGCCCCGTCACTTTCGTCATTTCGCCATTCTCGTCATTTGGGCATGAAACGCCGGATCCGGCCGGGGCCGCTCAGGGGGCCTCCTCGTCCTGTCGCGAGAGGTGCGGCAGGATGTCCGGCATGACGTCGAGCGCTCGTGACGAATCCGTCGGCCAGACCGGGCCCATCGAGGCCTCCGGGCCAGCTCCGGCGGCGCCCGCCACGGCCGCCGCCACGGCCGAGCCGCCCACCAACACCGTGGTGGTCCCGGCGGACGAGGACCCGGTCGCCGCAGCCGGCAGCGAGGTGATCGGCGGCCCGCCCGGCCGGCGCGCGCTGCTGGGCGTCTCCTGGTGGATCCCGGCGCGCTTCCTGGCGCTGGTGGTGATCGTGGTCTCGGTGCTGGGCATGGCGCAGAAGCTGCCCTGCTACGACGCCGCCTGGTTCCAGCCGGGTTCGCCGCAGTACATCCACGCCTGTTACAGCGACATCCCGCACCTCTTCTCCGGGCGCGGCTTCGCGGCCGGGCTGCACCCCTACGTGGACCGCATCCCGGGCACCTCGGGTGATCTGCAGTACCTCGAATACCCGGTGCTGACCGGCCTGTTCATGCAGATCGCGGCCTGGCTGACGCCCGGTGGCGGCTCGAACCAGCAGCAGGAGCAGTGGTTCTGGGCGATCAACGCGGGCCTGCTGATGGCCTGTGCGGTGGTCGCCGTGGTCGCGCTCTCCCGCACCCACCGGCGCCGCCCCTGGGACGCGCTGATGTTCGCGCTCGCCCCCTGCCTGCTGCTGAACGCCACCGTCAACTGGGATCTGCTGGCGGTCGCGCTGGCCGCCGTCGGGATGGCCTGGTGGGCCGGCTCGCGACCGGTCTGGGCCGGTGTCTTCATCGGTCTGGCCACCGCGGCCAAGCTCTATCCGCTGCTGCTGATCGGCCCGCTGCTGCTGCTCTGCTGGCGGGCCGGGCGCTGGCGCGAGTTCCGGCTGATGCTGGGCGGCGCCGTCGGTGCCTGGCTGCTGGTCAATCTGCCGATCATGATCGCCAACTGGCAGGGCTGGTCGACCTTCTACGTCTTCAGCAAGCACCGCACCGAGGACTACGGCTCGTTCTGGCTGATCCTGATGCAGAGCCGCGGCGTCGGGCTGGAGAACCTGGACACCTTCATCGCGGTGCTGATGGTGCTCGCCTGCCTGGGGATCGCCTGGCTGGCCCTCTCGGCGCCCCGCCGGCCGCGCTTCGCCCAGCTGGCCTTCCTGGTGGTGGCCGCCTTCATCCTGTTCAACAAGGTGTACTCGCCGCAGTACGCGCTCTGGCTGCTGCCGCTCGCGGTGCTGGCCCGGCCGCGCTGGCGGGACTTCCTGATCTGGCAGGCCTGCGAGGTGCTCTACACCCTGGGCATCTGGTCCCACCTGGGCTTCGTCACCGGGCCCAAGCAGCACGGGATCGGCGAGTCCTGGTACCACTTCGCCATCGTGCTGCACCTGCTCGGCACGCTCTACCTGTGCGGCATGGTGATCCGCGACATCCTGCTGCCCGACCGCGACCCGGTGCGCTGGGACGGCACCGACGACCCGTCCGGCGGGGTGCTCGACCGGGCCCCGGACGTCTTCGTGGTCGGCACCGCCCGGCAGCTGGGCGAGGAGGCGAGCTACGCCGGCTTCGCGCCGGCCGGCTCCGAGCAGTGGTTCGACGAGGAGCCGTACACCCAGGAGACGATCGGCACCAAGCCGTAGCGGGGCGGCGGCGGGCCCGTCCGGACGGGCCCGCGGCACGCCCTAGCGGTCCACCACGCGGTCGAAGTGCGTGGTGGTGTGCCGGACCTGCAGGACGAGTTCGTCACCGATCACCGGCGGCTTGGTCTCGTTGTCCAGGAGGAGCAGCGAGACCTGCATGTGCGGCGGCTCGGCGAACCAGAGCTGCTTGCCGGCCCAGTTGAACGGCGACTTGGTCTTGTTGACCGTCGCCAGACCGGCCCGGGCGATGCCCTTGGCCCGCGAGGACATGCCCTGGACGTACTTGGGCGCCTCCAGGCCGATGCCGTGCGCGGTGCCGCCGGCGACCACCAGCAGGTGGCCGTCGGACGGCGCCGGGTGCTGGCGGTAGCCGTAGCGGTCACCCTTCGCGACCGGGGTGACGTCCAGCACCGTGGCCCGGACCTCCAGCGCGCCGTGGTCGCCGAGCCAGAGCCGGGTGCCGATCCGGGCCCGGAAGACGGTGTCCGGGTAGCGCTGGGCCAGCTTCTCCATGCCCGCCGCGCCGAGGTGGCTGACGAACACGGTGTGCACCGGGATCCCGGCCGCCCGGGCGCTGTCCACCCAGTGGACGACCTCGTCCACCGGGTCGGAGCCGTCCGGCCGGTCCATCGGCAGGTGCAGCGCCAGGCCCTCGAAGGAGACACCGTCCAGCTCGGCGGCGACCGCCGGCAGGTCGGCCGCGCCCACCCCGTGCCGGCGCATGGTGGTCATGCACTCCACCACCACCCGGGCGCCGTGCAGCGCGCGCAGCCCGTCCAGGCTCGCCACCGTCCGGATCACCCGGGCGTGCGGCAGCGGCAGGACCTCCTCGCCGACCCGGTACGGGGTGAGCACCAGCAGCTCGCCGCCGTACCAGTCGGCCGCGTCGGCCGCCTCGTAGGCGGTGCCGACCGCCAGGACGCCGGTGCCGAGCAGGGTCGCCTCCTCGGCGAGCCGGTGGTTGCCCAGGCCGTAGCCGTTGCCCTTCGCCACCGGTACCAGGCCGGGGAACTCGGCCAGGACGGAGCGCTGGTGGGTGCGCCAGCGTTCGGTGTCGAGGTAGAGCGACAGCGTCATCGGGTCATCTCCCAGGGGGTGTTGGGCACGGCGGACAAGCGGCTCAGCGGCGCGACATGTAGAGGTCGAGCGCCTTGTGCAGCAGCTTGTTGAGCGGGAAGTCCCACTCGCCGAGGTACTCGGCGGCCTGGCCGCCGGTGCCGACCTTGAACTGGATCAGGCCGAACAGGTGGTCGTTCTCGTCCAGGGTGTCGCTGATGCCGCGCAGGTCGTACACCCCGCCGCCGAGCGCGTAGGAGTCGCGCATCATCCGCCACTGGATCGCGTTGGACGGCTTGACCTCGCGCTTGTGGTTGGCCGAGGCGCCGTAGGAGTACCAGACGTGCTCGCCGACCACCAGCATCGTGGTCGCGGCCAGCGGCTCGCCCTCGTGGTAGGCGATGTAGAGCCGCATGCGGTTCGGGTCCTCCGAGGTGAGGGCCTTCCACATGCGCTGGAAGTACGCCAGCGGGCGCGGGGTGAAGCGGTCGCGCTCGGCGGTCACCAGGTACAGCTGGTGGAAGATCGGCAGCTCGTCGTAGCCGCCCTGGATCACCTCGACGCCGCTCTTCTCGGCCTTCTTGATGTTGCGGCGCCAGAGCTGGTTGAAGCCCTTCTGGATGTCGTCCAGCGAGCGGTTGGCCAGCGGCACCTGGAAGACGTAGCGCGGCTGGACGTCGCCGAAGCCGGCGCCGCCGTCGTCGCCCTGCAGCCAGCCGGCCTTGCGGAGCCGGTCGGCCACCTCGAAGGCGCGCGGCTCGTACCAGTCGGCCTCGATGTCACGCAGCCGCTTGGCCTGCTTGCCGGCGATGGCCTCCTTGATGGTCGGCGCGTTCCAGCGGCGGATCACCACCGGCGGCCCCATCTTCACCGAGAACGCGCCCTGCGACTTGAGGTGCGCCAGCATCGGGGAGAGCCAGCGGTCGAGGTCGCGGTCGAACCAGTCGATCACCGGGCCCTCGGGCAGGTACGCCAGGTACCGCTTGACCTTCGGCAGCTGCCGGTAGAGGACCAGGCCGGCGCCGACGATCTGGTTGGACTCGTCGATCCAGCCGATCGACTCGGTGCGCCACTCCGCCTTCACGTCGCCCCAGGACGGCACCTGCATGTGGCTGGCAGAGGCGCGGCTCCTGATGAAGGCGAGATGCTCCTCGCGGGTGATCGTCCTCAGGCGCAGGCTCATGCTCGGTGCTCCTCGTCGGTCGGGCTGCGGTGGGCCCCAGGTTCTCGGACTGACCCTATCGTCCGGGGCCCCGGCGCCTGCGGCTGCGGGCGTGGCGGCGCCCCCGTCGCGTACCTGCCCCACTGAGTAGGTACGCGACGGGGGCGCCGAGGGTTCCGGACGGGACGGATCGGACAGATGGGGCGGCTAGCCCCAGAGGCCGCCGTGGGCCACGCCGAGGTAGAAGCCGAACGCGGACGCGGTGAGGCTGATCACCAGGACGAAGCGTTCGGCCGTGGTGACGGAGACGAACTGTCCCCAGAGGCCGGTGGCGATGCCGAAGAGCCCGCTCCAGGAGCTCAGCAGGTGCAGGTCGTGGAAGAACGAGGTCGTGAAGGCCAGCACACCCAGCAGTGCGGTGATGCCGACCAGGGTGTTCTCGCGGGGGTGCCGGTGGCCGTCGGTGTTCAGGGTGAGGGCGGGGAACCGGTGGATGGTCTGGGCCATGAGTCCCACCTCCTGGCGGGGGAGACGAACGAGCAGGAAACCCGTTCCGTCCAGATTGCGGTGATTGGGGCGCGGATCACAACCCCTATGCATTTTGTTCGGCCGTCCGGGTGCGAGTACGCTGTGCAGTCTGCACTGGTGTAGTTGTGCCCCCTTGCGCCCTCTTACGGGTGGACGGGGCTCGAATGTCGGACCCGGCCACTACGGTGAGCCGGTGTCGTCACTCCTCCAGTGCGACGCTGCACAACCCTCCTGCCACGGAGAGACCGTGGCCGCTGAGTCCAAAGGAGGTGGGTTACACATGCGTCACTACGAGCTGATGGTCATCCTCGACCCCTCGGTTGAGGAGCGCGCTGTCGCCCCCCTGATCGAGAACTTCCTCACTGTCGTCCGCAACGGCGGCGGCAAGGTGGAGAAGGTCGACACCTGGGGCCGTCGCCGTCTGGCTTACGAGATCAACAAGCAGTCCGAGGGCATCTACTCGGTCATCGACCTCAAGGCCACGCCTGAGATCGTCAAGGAGCTCGACCGCCAGCTTGGCCTGAGCGAGTCGGTTCTGCGGACCAAGGTCCTGCGCCCGGACACCCACTGAGCCACCTCTGAGGCCTTCGGGCCTCGGGTAGCTCGCGTCCGCTGTTTCACGTGAAACAGCGGTGAACGGAACTCTTCCGGAGAGGTCACCACCACCATGGCAGGCGAGACCGTCATCACCCTCGTCGGCAATCTCGTCGACGACCCCGAGCTGCGCTTCACCCCGTCGGGTGCGGCGGTCGCGAAGTTCCGCATCGCGTCCACTCCCCGCACCTTCGACCGCCAGACGAACGAGTGGAAGGACGGCGAGAGCCTCTTCCTCACGTGCAACGTCTGGCGGCAGCCGGCGGAGAACGTCGCCGAGTCGCTGCAGCGCGGCATGCGCGTCATCGTGCAGGGCCGACTGCGCCAGCGGTCTTACGAGACCAAGGAAGGCGAGAAGCGGACGGTCTTCGAGGTCGAGGTCGACGAGGTGGGCCCGAGCCTGCGTTCGGCGACCGCGAAGGTCACCCGGGCCAACCGGTCCGGCGCTCCCGGCGCTCCCGGCGGTGGCGGCGGCTTCGGCGGCGGCGGCCAGCAGGGCAGCGGCGGCCAGGGCGGCAACTGGGGCGGCGGTGGCGGCCAGCAGGGCGGCAACTGGGGTGGAAACTCCGGTGGCCAGTCCGGCCCCTCCGACGACCCGTGGGCGTCCAGCGCTCCCTCTGGTGGAAACCAGAGCGGCGGCAGCTGGGGCGCTCCGTCCGGTGGCGGCTTCTCCGAAGAGCCCCCGTTCTAAGAGCTGACAGATTTCGTGCGGCCCGGTGGTTGGCGTCGTGAGACGCCTGCCGGGCCGTGAACCCCAAATGGAGCACACAATGGCGAAGCCGCCTGCTCGCAAGCCGAAGAAGAAGGTTTGCGTCTTCTGCAAGGACAAGGTCAACTACGTTGACTACAAGGACACGAACCTGCTGCGGAAGTTCATCTCCGACCGCGGCAAGATCCGTGCCCGCCGGGTGACCGGCAACTGCACCCAGCACCAGCGTGACGTCGCCACGGCCGTGAAGAACAGCCGTGAGATGGCGCTGCTGCCCTACACCAGCACCGCGCGCTAAGAGAGGGTGACCAAGTAATGAAGATCATCCTCACGCACGAGGTGCCGGGTCTCGGCTCCGCCGGCGAGGTCGTCGAGGTCAAGGACGGCTACGCCCGCAACTTCCTGGTTCCGCGTGGCTTCGCCATTCGCTGGACCAAGGGTGGCCAGAAGGACGTCGACGCCATCCGTCGCGCCCGCAAGATCCACGAGATCCAGACCCTTGAGGCCGCCACCGAGGTCAAGGGCAAGCTCGAAGGCGTCCAGGTCAAGCTGGCCGTTCGCTCGGGCGAGGCCGGCCGTCTGTTCGGTTCGGTGACCCAGGCCGACGTCGTCGAGGCCATCAAGGCCGCCGGCGGTCCGGTCGTGGACAAGCGCGCTGTCGCGATCGCCTCGCCGATCAAGACCGTGGGCACCCACAAGGTCTCGGTCAAGCTGCACGCCGATGTCCAGGCCAACCTCGACGTCGCCGTCGTCGCTGCCTGAGCTCCGTAGCAGTGGCCGAGGGCCGGTCTCCCCTTCCGGGGAGGCCGGCCCTCGGTCGTTCCCGGGCCGCTGCCGCCGCACGGCCCCGCCGGGCTCAGGCCCGGACCGCGCCGGTGACCAGCCACTTGCCGCTCCGGGCCCGCCGGGCCAGGAACGCCGCGCGGACCAGCATGAACAGGTTCATCGCCCACCAGAGCCCGGCCAGTCCGGTGCCGCTGGCCGGCACCGCGAGGGCCGCCGGGGCGAAGACCGCCAGCGTGGCGAGCATCGCCCAGGCCAGGTAGGGGCCGTCACCGGCGCCCATCAGCACCCCGTCCAGCACGAAGACCAGGCCGGCCACCGGCTGGCTGAGCGCGAGCAGCAGCAGGACGGTGTTCAGCTGGCCCTGCACCACCGGGTCGGGGGTGAACAACGGGACGTACAGCGGTCGGGCGACCACCACCAGCAGGCCGAGCAGCACACCGGAGCCGACGCCCCACTCGATCATCCGCCGGGTGGCCGCCTTCGCCCCGGTGGCGTCGTCGGCGCCCAGGTGGCGGCCGATGATCGCCTGCCCGGCGATGGCGATGGCGTCCAGCGCGAAGGCGATGAAGAGGAACACCGTCATGGCGATCTGGTGGGCCGCGATCGCGTCGTCGCCGAGTCCGGCGGCGACCGCGGTGGCGATCATCAGGATCGCGCGCAGGCTCAGCGTGCGGACCATCAGCGGCCCGCCGGCCCTGGCGCAGGCCCGGATGCCCGCCGCGTCCGGCCGGAGCGAGGCACGCTCCCGGCGGGCCCCGCGCACCACCACGAACAGGTAGGCGGCGGCCATCCCGGTCTGCGCCAGGACGGTGCCCCAGGCCGAGCCGGCCACCCCGAGCCCGGCGCCGTACACCAGGGCGGCGTTCAGGGCGAGGTTGGCGGCGAACCCCGCGACCGCCACCACCAGCGGCGTGCGGGTGTCCTGGAGCCCGCGCAGCACCCCGGTGGCGGCCATCACCATCAGCATCGCGGGGATGCCGAGCGCGCTGATCCGCAGATACGTCACGGCGTAGGGCGCGGCGGTGGCCGAGGCACCCAGCAGATCGGCCACCCAGGGCGCCAGCAGCAGGGTCAGGGCGACCACCCCGAGCGACAGCGCGAGCGCCAGCCAGATGCCGTCGATGCCCTGCTGGACGGCGGCCCGGCGGTCCCCGGCGCCGATCCGGCGGGCGACCGCGGCGGTGGTGGCGTAGGCGAGGAAGACGAACACCCCGGTGGCGGTGGTGAGCGCGGCCGAGGCGACGCCCACACCGGCCAGCTGGGAGGTGCCGAGGTGGCCCACGATGGCCGAGTCGGCCAGCAGGAACAGCGGCTCGGCGACCAGGGCGCCGAAGGCCGGGACGGCGAGGGCGAGGATCTCCCGGTCGTACCGGCGGCGGTCGAGGGTGGGGGCGGTCATGGGGACAAGGCTACTCATCCACAGGTAATGACCGCTAGGGGGTTGGGACCGTTACTCGAAATCTTGAGCGGCGCCCGCGCGGCGGTGTGTGTCCATGGCCACCCGGCTGTGTGTGAAGAATTTCTCATGCACAGCCCCGGGAAGAGGTAATCCCAGGTCAGTAAGTTGACGGTGGATCGATGATCTGGTTATCCACAGGGCTTTCCACAGGGGCGTCCACAGGTTTGCGGTACTTCTCCACAGCCTCCGGCCGGTCGTCCACACCCCCTGTGGATAACCGCCTTGGCTGAAGGGCTCCCGGCGCCTTAGCGTGGGCTCTCCGCCCGACACTCCCACCCGCCCCGGCGTCCGATTTGTCGGTGCGGTGGCGTAGAAAGAGGGGCGCGGCTCCGCTCCACCCAGCCACCGGCAAGGCCCGCTCCAACTCGCACCACTCGCTGATCGGGGAACACGCGTGACCGGCCCCCAGTACGACGACCACGACACCCCGCCGCCGGAGGAGGACTGGCAGACCGCGGACGATCCGTTCCCCGTCGGCGCCTTCGCCGACGCGCCCTTCCCGGACGGCCCCGGCGACCGGCTGCCGGTCGCGCGCGGGCGCGGTCAGGGCTCGGGGTCCGGCTCGGGCGGCTTCCAGAAGGGCGGCAAGGGTTCGGGCGGGTTCCAGCGCGACGGCGGCAAGCGGCGCCAGGACGACGAGGACGAGCGCTCCGCCGCCGACGGCTTCGAGCGGGTGCCCCCGCAGGACCTCGCCGCCGAGCAGTCCGTCCTCGGCGGCATGCTGCTCTCCAAGGACGCCATCGCCGACGTGGTCGAGGTGCTCAAGCCGGCCGACTACTACCGGCCCGCCCACGAGCTGATCCACGGCGCGATCCTCGACCTCTACGCCCGCGGCGAGCCGGCCGACCCGATCACGGTGGCCGGCGAGCTGACCAAGCGCGGCGAACTCGTCCGGGTCGGCGGCCCCGGCTATCTGCACACCCTGGTCAACTCCGTCCCGACCGCGGCCAACGCCGAGTACTACGCCCAGATCGTCCACGAGCGCGCGGTGCTGCGCCGCCTGGTCGAGGCCGGCACCCGGATCGCGGGCATGGGCTACGCCGCCGAGGGCGACGTCGACGAGATCGTCAACGCGGCCCAGGCGGAGATCTACGCCGTCACCGAGCAGCGGACCAACGAGGACTACGCGCCGCTCTCCGACATCATGGAGGGCGCCCTCGACGAGATCGAGGCGATCGGCTCCCGCAACGGCCAGATGTCCGGCGTCCCCACCGGCTTCGCCGACTTCGACCAGCTCACCAACGGTCTGCACCCCGGCCAGATGATCGTCATCGCCGCCCGCCCGGCGATGGGAAAGTCGACGCTCGCACTGGATTTCGCGCGCGCCTGTTCGATCCAGAACAAGCTGCCGAGCGTGATCTTCTCGCTCGAAATGGGGCGTAACGAGATCGCCATGCGTCTGCTCTCGGCCGAGGCCCGGGTGGCGCTGCACCACATGCGCTCCGGCAACATGACGGACGACGACTGGACGCGGGTCGCCCGCCGGATGCCGGACGTCAGCGAGGCCCCGCTGTTCATCGACGACTCGCCGAACCTGTCGATGATGGAGATCCGCGCCAAGTGCCGTCGGCTCAAGCAGCGCAACGACATCAAGCTGGTCGTCATCGACTACCTCCAGCTGATGCAGTCCGGTGGCTCCCGCCGGGCGGAGAACCGCCAGCAGGAGGTCTCCGACATGTCGCGAAACCTGAAGCTGCTGGCCAAGGAGCTGGAGGTGCCGGTGATCGCGCTCTCCCAGCTGAACCGTGGTCCCGAACAGCGCACCGACAAGCGGCCGATGGTCTCCGACCTGCGTGAATCCGGCTCGATCGAGCAGGACGCCGACATGGTCATCCTGCTCCACCGCGAGGACGCCTACGAGAAGGAGTCCCCGCGCGCCGGCGAGGCCGACCTGATCGTCGCCAAGCACCGTAACGGCCCGACGGCCACCATCACGGTGGCCTTCCAGGGCCACTACTCGCGCTTCGTCGACATGACGCGGGACTGACCGCGCCGTCCGCGGGGTCCCGCGGTCCGTGGCGGAATCCGGTGGATCTCAGCGGGGCGGTGGCGGGTACGCCACCCCGCCGAGATCTGTGGGGGGAGCGCGGTGAAGTGCGCTCGTTCGCGTAAGAGTCGCGTGCCGGGCGCTCAGCGTCTCGTCTCGTACCTGGTCAGGATCACGCCGCAGGGAAGCGTCCGCGTCTCCACCAGGTTCAGGTTCACCCAGCTGTCCAGCGCGGTGAAGAACGGCGTGCCGCCGCCCACCAGGACCGGCGCGGTGGCCAGCACGTACTCGTCGATCAGCCCGGCCCGCATGGCCGCCCCGGCGAGCGTCGCGCCGCCGATCTCCATCGGGCCGCCGTCCTCGGCCTTGAGTCGGGTGATCTCGGCGACCGCGTCGCCGGTGACCAGGCGGGTGTTCCAGTCGGTCGTGTCGATCGTCGAGGAGAACACCACCTTCGACATGTCCCGCCAGCGGCGCGCGAACCCGATCTCCGCCGGGGTGGCGCCGGGCCGCTGGTCGCCGGTCGGCCAGTAGGAGCTCATCGTCCGCCACAGCTTGCGCCCGTACAGCGACAGGTCGGTCGCCCGCAACTGGTCGGACCAGAACTGGAACAGCTCGTCGCTCGGCACGCTCCAGCCGATGTCGTCGCCGGGCGCGGCGATGTAGCCGTCCAGGGTCAGGTTCATGCCGTAGATCAGTTTCCGCATGGCGCCAGTCTTCCGCGAGCCGGCCGCCGGCGCGGCGCGGGAAACTCATCGGTGCGCGATCTGAACTCGCATGGAGTCATGGAGTCCTCGTGCTCGGTGGCTCAGCCGCGGCCGCATCCGTTCCGCCGAGGAGACGGCACCGGTCCGGGACCGATCCCGGGCGACACCGCGGTGCGACGACCGGGAACCAGCGGGTCACAGAAGACCGGCAGGGCATCGGCGGCGGGACCAGGCACCGTCCCGACCGTTCGAAGGGCCCGTACCCGCGCACGGCGGGCCCTTCGCGCGGGCTCCGGGGCGCCGGGGTCAGAGTGTGACGGTGGCGCGGAAGACGGTGGCACCGGTGCCGTCGACCGTGGTGACGGTGCCGGTCGCGGGGAGGAACGCCGACTCGCCGCGGGCGAGGTCCAGGGTGCTGCCGTCGGCGGCGGTGAGCCGGGCGGCGCCGGCCGTGCAGAGCAGGATCTGCGGGGCCCGGCCGTCGAGTCCGGTCCGGCGGCCGTCCAGGGTGAGGCGGGAGAGCCGGAACTCGTCGATGGGGACGGCGTAGAGCTCCTCGCCGGGGGTGTCGGCGACGGCCGTGGGCAGCAGCAACTCCGGTGCGCCGGAGGTGAATCGCACCACCTTGAGCAGCTCCGGCACGTCGATGTGCTTGGGCGTGAGCCCGGCCCGCAGGACGTTGTCGGAGTTGGCCTGCAACTCGACGCAGACGCCGTGCAGATAGGCGTGCGGGACGCCCGCGCCGAGGTAGAGCGCCTGGCCGGGCCGGAGCCGGATGGCGTTCAGCAGCAGGCCGGCGAGCAGACCGCGGTCGCCGGGGAACTCGCGGGTGATCCGGCCGTACAGCGCGTACGGGCCGTCCGGGTCGCCGGCCGCGGCCTTGTCCACCGCCTCGGCGGTGTCCCGGACGGTCGCGGCGGCGGTGGCGTCGTCCATGGTGAGCACGGCGGCCAGGGTGGTGCGCAGCGCCCCGGCCTCGTCCTCGGCGCCCAGCAGCGCGATCAGCGGGTCGAGCGCGGGTACCTTCAGGCCGGCCAGCAGGGCGGCTGCCCCGGCCGGTGTGCGGAACCCGCAGAGGCCGTCGAACTCGTCGAGCGCGCAGATGAGTTCGGGCTTGTGGTTGGCATCGCGGTAGCTGCGGTGCGGGGCGTCGGACGGGATGCCCAGGGCGTTCTCGGCGGCGTACCCGGCGCGGGCCTGGTCCAGGCTGGGGTGGGCCTGGATGGAGAGCGGGATGCCGGCGGCCAGGACCTTGAACAGGAACGGCAGGGTGGGGCCGAACCGGGCCACGGTGGCGGCGCCCAGCTCGCCCTCGGGGTCGGCGGCGATGAGCTCGTCCAGCGGGCGGGGCCCCTCGCCCCGGTCGGCGCGGGAGGGCGCGCCGGGGTGGGCGCCCATCCACAGCTCGGCCTGCGGTTCCCCGGTCGGTTCCTGCCCGAGCAGCTCGGGGAGTGCGGTGAGCGACCCCCAGGCGTACGGGCGGACTGTGTTGACGAGCCTGTCCATGCGCGCGGTCCTGCTCCTTCGCTGCAGTGGCTGGTGTGCCGGATCGCCGGGAGACGGCCCGGCGAGCGGGTGGTCCGGGCAAAGGCTGGGCGTCGACCCTAGCCGACCGGTGCCGTCGGGAGGGAAACGGCCGTGGTCGGCGGGGAGTGCCGGAGGCGTACCGGCTGTTCGAGGACGCGGTAGTAGACTGCCGGGACGCAGTAGTTTCCACAGTGGTTTCCAGGTCGGCGGGACGCCGACGGGGACTGCGTCTCAGAGTGCGGGCAACGGTGACTGGCACTTCCCGCCACCGGCCGAGAGGTTTGTACGTGACCGTGAACCAGCAGAGTTTTGCTGATCTCGGCAGGGTGCTGGTGATCATTCCGACGTTCAACGAGGCGGAGAACGTCGAGCGGATCGTCGGACGGGTCCGTGCCGCCGTGCCCGAGGCCCACGTCCTGGTCGCCGATGACAACAGCCCCGACGGCACCGGTGAGCTGGCCGACAAGGTGGCCGCCGAGGACCCGAACGTGCAGGTCATGCACCGCCGGGGCAAGGAGGGGCTGGGCGCCGCCTACCTGGCGGGCTTCCGCTGGGGCATCGACAACGGCTACGACGTCCTGGTCGAGATGGACGCGGACGGCTCGCACCAGCCCGAGGAGCTGAACCGGCTGCTGAGCGCGCTGCGCGGCGCCGACCTGGTGCTCGGTTCGCGCTGGGTGCCGGGCGGCCGGGTGGTGAACTGGCCGAAGTCGCGCCTGCTGCTCTCGCGCGGCGGTTCGACGTACTCGCGGCTGATGCTGGACGTGCCGATCCGGGACGTCACCGGCGGCTACCGGGCCTTCCGCAAGGAGACGCTGCTCGGTCTGGGCATGGACGAGGTCGCCTCGGCCGGCTACTGCTTCCAGGTCGACCTGGCCTGGCGCACGGTGAAGGCCGGTTTCAAGGTGGCCGAGGTGCCGATCACCTTCGTGGAGCGCGAGCTGGGGGCCTCCAAGATGAGCCGGCACATCGTGCTGGAGGCGCTCTGGCGCGTCACCTCCTGGGGTGTCGCCGACCGGTTCGCCAAGCTGACCGGCCGCAAGGACTGACCGACGGCGAGGGCCGACCGACGGCCGAACGACCTGACAACGCCCGGGCCCGCCTGTTCTCCGACAGGCGGGCCCGGGCGTTCCGCGTGTTCCGGGGGCGGCGGATCAGCAGGAGCCGGGCGGCCGGAGTGCGCTGTCCGGCAGGTACTGGTCGGCCCAGACGGCGAGTTCGGTGAGGGCCGGGCGCAGGGCCGCGCCCGCCTCGGTGAGGCGGTAGCTGACGCGCAGCGGCGGGCCCTCGTCGACCTGGCGCAGGACGAGTCCGGCGTCGGCCAGCTCGGTGAGGCGGTCGGAGAGCATGCGCTCGCTGATGCCGGGGACGGCGCGGCGCAGTTCGGAGAAGTAGCCGGGCCCGTTGTTGGTGAGCACGGCCACGATCAGGCCGGTCCAGCGCTTGCCGAGCAGGGTGAAGACCCGGGTCAGCGCGATCTCGCTGCCGGTGCAGACGGCCGTCGCCTCCCCGCACTCCACGGGTGCGGCGTGGACCTGGGCGGTCACCTCGTGCTGGGCCATGGGTACAGCGTACCGGTCCGTCCACTAGTGACTGCAGAAAAGTAAGCTGCTACGTTACTTGCAGCTGCGGCGGAAAGAGCAGCTACTTACTTGTTGGAGGTTCGCCATGCCCACTCTGCTGCACATCGACTCGTCCGCGTTCACCGACGGCTCCGTCTCCCGCGAGGTCTCGGCCGCCTACCGGGCCGCCTGGCAGGCCCAGCACCCGGACGGCGTGGTGATCCACCGCGACCTCGCCGCCCAGCAGCTGCCGCACCTGGACGCCCACGGCATCTCCGCCGCCTTCACCCCGGCCGAGGGGCGCGACCCCGAGCAGGCGGCCGCCTTCGCCCTGCGCGAGGAGCTGATGGCGGAGCTGGAGCAGGCCGACGCGATCGTGATCGGCACCCCGATGTACAACTTCACGATCCCGTCCAGCCTCAAGGCCTGGCTGGACCAGGTGATCCTGATGGGCCGCACGGCGGGCGACCGCCCCTCGGCGGCGGGCACGCCGGTGACGGTGGTCGCGGCACGCGGCGGCTCGTACGCGCCCGGCGCCCCGCGCGAGCCCTTCGAGTTCGTCACCACCTACCTGGAGAAGGTGCTGACCGGGATGCTCGGGCTGGAGGTCGATTTCATCGTCCCCGAGTTCACCCTGGCGGCGACCGTGCCCGCGATGGCGGACTTCGTGCAGCAGGCCGCCGACTCCAAGGCCCGGGCACTGGAGGACGCCGCGCGCCGGGCGAAGGCACCGGCCGCCTGACAGCGGCTCCGGCCGGCTCCGGGCGTGATCGGGAAGGCGTGCCCCGCCGGGCGCGCCTTCCGCGCAATCGACGGGCGGTACTCCCATGCTGTAGGGCGCAGGGAGTCCGAGCGCCGACCGGAGGGAGCAGCCAGTGACGTCGTCCTCGCCCGAGGGGAGCGCCGGCGCGGAGCACGCGGGCGCCGCGGCCGGCGACTCCGCCGGGGCCGAGCAGGCCGCGGGGACCACCGGGTCCGAGGCGGCCGGTGTCCGGCCGCTGGAGACCGCCGTCTTCACCGGTCCCGAGTCGGCCTTCTTCGCCACCTCCACGCTGATCCTCGGTGAGCGCACCGCGATCCTGGTCGACGCCCAGCTGACCCGCAGCGCCGGCCGTGAGCTGGCCGAGTGGGTGGCCGGCAAGAACCGCCGGCTGCTGGCCATCGTGGTCACCCACCAGCACCCCGACCACTACTTCGGTGCCGAGGAGGTGCTGAAGCTCTTCCCGGAGGCGCGGCTGCTGGCCGCGCCGCCGGTGGTGGACGGCATCCTGCGCACCGCCGCCGCCAAGGTCGCCCAGTGGAAGCCGGTGTACGGCGACGACATCCCCGACCACCCGCTGGTGCCCGCGCCGCTGCTGCCCCAGCCGTTGATGGTCGACCGCCAGGTGATCCCGGTGCTGCTGTTCGGCCAGGGGGACTGCGAGGGCTCCACGGTGGTCCACGTGCCCAGCATCCGCACCGTGATCGCCGGTGACTTCGTCTACAACGGCACCCACGTGTGGACGGCCGACACCACCCCGGAACAGCGCGCCGACTGGGTGCGCAACCTCGGCCGGATCGCCGAGCTCGGCGCGGAGCGGGTGATCGCCGGCCACCGGGCGCCCGAGCAGGACGACGACGCGGCCCGGGTGCTCGCCTTCACCGGCGAGTACCTGCGGGACTTCGACCGGTTGCTGGCCGAGGGCCCGGCCGACGCGGAGGAGCTGGTCGCGGCGGTGGGCGAGCGGTACGGGGAGCTGACCCTGCCGGCCATCCTGGAGTTGAGCGCCGCCGCCAACCTGGCCCGCCGGGTCCCGGAGGACGACGGGGTGGTGGTCCGCCGGGTCCCGGAGGAGGACGACGGGATCGTCGACGCCGAGATCGTCGACGAGGTCCCCGAGGACTGACCCGGCCCGGGCGGATACTGGCGGCATGACGCCGTACGACGTGATCGTGCCCGCCGGGGGGGCCGCCCGCCGGCTCGGCGGCACGGACAAGCCCGCGCTGACCGTCGGCGGGCGGGCGCTGCTCGACCGGGTGCTCGCCGCCGCCGCCGGGGCCCGCACCATCGTGGTGGTCGGCCCGGCCCGGCCCACCGTCCGGACCGGGGTCCGCTGGACCCGTGAGCGGCCGCCCGGCGGCGGGCCGGTGGCGGCCGTCGCGGCGGGACTGGCCGAGGTGACGGCCGAGGTGGTGCTGCTGCTCGCCGCCGACCTGCCGTTCCTGGACGAGCGGACCGTCGGCCGGCTGGTCGCGGCTCTCGCCGGGGCGGAGCCGGAGACCGGGGCCGTCGTCCTGGTCGACGCCGCCGGACGGGACCAGCCGCTCGCCGCCGCCTACCGCACCGCCGCGCTGCGCGCCGCGCTGGCCGGCGCCGGGGAGCCGGCCGGGCTGCCGCTGCGCCGGCTGACCGGCGGCCTGCGCACCCTCCGGCTGGCCGACACCGACGACGTCACCTACGACTGCGACACCTGGGAGGAGCTGGAGCGGGCCCGCGAGCGCGACCGCCGGTAGCGGCCGCGGCCGGCGGGCGAGGGCCCCGCTCACGGGCCCGGTGGCCCGTCGTGCGGGAAACGACGCGCGTCGCTCACCGGGGAAACATCCCGGGGAAACCGCCGATCAGGCAGCATGGGGCCCATGGAGCGCACGCTGGATGACTGGATGGCCGAGGTCCGGGCCGAGCTGGGGATCGACCTGGACGTCGACGTCCCCGGACTGCTCGACCTCGCCCGGGTGGTCGCGCACGGGGTGGCCCGGCCGGCCGCGCCGCTGACCGCCTTCCTGATCGGCTACGCGGCCGCGCAGCACGGTGGTGGCCCGGAGGCCGTCGCCGAGGCGTCCCGGCGCACCGCCGAACTCGCCGCGCGCTGGACGGCGGCGGCCGGGCCGGAGCACCCGTGAGTACGGTGGAGGAGGCCGCCGTGCCCGGCCGGCGTTCCGCCGGCCGGTCCCTGGCCTGGCCACAGGCCAGGGCCGCCGCCCGCCGGGCCGGCCTGCACCCGCTCCCGCCGCAGCGGCTGGACCTGGCCGACGCGCTGGGCCGCACCCTCGCCGAGCCGCTCACCGCGCTCACCGACCTGCCCGCCTTCGACACCTCGGCGATGGACGGCTGGGCCGTCGCCGGGCCGGGCCCCTGGCGGGTCGCCGGACGGGTGCTGGCCGGGCAGCCGAGCGTGCCGCCGCTGGCCGACGGCGCGGCCGCCGAGATCGCCACCGGTGCCCGGCTCCCGTCCGGGGCCACCGCGGTGCTCCGTCGCGAGCACGGTGAGCGGCTCGGAGCCCTGCTGCACGACCGCGGCCCGGGCTCGCTGACCACCGGCCAGGACGTCCGCCCGCGCGGGCAGGAGTGCCGCCGGGGCGAGGCGCTGCTGGCCGCCGGCACCCCGGTCGGACCGGCCGTGCTCGGCCTGGCGGCGGCCTGCGGCTACGACCTGCTGGCGGTCCGCCGCCGCCCGGTCGTCGAACTCCTCGTGCTCGGCGACGAACTCCTCGGCTTCGGGATCCCGGGGTCCGGCCTGGTCCGGGACGCGCTCGGCCCGCTGCTGCCGCCCTGGCTGCGGGCGGCCGGGGCCGAGGTGGGCGAGCCGCGGGCCGTCCGCGACGACTTCGGACTGCTCCGGGACGCCGTCCGGCACTCCACCGCCGATGTGGTGGTCACCACCGGCGGGACGGCCGCCGGGCCGGTCGACTTCCTGCACCGGGCCCTGGCCGAGGCCGGCGGCCGGCTGCTGGTGGACGGCGTCGCCGTCCGGCCCGGCCACCCGATGCTGCTCGCCGAACTCCCGGGCGGCCGGCACCTGGTGGGCCTGCCGGGCAACCCGCTGGCCGCGGTGGCCGGCGCCGTCACCCTCGCCCTGCCGCTGCTGCACGCCCGGGGCGGCCGGTCCGCCGGCGAGCCGGAACTCGCGCTCGCCGGCGTCGACCTGGCCGGTCACCCGGCCGACACCCGGTTGCTGCCGGTGCGGCGCACCGCGCACGGAGTGGTCCCGCTGGCCTTCGACGGGCCGGCGATGCTGCGCGGCCTGGCCCGCGCCGAGGCGCTCGCCGTGGTGGTGCCCGGTGGCGCGGCGGCCGGTGACACCGTCGAACTCCTGGAGGTCCCGTGAGCGCGCGTCGCCGCGAATCGCCGCTGCGCCCGGTGACCCCCGGCACCGAGCCGTGGGCGGACGCCGGGATCGTGCTGCCCGCCCGGCGGTCCGCGCCCGCCGTCCGGCAGGTCGGCTCACGGCTGCTGGTGGCGCTCGCCGTGCTGGTGGCCACCACCGTGATCGTCTGGCTGGACCGGGCCGGCTACAACGACAACGCCGGCGGCGGGGTGAGCTTCCTGGACGCGGCGTACTACGCCACCGTGACGCTCTCCACCACCGGGTACGGCGACATCACCCCGTTCAGTGACAGTGCCCGGCTCACCAATATCTTCGTGATCACTCCGCTGCGCGTGGTCTTCCTGATCATCCTGGTCGGCACGACGTTGGAAGTGCTCACCGAACGCACCCGCCAGCAGTGGCGGTTGAACCGCTGGAGGTCCACCGTGCGCGAGCACACCGTCGTGATCGGCTACGGCACCAAGGGGCGCAGCGCCGTCGACACCCTGCTCGGCCAGGGGGTGCGCAAGGAGGACATCGTGGTGGTCGACCCGCAGCGCAAGGTGATCGACCAGGCCGCCCAGCACGGGTTGGTGGGGGTGGTCGGCGACGCGACCCGGACCGACACCCTGCTGCGTGCCGGACTGCCCGCGGCCGCGCGGGTGGTGGTGGCGCCCGAGCGCGACGACACCGCCGTCCTGATCACGCTGACCGCGCGTCAGCTCACCAAGGCGGCCACCGTGGTCGCGGCCGTCCGGGAGGACGAGAACGCGCCGCTGCTGCGGCAGAGCGGCGCCGATGTGGTGGTGACCAGCTCCAGTTCGGCGGGCCGGCTGCTCGGCATGTCGATGCTCAGCCCGCACGCCGGCGCGGTGATGGAGGACCTGCTCACCTACGGCAACGGCCTGGACGTGATCGAGCGCCCGGTCACCCGGGCCGAGGCCGGGCGCGGCCCGCGCGCGTGCGAGGACCTCGTGGTCGCGGTGGTCCGGGGCCGCCGGGTGATCAACTACACCGAGCCGGAGGCCCAGGTGCTCCAGCTCACCGACCGGGTGATCGTCATCAAGTGACCGGGCGGTGGCTACAGTTCGTCCCATGACTGAGCAACCGCAGCCCCCGTTCGGCACGTTCGAGACGGTCGCCCCGGCCCTGGAGGTCGTCGGGCTCCTCGCCCGGCCGGTGGCCGAGGCCCTCGGGAGCTGGGACGACCGGGAGGCCGCCCGGTCCGTGCTCTACGTGGACACCGACCCGGAGAAGGCGGACACCGCGGTGTTCTGCGAGACCTACGGGGTGCCGTTGGAGGCGTCGGCGAACTGCGTGGTGGTCGCCGCCAAGCGCGGCGGGGAGACCACGCAGGCCGCCTGTGTGGTGCTCGCCCACACCCGGCTGGACGTCAACCAGGCCGTCCGCCGGCGCCTGGAGGCGCGCAAGGCCTCGTTCGCGCCGATGGACGCGGCGGTCGAGCGGACGGGGATGGAGTACGGCGGCATCACCCCGGTCGGCCTGCCCGCCGGCTGGCCGCTGCTGATCGACGAGGCGGTGGCCCGGACGCCGTACGTGCTGGTGGGCAGCGGGCGGCGGCGGGGCAAGCTGATCCTGCCGGGCCGGGCGCTGGCGGCCCTGCCGGGCGCCGAGGTGCTGGCCGGGCTGGCGGGCTGAACCGGGCGTTCCCGCCACGTTCGACCGGGCGTCCCGGCCGGGCGTTCCCGCCGGGCCGGGCCGGTGTTCGCGCCGGGCCGGGCCGGTGCTCCCGCCGGTCGCGCGGGGCACCCCCGCGAGCCCGCCGGGACGCAGTAGCTTCGGGTCATGCATGCGATGACGATTCCTGAACCCGGCGGGCCCGAGGCGCTGGTGTGGGCCGAGGTGCCGGAGCCGGTGCCCGGTGACGGCGAGGTCCTGGTCGAGGTGGCGGCGACCGCGGTGAACCGGGCCGACCTGCTCCAGCGGCAGGGTTTCTACGACCCGCCGCCCGGCAGCTCGCCCTATCCCGGCCTGGAGTGCGCGGGGCGGATCGTCGCCCTCGGGCCCGGGGTGGCCGGCTGGGGGGTCGGCGACGAGGTCTGCGCGCTGCTGTCCGGCGGCGGCTACGCGCAGCGGGTCGCGGTGCCGGCCGGTCAGCTGCTGCCGGTGCCGAAGGGGCTCGGCCCGGAGGAGGCCGCCGCGCTGCCGGAGGTCGCCGCGACGGTGTGGTCCAACGTCTTCCTGGTCGCGCACCTGCGGCCGGGGGAGACGGTGCTGCTGCACGGCGGGGCCAGCGGCATCGGGACGATGGCGATCCAGCTGGCCAAGGCGGTCGGCGCCCGGGTGGCGGTGACGGCGGGCAGCGCCGAGAAGCTGGCCCGGTGCGCCGAGCTCGGCGCCGACATCACGATCAACTATCGCGAGCAGGACTTCGTCGAGGTGCTCAGGGACGCCACCGGCGGCGCCGGGGCGGACGTGATCCTGGACCTGATGGGCGCCGCGTACCTGCAGCGGAACGTGGACGCGCTGGCGGTCAACGGCCGGCTGGTGATCATCGGGCTGCAGGGCGGGGTGCAGGGCGAGATCAACCTCAACACGCTGCTGCGCAAGCGCGGCGCGGTGATCGCCACCAATCTGCGCGGGCGGCCGCTGGCGGAGAAGGCCGCGATCGTGGCGGCGGTGCGCGAGCACGTCTGGCCGCTGGTCGAGTCGGGCCTGGTCCGGCCGGTGATCGACCGGGTGCTGCCGCTGACCGAGGCGGCGGCCGGGCACCGGGCGCTGGAGAACGGCGAGCAGGTCGGCAAGGTGGTGCTGCGGGCCTGAGGCCGTCCCGGGGGCGGCGGGGACGGCAGGGGGAGGCGGTGGCCGGGCGGGGCGGTTGGTGCACAGTCGTTCGGAATGCCCGGAATGCCCGATTGTGTGACGCTGGTCCGGAGCTGTCCCGCCGCCGACCCCGCCTGTGCGGGGTCGGCCGTCGGAAGGACCTCGACCGTGGCCGCACCTTCGAACGCGTTCCTCGGGCCGCTGCCCACCGCGCCGTCCCAGGGCCGTACCCGGGGTCGTACCCGGGGCCGGGCCGGTACCGGCGGCCGCCGGCTGCGGCCGCTGCTGACGATCGCGGCGCTCGCTCTCGCCCTGCCGCTGGCCGTGGTGGCGCCGGCGACGGCGGCCGCGCCGGTGCGGCCGGCCGGCCCGCAGGAGGCCGTGGCCGGGCCGGAGGCCCCCGCCGCCCCCGCTGCCCCCGCCGCCCCCGCTGCCCCCGCCGCCGCGCCGTCGGTGCCGGCGGATCCGCCCGGGTTCTCCGCGCCGCCCGCGCCGCCCGCGCCGGCCGATCCTGTGGAGTCGGCCGGGCCCGGTCCGGCGGCCGGGGACGGACCGGTGCCCGAGGGGCCCGGCCGGTCCGGTTCGCCGTCCGCGGGGGCCGGCCCGGTCTCCGCCGAGACCTCGCCCCCGGCCCCCGCCGCACCCTCGCCGGAGCCGGAGCCGATGGTGGCGCCGACGGTGGCGCCGAGCACCCCGCTGCCCCCGAGCACCCCGCCGGCACCGAGCCCGCAGCCGGTGGCCCCGAGCAGCCCGCCCGTCCCGGCCACCGGGCCGGTGGCCCCGCCCGCCGTGCCCTCGACGGCCGACGCGCCGCCGCAGCACCAGGCCGGGCGCCCCCGCCCCGGACCGGCGGCCGTCGGCCCCTGGGCCGATCGGGCCGGGGCCGGCCACCGGCACCGGCCGGCCTCGGCCCCCGAGCGCGCCGAGCAGGCCCCCGAGCGCGGGCCGGCGCAGGGGCCGGAGCAGCCGGTCGGGGCCGAGCAGGCCGCCCCGGACGCCGGCCCCGGCACCGCGGACACCGCGGCGCCGGCCGAGGACGCGGTGCCGGACGGCGCCACGGTGGCGGCCGGGGCGAGCACCCAGCAGGCCGTCGGGGCCGTCCCGGCCGTGCTGCCGGCCCGCTGGCGCGACGCCTCCACGCTCCAGCTCCCGCTGGGCGCCGGCCTCGGCCTGATCGGCTGCGGGCTGGGCCTGATCGGGCTGCGTCTGCGCAAGGGCTGAGCCGGTGCCCGCGCGGTCCGGCGCGAACTGAGTACGCGTACGGATGCCGGGCCCCCGCGCCGGGGCGTAGCGTCGTGCCCGGAAACGGGCGCGGCGGCAGCGGTGGCGGCGCGGTGGCGGCGCGGTGGCGGTGTGGTGCCGATGTGGTGGCGGCCGCGCGGTGGTGGTGGGGTGCTCGGGGGTTTCCACCCGACCAACCCCAGTGAGGGAGAATGGTGTTCATGACGAATCCGATGAACGAGCGCTCGCCGCAGGAGCTCTACCAGGCCATGGGCGGGCAGTCGCAGGACGGCCAGAAGGTGCTGATCGTCGGACCGGACGGGCTGCCCGTGGGCCAAGGGTTCGCCGGCTCGACGCGGGACGACGGCGAAGGGCCGCGCGAGCTTCCGGTGACCGAGATGGTGGAGCAGCCGGCCAAGGTCATGCGGATCGGCAGCATGATCAAGCAGCTGCTGGAGGAGGTCAGGGCGGCCCCCCTCGACGAGGCCAGCCGGGTCCGCCTGAAGGACATCCACGCCAGCTCCATCAAGGAGCTGGAGCTCGGCCTGGCCCCCGAGCTGGTCGCGGAGCTGGAGCGGCTCTCGCTCCCCTTCACCGAGGACACCATCCCGACCGAGGCGGAGCTGCGGATCGCGCAGGCGCAGCTGGTGGGGTGGCTGGAGGGGCTGTTCCACGGCATCCAGACCGCGCTGTTCGCCCAGCAGATGGCGGCTCGGGCGCAGTTGGAGCAGATGCGCCGGGCGCTGCCGCCCGGTCTGCACGGCGCCGAGCAGGAGGACGACGAGCCCGGCGAGGGCCGCGGCATCCGCTCCGGGCCGTACCTGTAGGCCCACCACCGGCCGGCCCCGCGGGGTGCCGCGGCGGCCGCCGGTATCGGACGTACCGCCACGATCCGGTACCGAACGTACGACCGGCCCACGACCGTCCGGTCGTGGGCCGCGGGTCGGACACAGAGTCGGCCCTGCGCCGATCACTGTCGCCGCGAGCCGATAGCCTGTCCCCCTGTCGCGGGCCGGGCGAGCGCCGCGACAGGGGTCGGGCGGGCCACGAAACCGGGCCCGACCACGCACGGACGACATCGAACGTCACGGCTGCGGCGCCACGACCGCGCCGAGGGGGAGCAGAGGACCATGAGCGAGCACGGCAACGCGGCGGTCGAGGGCCACTCCCTGGGCAACGGCAGGTACGTGCTGCAGCGGGTGCTGGGCGAGGGCGGGATGGCCTCCGTCCACCTGGCCTACGACAACGTGCTCCACCGGCCGGTCGCGCTGAAGAGCATGCACGCCGAACTCGGGCGGGACGAGTCCTTCAAGGAGCGGTTCCGCCGGGAGGCGCAGGCCGTGGCCCGGCTGGAGCACGCCAACATCGTCACGGTCTACGACAGCGGCGAGGACGTCGCGGCCGACGGCTCCACCACCCCGTACATCGTGATGCAGCTGGTCGACGGCAAGGGCCTGCGCGACGCGATCAACGACGCGGTCGCGCAGTACGGCGCGATGCCCACCGAGGAGGCCCTGCGGGTCACCGTCGGTGTGCTGAACGCGCTGGAGGCCTCGCACGACCAGGGTCTGGTCCACCGTGACATCAAGCCCGGCAACGTGATGTTCGACCGCAAGGGCAACATCAAGGTGATGGACTTCGGCATCGCCCGCGCGCTGGAGTCCGGGGTCACCTCGATGACCCAGACCGGCATGGTGGTCGGCACCCCGCAGTACCTCTCGCCCGAGCAGGCGCTCGGCAAGCCGGTGGACGCCCGCTCCGACCTCTACTCGGTCGGCGTGATGCTCTTCGAGATGCTGACCGGCCGGCTGGTCTTCGACGGCGACTCGGCCTTCTCGATCGCCTACAAGCACGTCCAGGAGGAGCCCTCGGCGCCGTCCGCCGTCAACCGGGCGGTCAGCCCGGCGGTGGACGCCTTCGTCGCCCAGGCGCTGCGCAAGGACCCGGCGCACCGCTTCCCGAGCGCGGCGGCGATGCGCGACGAGGCGGAGCGGCTGATCGCGGCGGAGAAGGGCGGCGGCAACGTCAACCAGCTGGCCGCGAGCTCGCCGCTGGTGATCACCGACGGTCCGCGCTCGGTGCACGCCGCGCCGCCCGTCCCGCAGGCGCCGCAGACCCCGCAGCCGTTCCAGCAGCAGTACCGGACGCCGCCGCCGGCCTTCCAGACCCCGCCGCCGCAGCACCCGCAGCACCCGCAGACCCCGCAGCCCTTCCCGCAGCAGTACCAGACGCCGCCGCCGGCCTTCCAGGCCCCGCAGCACTTCCCGCCGCAGGCGCACACCCCGCCGCCGCAGCCGATGCCGGCGCCGTTCCAGCCGGCCCCCGCGTCGAACAGCGGCGGCTGCTCCACCGCACTGGTGATCGTCGGCATCATCATCGGCGTGATCGTCCTCGCGATCATCATCATCGCCATCGTGGTGACCAAGGCGGAGAAGGACAGCGGCACCAAGAGTTCCCGGTCCGCCGAGCGGCCCGCGACCGTCCTGCACCTGGACGACCTGCCCGACCGGAATGGCCTGCTCTGACGCGGTGCGCCCGGATCGGGCGTGCTACAGGGGTAGTCCGAAGGCGGTAGCGTTCGGGAACACGAAGCGACAGGGCACCGCGATCCGAGCGAAGGCCCGGGGCGAGGAGCGATGGCACAGACGCAGCATCCGGACGACGACGAGGGTGCCCGGCGGATGCCCGCGCCCGGCAGCGACAGCGCCGCGACCTCCGCGCTCCCGCCGTTCGGCGGCGGCCCGCACACCCCCGGCCGGGGTACCGCGGCCCCGCTCGGCACGGTCGGCGACGGCCGCTACCGGCTGACCCACCGGCTCGGCCGCGGTGGCATGGCCGAGGTGCTCGCCGCCCAGGACGTCCGCCTCGGCCGGACCGTCGCCGTCAAGCTGCTCCGCCCCGAGCTCGCCCAGGACGACATCGCCCGGCTGCGCTTCACCCGCGAGGCACACGCCGTCGCGGCGCTGAACCACCACTCGATCGTCGCGGTCTACGACACCGGCGAGGAGTACGTCGGCGACGAGTCGACGCCCTACATCGTGATGGAGCTGGTCGAGGGCCGGACCGTCCGCGAGCTGCTGGTGGACGAGGAGGCGCCGCCGGTCGACCAGGCGCTGATCATCATCGCCGGGGTGCTGGAGGCGCTCGCCTACAGCCACCGGCACGGCATCGTGCACCGGGACATCAAGCCCGCCAACGTCATCATCACGACCACCGGCGCGGTCAAGGTGATGGACTTCGGCATCGCCCGCGCGCTGACCGGCACCGCCAGCACCATGACCCAGACCGGCATGGTCATGGGCACCCCGCAGTACCTCTCGCCCGAGCAGGCCCTCGGCAAGCCGGTCGACCACCGCTCCGACCTGTACGCGGCCGGCTGCATGCTCTACGAGCTGCTCACGCTGCGCCCCCCGTTCACCGGGGACACCCCGCTCTCGGTGGTCTACCAGCACGTGCAGGACATGCCGGTGCCGCCGTCCCAGGCCAACGGGCGGGTGCCGGCGGCGCTGGACCAGCTGGTGCTGCGCTCGCTCGCCAAGAACCCGGACGACCGCTTCCAGGACGCCGACGAGTTCCGCGCCCACCTCCAGCACGCGCTGCGCGAGATGCACGGCGGGGCCTGGGCGGGGGGCGCCGCGGCGGCCGGGCTGGCGGCGGCCGGCCAGGGCCACAGCGGGGCCACCCCGATGGTCGGAGCGGACGGCGAGACGGCCGTCACCGCGCCGTTCGGCCTGGGCGGCCCGAGCGATTCGACGACGGTGCTGCCGTACCAGGTGCCCGGCGGTCCGCACACGCCCTCCGCGCCCTACCCGGGGGCCGGCGGACCGTACGGCGGTGGACCGTACGGCGGTGGCCAGGACGGTCCGGGCGGCGGTGACGGTGGTGACGGCGACGACGACGACGGCCGGCGGCGCGGGCCCTGGCGCTGGGTGGCCGGCGTCGCGGCGGTGCTCGTCGCGGCCAGTGTCGGCATCGCGCTCGCGCTCAGCGGCAACGGCGGTGGCGGCGGCACCAACAACCACGACGGGACGCCGGCCCCGTCCGTCTCGGCGGTCAGCACGCCCGACCCGGGCACTCCCACCACCGGCGGGGTCAGCCCGACCACGCAGCCGACCACGCAGAGCCGGCGGCCGCAGCAGCCGACCGACACCAATAACAACAACAACAACAATCAGAGCCCGGCACCGAACACGATGCCCACCAGCAAGCACCCGTCGAGCACGCCGCCGAGCCCCAGCATGTCCAAGTCGGCGACGACCACGCCGAGTTCCACCGGCTCGCCGACCGGCGGGAGCACCCCGACGCCGACCGGCGGGGCCACCCCGACGCCGACCGGCGGCGGGGCGACCGGGACGCAGCCGCCGCCGGTCACCAAGCCGCCGACGCAGCCGACCGGCGGTGCGACCACGCCGGCCGGCACCGGCGGCTGACCGCCGGGGTCAGTTGGCGAAGGCGTCCAGGACCTGTTCGTACTCCTGGCACCACCACGCCAACTGGCCCGCCGAGGCGGGGTAGAGCGGGTCGGCGCGGTGGTCGGCCCGCTGGTAGCGCCACTGGAGCATCCAGAAGTCGTTGAGCCGCTCCCACCAGACCCGGTGGGCGGCCGTGGCCAGGTGCTCCGCGGTGGCGGCCCCGGTGGCCCGGTAGGCCTGTGAGTAGTGCCGGACCCGGACGAGGTCGAGGGTGCCCGTGGTCCGGTCGTTGAAGAGCAGGGTGGCGGCCCGGACGGCCTCCTCGGCACGCGGCTGCGGGCCGAGCTTGTCCCAGTCCAGGACGGCCGCGATCCGGCCGCCCTCGTGCAGCAGGTTGAGGCCGTGGAAGTCGCCGTGCGTCCAGCCGGTGGGCGGCGCGGCCTGGGGGGCCGGCCGGCGGTGGGCGTACTCGGTGAGCAGGTCGAGCCGTTCGGTGAGGCGTCGCTCGACCAGCGCGTCCAGTTCGCCGTAGGGCCGCTGTTCGCGGGCGCTCAGCCGCAGGTCGCGGGCGAGCCGGGCACTGTCCGAGGGGTCGGCGCTGCGGTAGCCGGCAGGTTGTGCGACGGGGGCGCAGACGTCGTCGAGGGCGCCGTGCAGCCGGCCGAGCAGCGCGCCGAGCGCGTCGCACTGCGGCAGGGAGAGGTCGCCGCCGTGCCGGTGCCGGCCATCGACCCAGGGGAAGAGCGCGAACAGCCGGCCGCCGAACGCGGCCACCGTGCCGGACCGTTCGGCACAGGCCAGCGGAGGGGCGACGGGCAGTCCGAGGGTGTCCAGCGCGGCCATCGCGCGGTGGTGTTCGGCGATCGACCCGCGGTGCGCGGTGGCGGCGTCGACGTAGCACTTCAGGAAGTACGTCCCGGCCTCGGTGGTGACCCGGTAGCCCCGGTTCAGCAGGCCCTCGGCGACCGGTTCGGCGGTGAGCAGCCGCCCCACCCGGTAGCGGCGCAGGACCTCGGCGAGGGCGAGGTGGGGGACGGGCGGGCTGAGCGTCCCTATGGGGGGCGCGGTGAGGTCGGGACGGGCCGGGGCACAGGCGAGGGTCTGGCTGAAAGTCACAGGCTGAGGTTAGGGCCCCCTGGCGGGGGCCCTTGACAAACCGTCAGATGTGTGATGGGCCAGGCTGTCAGTGCTGCTGGTCCGCCTGGTGCCGGGCGACGAAGGCGGCGGCCTGGGTGCGTCGCTCCATGCCCATCTTCGCGAGCAGACTGGAGACGTAGTTCTTGACCGTTTTCTCGGCCAGGTGCAGCTCGTTGCCGATCTGACGGTTGGTCATCCCCTCGCCGATCAGATCGAGGATGCGCCGCTCCTGCTTGGTGAGCTGGGCCAGCCGTTCGTCCTCCTTCTCGCCGCCGTCGCGCAGCCGGGCCAGCACCCGGCTGGTGGCCACCGGGTCGAGCAGCGACTTGCCGGCGGCGACGTCCCGGACGGCGGTGATCAGGTCGGTGCCGCGGATCGCCTTCAGGACGTAGCCGGAGGCGCCCGCCATGATCGAGTCGAACAGGGCCTCGTCGTCCGAGAACGAGGTCAGCATCAAACACTTGATCTCCGGCAGCCGGGAGCGGATCTCCCGGCAGACCTCGACCCCGTTGCCGTCCGGCAGCCGGACGTCGAGTACCGCGACGTCGGGGTGCACGGCCGGGATCCGGGTGATGGCCTCGGCGGCGGTGCCGGCCTCGCCGACCACGTCGATGTCGTCCTCGACGGAGAGGAGGTCGTGGACGCCCCGTCGGACCACCTCGTGATCGTCCAGAAGGAATACCCTGATATGTCCGTTATCAGTCACGCACAAAGCCTCCCATATCACCGTAGGAAAGACCTATTACCCGCACCGCCGCAGGATCGCGATCCGGCCAGAGCGCCGGAAAGCGATGCCGGTAACCCCCTTACGAACGGGGCTCCGCCCGGATAACGTGCGCAGGTGTCCTGAAGGCGACCGAATTGAGAGCTGCGCCACACCCGCAGTTGTAGGCCCTGAACAAGTAGGACGTCCTAGCGCAAGCGCGCCAAGGGCTGCCGCTGGGTAACGTTCTCGTGAGGGACGCCGTCGGAACAGGAACACCACCTGCCTTGCAGCCGGTGCGCACACCCACGCGCGCCCCGTGAGGCGGTGACCGGACCGGTCACCGGCGACCCCGGGCGGCCGGACAGACCGAGGAGTGAACGTGACCGTCAAAAGCACGGCGAGGGCTCGCAAGAAGGCGGCCCCCGGCGTCCCTGACACCCTCCGCGCCACGGGTACGGACGCCCAGCCGGAGCTCGTACAGCTGCTCACCCCGGAAGGAGAGCGGGTCGAGCACCCGGACTACCCGCTCACCACCACCCCGGAGGAGCTGCGCGCCCTCTACCGCGACCTGGTGCTGGTGCGCCGGTTCGACGCCGAGGCCACCGCGCTGCAGCGCCAGGGCGAGCTGGGCCTGTGGGCCTCGCTGCTCGGCCAGGAGGCCGCCCAGGTCGGCTCCGGGCGGGCCATGCGCACCGGCGACTACGCCTTCCCCACCTACCGCGAGCACGGCGTGGCCTGGTGCCGCGACGTCGACCCGCTGAACCTGCTCGGCATGTTCCGCGGCGTGAACCACGGCGGCTGGGACCCGAACGAGAAGAACTTCCACCTGTACACCATCGTGATCGGCGCGCAGACCCTGCACGCCACCGGTTACGCGATGGGCATCACCAAGGACGGCGCGGACGACGCGGTGATCGCCTACTTCGGCGACGGCGCCTCCAGCCAGGGCGACGTCAACGAGGCCTTCACCTTCGCCTCGGTCTACAACGCCCCGGTGGTCTTCTTCTGCCAGAACAACCAGTGGGCGATCTCCGAGCCCACCACCACGCAGACCAAGATCCCGCTGTACCGCCGCGCCTCCGGCTTCGGCTTCCCCGGCGTCCGGGTCGACGGCAACGACGTGCTGGCCTGCCTGGCCGTGACGCGCTGGGCGCTCGACCACGCCCGCAGCGGCAACGGCCCGGTGCTGATCGAGGCCTTCACCTACCGGATGGGCGCGCACACCACCTCCGACGACCCGACCCGCTACCGGCCGTCCGAGGAGACCGAGGCCTGGAAGGCCAAGGACCCGATCACCCGGCTCAGGGCGCTCCTGGACAAGGAGGGCCTGGCCGACGAGGAGTTCTTCGCCTCGATCGAGACCGAGAGCGAGCAGCTCGGGCTGCGGGTGCGCGAGGGCGTGCGCACCATGCCGGACCCGGACCCGACCCTGATCTTCGACCACGTCTACGCCGAGCCGCACACGCTGGTCGATGAGGAACGGGCCGAGTACGTCGAGTACGCGGCCTCCTTCGAGGCGGGGGAGAACCTCTGATGGCCGCTCAGCTCAGCATCGCGAAGGCGCTCAACGAGGCGCTGCGCAAGTCGCTGGAGAACGATCCGAAGACGCTCCTGATGGGCGAGGACATCGGCAAGCTCGGTGGCGTCTTCCGGATCACCGACGGTCTGCAGAAGGACTTCGGGGACAGCCGGGTGATCGACTCCCCGCTCGCCGAGTCCGGCATCGTCGGCACCGCGATCGGCCTCGCGCTGCGCGGCTACCGCCCGGTGGTGGAGATCCAGTTCGACGGCTTCGTCTACCCGGCCTTCGACCAGATCGTCTCCCAGCTGGCCAAGATGCACGCCCGCGCGCTCGGGCACGTGAAGATGCCGGTCACCATCCGCATCCCGTACGCGGGCGGCATCGGCGCGGTCGAGCACCACAGCGAGTCGCACGAGGCGTACTTCGCGCACACCGCCGGCCTGCGGGTGGTCTCGCCGTCCAACGCGCACGACGCGCACTGGATGCTGCGCCAGGCCATCGAGTCGGACGACCCGGTGATCTTCCTGGAGCCCAAGCGCCGCTACTGGGACAAGGGCGAGGTCGGCGACGCCGCCGACCTGGGCCTGTACGACGCCCGGATCGTGCGCCCCGGCGCGGACGCGACGCTGATCGCGTACGGGCCGATGGTCAAGGTCTGCCAGGAGGCCGCCGCGGCCGCCGAGGAGGACGGCCGCCGGCTGGAGGTCGTCGACCTGCGCTCGCTGTCCCCGGTGGACTTCGCCACCCTGGAGGAGTCGGTCAAGCGGACCGGCCGCGGCATCGTGGTGCACGAGGCGCCGGTCTTCCTGGGCATGGGCGCCGAGCTGGCCGCCCGGCTGACCGAGCGGTGCTTCTACCACCTGGAGGCGCCGATCCTGCGGGTCGGCGGCTACCACGCGCCGTACCCGCCGTCCCGGGTCGAGGAAGCCTTCCTGCCGGACCTGGACCGCGTGCTCGACGCCGTCGACCGCGCGCTCGCGTACTGAACCGGGGAGCGAAGATGACCACCGAAGTTCGCTCGCTCCGCGAGTTCAAGATGCCCGATGTGGGCGAGGGCCTCACCGAGGCCGAGATCCTCAGCTGGTACGTCAAGCCCGGTGACACCGTGACGGACGGCCAGGTCGTCTGCGAGGTGGAGACCGCCAAGGCCGCCGTGGAGCTGCCGATCCCGTTCAACGGGGTCGTCGAGCAGCTGTTCTTCCCGGCGGGCGCGACGGTCGACGTCGGCACCGTGATCATCTCGGTCGCGGTGGCGGGGGAGGCGGGCGCCGCCCCGGCCGCTCCGGCGGCCCCGGTGGCCGCTCCCGCCGAGGCCGAGCCGGCCCGGCGCGAGGTGCTGGTCGGCTACGGCCCGCGGACCGGCGGCACCCAGCGCCGGGCTCGTCGGACCACCACGACCACGGTGGTGGCCCCGGCTCCGGCCGTTCCGGCCCCCGCCCCGGTCCCGGCCCCCGCGCCGGCCGCCGTCGCCGCCCCGGTGGTGCCGGAACAGCCCGTCGGTGACCGGCCGTTGGCCAAGCCGCCGGTGCGCAAGCTCGCCAAGGACCTCGGGGTCGACCTGCGGGCCGTCACGCCGACCGGCCCGGACGGCGTGGTCACCCGCGAGGACGTGCACGCGTACGCCTCGGCGGCGGCCGCCGCCGCGGTGGCTCCGGTGGCTCCGGAAGCTTCGGCGGCCGAGCCGGTGGAGGCGCCCGTCGCCGCTCCGGTGGCCGTGCCGGGCGTCACCGCGGGCGACGTCCGGGTGCCGATCAAGGGCGTCCGCAAGGCGACCGCGCAGGCGATGGTGGCCTCGGCCTTCACCGCCCCGCACGTCACCGAGTTCGTCCAGGTCGACGTCACCCGGACGATGAAGTTCGTCCGCAGGCTCAAGGAGAGCGGCGAGCTGGGCCGGGACATCCGGGTCAGCCCGCTGCTGCTGGTCGCCAAGGCGCTGCTGACCGCGATCAAGCGGCACCCCGAGATCAACGCCCAGTGGGACGAGGCGGCCCAGGAGATCGTCATCCGGGGCCAGGTGAACCTCGGCATCGCCGCGGCCACCCCGCGCGGCCTGATCGTCCCCAACATCAAGGACGCGGGCGGCAAGACGCTGTCGGGCCTGGCGGCCTCGCTCGGCGAGCTGATCGACACCGCCCGCCTGGGCAAGACCTCGCCGAGCGACATGCAGGGCGGCACCGTCACCATCACCAACGTCGGCGTCTTCGGCGTCGACACCGGCACCCCGATCCTCAACCCGGGCGAGGCCGCGATCCTCGCCTTCGGCGCGGTCCGGGACCTGCCGTGGGTGCACAAGGGCAAGGTGGTGCCGCGCCAGGTCACCACGCTGGCCCTCTCCTTCGACCACCGCCTGGTGGACGGGGAGCTCGGCTCCAAGGTGCTGGCCGACGTCGCCGCGCTGCTGGAGCGCCCCAAGCGTCTGATCACCTGGGGCTGACCGGCCGGGACCGGTGAGAGGGGCCCTGTTCCGCACGACGGTGCGGAACAGGGCCCCTTCGTCGTCCGGGCGCCGGGCTCAGCGCTGGGTACGCAGCCGGCGCACCGCGATCAGGACGCCCGCGCCGAGGGCGACGAAGGCGGCGGAGGAGACGGCGAGGAAGCCGTCGCGGCCGCCGGCACCGGTCTGGGCCAGCTCGGGGGTGCCGGCCGGTGCGGTGGTGGCGGGGGTGGTGGCCGGCGCGGCGGCCGGGGCCGGCGCGGTGACGGGCCGGGCCGGGGCGGCCCCGGCGGTGGGGGTGGCGGAGGCCGGCTTGGCGGCCGCGGGGGCGGCGGCGGTCGGCTTGGCGGAGGGCTTCGCGGTGGCGGTCGGCTTGGCGGCCGGCTTCGCCGGGGCGGCGGTGCGCACCACCGTGTAGGAGTGGTGGCCCCCGCTCTCCGCGGGGTAGCCGTCGGCCTTCCCGCCGACGAAGACCGTGAAGTCCTTCAGGTCCGCGGCGGCCTTGGCGGAGACGGAGACGCGGAACATGAAGTTCGCGGCCCGGCCGTCGTTGAGCTGCTTGACCTTGAGCGAGCTGGCGTCCGCGACGATCCCCGGGTCGCAGCTGTGCCGGAGCGGGAGCTTCTTCCAGCCGTGCTCGGTGGCCCCCTCGACGGTGAAGTCCTCCAGGCGGGTGGCGCCATGCTCGTTGAAGATCACGATGCCGGCGGCGACGTTCTCGTACGGGGCACCGGTGAAGTTGGTGACCCCGACGCCGATCTCGGCCTTCGCCCCGCCGGCGGTGATGCTCTGGTGGTCCGGCGTCATGTGGAACCCGGCGGTGAGGGCGCCCTGGTGCGCGGCGGCGGGGGTGACCGGCTTGGCCTGGGGGGCGGCCTGCTGCGGCGCGCCGTCACCGCAGGCCCAGGAGGCCTCGGCGGTCATCAGCTGGACGGAGCCGGCGAGCACGACGGTGGCGGCGACGACGGCGAGCCGGCGGCGGCCGGAGGTCGAGGTGGCATTCTTCGCAAAAGTGGTGATAACGGACGTACGCATGACGTGATTCCCCCAGGGCATGGTGCTGACGGTGTGTGAAGGTGACCGGCTCCGCGTCTTCGCGCGGTGCGCCCCCCGGCTTCGCCGGTCTCGCTCTCCGTGCCTTCATCCGTATAGACGCGCATCGGCGCCGGTGGTTGCAGGTGGGTTTCGAGAATCTTCTGAGATCTTTCGAACGGCCCGCCGGCGGCGTTCGCTCCGCGATACTGCCGCCATGGCAGAGGAGCTGATAACCCGCCCGGCGGACCGTCGGAACGACCCCGGGGGGCCCCGCTCGCTGCGGCGGGACGTCTCCGTCCCCGCCCTCCTGGCCGGGCTGGTGTGCATCACGGTCTCGTTCTCCGGCCCGCTGGTGGTGGTGCTCGCGGCGGCCTCGGCCGGGCGGCTGGACGCGGCGCACACCGCGTCCTGGATCTGGGCGGTGGCCATCGGGAGCGGGCTTCCCGGCCTGCTGCTCAGCTGGTGGACCAGGACGCCGGTGATCACCGCCTGGTCCACCCCGGGCGCCGCGCTGCTGGTGACCAGCCTCGGCGCGTACCCCTACCGGGAGGCGGTCGGGGCCTTCCTGGTGAGCGGGGTGCTGGTGACGCTGTTCGGGGTCACCGGGCTGTTCGGGCGGCTGATCGCCGCGATCCCGGCCGGGATCGTCAACGCGATGCTGGCGGGCATCCTGTTCTCCTTCGGCGCCGGCATCTTCGGCGCCGTCCACGGCGCGCCGGCCCTGGTGCTGGGCAGCTTCGGGGCCTTCCTGCTGGCCAAGCGGCTGGCGCCGCAGTACGCGGTGCCGGTCGCGCTGGTGGCCGGCGGGGTGTTGGCGGCCGTCACCGTCGGGCTGCCGCTGCGTCTGGGGTCGGGCGGCCCGACCGTTCCGGTGTTCACCGTGCCGGCCTTCTCCGGGCCGGCCATGGTGGGTCTGGCGCTGCCGCTCACCATCGTGGCACTGGCCTCGCAGAACGCCCCCGGGCTGGGAGTGATGCGGGCCTTCGGCTACCGGCCCGACGACCGGCTGCTGATCGGGGCCACCGGCGGGGTCTCCGTCCTGCTGGCGCCGTTCGGTTCGCCGGGGGTCAACCTGGCCGCGATCACCGCCGCCATCTGCGCCGGGCCGGAGAGCCACCCCGACCCGCGGCGCCGCTACGTCGCCGGGATGTCGGTGGGTCTGCTCTACGTGCTGGTGGGCAGTTTCGGCGGCCTGCTGGTGAGCCTGTTCACCGGTCTGCCGAAGGAACTGATCGCGGTGGTCGCCGGGGTCGCCCTGCTGGCCTCGCTCCAGGGCAGCCTGGCCGCGGCGGTGGCCGACGAGCACGGCCGGGACGCGGCGGTGGTGACCTTCCTGGCCTCCGCCTCCGGGATGAGCCTGCTCGGGATCGGCTCGGCGTTCTGGGGGCTGCTGCTCGGCCTCGGTACCCACCTGGTGCTGCGGGCCCGGCCGAAGCGGCTCCGCTGAGGTCACGCCTGGACGGGATCATCCACCTGATCGGACTGATAGGTATGACCGGGGTGATCCGGGTCGTTCGGCCAGGTCGGTGACTTTTTCGCCGGACGGTGGGGGTGACACGCCGGGCCGGGTACGTCTTCGCGTCCACCACCCGGGCGACGCCGGGTGACCGGATCCCCGAGGACGCACCCGTATGCCGCCTGGCAACCCTGGCCGTCTCGTCCGGAGTCTGGCCGCGCTCGTGCTGGTGTCCACCGCCGTACTACCGGCCGCCCTGGAGCTGGCCGGCCCGTCCCCGTTCGGTGTGATCGGGCCCGGTGCCCCCGCAGACCGGGCGGTGCCCCCGCACGTCGTCCGGCCCGCCGACCTGCGCGCGGCGGGCACCGCCCCGACCGTCGACATAAGGCGGACCGGTGATCCGGCCAACCGGATCACCCTGGTGCTGCTCGGCGACGGCTACCGCGCCGACGAGCAGCAGGTCTTCCGCGAGCAGGCCGACCGGGCCTGGCGCGCCCTGATGGAGATCGAGCCGTTCCGCAGCTACCAGGGGTTCTTCAACATAAGGCGGGTCGAAGTGGTCTCGCCCGACTCGGGGATCGCCGAGACCGAGAGCCGGGGCCGCAACCCGGGCACCCCGCTCGGCATGCACTTCTGGTGCGAGGGCACCGCCCGGCTGCTCTGCGCCGACGAGGCCGCCACCGCGCGCTACGCCGGCCAGGGCGACGGCCCGCAGTACCTGATCGCGCTGGCCAACTCCAGCGAGTACGGGGGCGCCGGCGGTACCGGGGTGACCACCCTGGCCGGCGGCAGCCCGGACGCCGGGCGGATCATCCAGCACGAGATAGGGCACACCGTGGGCGACCTCGGCGACGAGTACGACAGCGCGCCGGACGACGCCGACTACCCCAACCTCTCCACCGAGAACGCCGACGACATGCGCCGCAAGCAGACCAAGTGGTGGCGCTGGCTGGGCGCGGAGTCCCCGGACGGGGGCGGGACGGTCGGGGCGTACCGCAGTGCCAACGGGGTCTACCGGCCCACCCAGGACTCGGTGATGCGCACCCTCGGCGGCGCCTACAACCTCCCCTCGCGGGAGGCCATCATCGAGGAGATCTACCGCCGGATCCGGCCGACCGACACGCCCGTGCCCGCCCCGGGGGAGGTGACCGGCCGCCCCCGGCTGGAGGTCCGGCCGCTGCCGCTGGCCGGTACCCGCCGGCTGCAGGTGGACTGGAAGGTGGACGGTGCCCCGGTGGAGCCGCAGGCGGCGGACCGCAGCTGGCTCGACACCGCCGCGCTGAACCTGCTCCCGGGGCAGAGCGCCACCGTGACGGCCACCGTCCGGGACACCACCGACTGGGTCCGCGACGAGGCCTTCCGCGACCGGTACATGACCAGGTCGGTCTCCTGGACGGTCACCGGTTGAGGTGGTTCGTGTCCGATCCCCCGTCACCCCGGGCTGAGGGTCGAATGATGGGATGACTAATCTGGGGACACTATGTCCGTGGAGCCCACCTGTTCAGCCCGCCCCCTGTCCGTCCCCGCTCCCCGGTCCACCGCCGGGCCGACGCCCCCGGCAGCCCCCTCGGTGGTGGGGGCCGCCGTGCTCCCGCCACCGCCCGGCGGCCGCGCCGCCTGGCTGGCCTGGTCCGTCGGCGCCAGCGTCTACGTCCTCGCGGTGATCCACCGGACCAGCCTGGGCGTGGCCGGGCTGGACGCCGCCGACCGCTTCGCCATCGGCGCCTCCGCGCTCTCCACCTTCTCGATCCTCCAGGTGCTGGTCTACGCGGCGATGCAGATCCCGGTGGGCCTGCTGGTCGACCGCTTCGGCCCGCGCCGGGTGCTGCTGCTCGGCGTCCTGCTGCTCAGCGCCGGGCAGCTCGCCTTCGCGTTCTCCTCCTCCTTCGCCCCCGCCCTGGCCTCCCGGGCGGTGCTGGGCTGCGGTGACGCGATGACTTTCATCAGCGTGCTGCGGATCGCCGCGCGGTGGTTCCCGGCCGCGAAGAACCCGTTCGTCGCCCAGCTGACCGGCCTCGCCGGGATGGGCGGCAACCTGGTCACCACCGTCGTCCTCGCCGACGCCCTGCACCGCGAGGGCTGGACCCCGACCTTCACCGCGATCGCCCTGCTCGGCGTCGCGGTGTTCGCCCTGGTGGCGCTCTTCCTGCGGGAGGCGCCCGCGCCCGCGCCCGTGCCCGCGCCCGCGCCCGCGCTCGTGCCCCCCGGCCCCCGACCGGCGGCGGCCCGGCCCGGCGTCGGGCGGCAGGTCCGGCAGGCGTGGTCCGAGCCCGGCACCAGGCTCGGACTCTGGGTGCACTTCACCACCCAGTTCCCCGGCAACGCCTTCGGCCTGCTCTGGGGCCTGCCCTACCTGGTGGAGGCCCAGGGCATGTCACGCACCGGGGCGGGCGGGCTGCTCACCCTGCTGGTGCTCGCCAACATGTCCTTCGGCTTGCTGTTCGGCCGGGTGCTGTCGCGCACCGCCCGGGCCCGGATGCCGATCGTGCTCACCGTCGTCGGCGCCACCGCACTCGGCTGGGCGCTCGTGCTGGCCTGGCCCGGCGGTCACCCGCCGGCCTGGCTGCTGGTCGGCATCATCCTGGTGATGGGCAGCAACGGCCCGGCCTCACTGGTCGGCCTGGACTACGCCCGCGCGCGCAACCCCGTGGAACGGCTGGGCACCGCCTCCGGGATCGTCAACATGGGCGGCTTCATCGGCACGATGATCACCCTGTTCGGCATCGGCGTCATCCTGGACGTCCTCACCCCGGCCGGCACCGACACCTACTCCGCCGGGGCCTTCCGCTGGGCCTTCTGCTGGCTCTACGTGCCGCTGGCGGCGGGCACCCTGATGATCCTGCGGCTGCGGCGCAAGGTCGCCGAGCGGGAACGGGACGCGACGGCCTGACGGCCTGGCCGGTCAGGCCGTGACGGCGAAGTTGGCCAGCACCCGCGAGGCCAGCTCCCGATCGCCCTCGACGCCGACCGGGCCCGGCCGGCCCCGGCCGCAGGCGAGCCGGACGTACGTCTCCCAGTCCAGCGTGAGCTGGACGTCGGGCGCGAGGCTGATCGACTCGTCCACCGTGCCGCGGCCGGTGGCGTCGACCCGGACGGTGCGCAGGAACTCGACCGGGCCGGTGACGTCCACCACCAGGGTCGTCCCGGCCGGGGCGCCGGCCCGGTGGGCGACCGCCTTGGGCAGGCCCTCCAGCAGCACGTCCCGGGTGAGCAGCGCGGCCGGCGAGGCCAGGTTGCCCGGCTCGTCGAGGGCCCGGCGGAGGTCCTGCTCGTGCACCCAGACGTCGAACGCCCGGTGGCGCAGCAGCTCGTGGTACGGCACGTCGCGGCTGAGCGGTCCGGCCGGGAAGCGGATCCCCTCGGAGGGGGTCTGCTTGGCGTTGCGCAGCGCGCGCGAGCGCCGGATGATCGTGTACTCCAGCTCGCCGGTCATCTCCAGCGCGGTGTGGCAGCGGCGCTTGTCGACCGGCAGCTCGATGTAGCGGGCGAACTCGGTGGTGACGTGGCGCAGGTCGCGGGGGAGCGAGTGGATCGGGCGGGGGTCGCCGAGCAGCTCGGACTCGACGGCGATGACGTGTGAGACGACGTCCCGGACGGACCAGCCGGGGCACTCGGTGGCCCGGTTCCAGGAGCCCTCCGGAAGAGGGGCCACCAGCTCCGATATCGATTCGATGGACTGGGTCCACGCCTCGGTGTAAGCCTGCACGGTCTGGTTGTCCGTCACGGGAATCTCCGGCCCTCCGTCAGCTGCCTTGCCACGCGCGCCCTCGTTCGGGGCCGGACGGAAAGTCCGGCTTCCGGGCACACACGCTAACCGCACGTTACGCTGCCGGGTGAGAACTGGGCAGCGCTTTCGAGTGACGATCGTAGGACTCTTGCCGTGGACGGTGGTACTGTGCGCGCTTCATTGATCCAACTCGCGGTCTCCGACGCCGAGCCGCCCGCCGAGCGGCGGGCCCGGGCGGCGGCCCTGGTCCGGGCCCAGCAGGGCGCCGACCTGGTCGTCCTGCCGGAGCTGTGGGCGCTGGGCGGTTTCGCGTACGACCTCTGGTCGGACGGCGCCGAGTCGCTGGACGGGCCCACCTCCGACGCGATGGCCGCCGCCGCGAAGGCGGCCGGGGTCTGGCTGCACGCCGGGTCGGTCGTCGAGCGCGACCCGGACGGGCCGATCTACAACACCTCGCTGCTGTTCGCCCCGGACGGCGAGCTGGTGCACACCTACCGCAAGATCCACCGCTTCGGCTTCGACAGCGGTGAGGCGGTGGTGATGGGCGCCGGGCAGGAGATCGTCACCGCCGCCACCGACTTCGGCACACTCGGTCTGGCGACCTGCTACGACCTGCGGTTCCCCGAGCTGTTCCGGGCGCTGCTGGACGCCGGCGCGCAGCTGCTGGTGGTCCCGGCCGCCTGGCCGGCCCGGCGGCGCGAGCACTGGACGCTGCTGAGCCGGGCCCGCGCGGTCGAGGAGCAGGCCTACGTGCTGGCCTGCAACACCGCCGGGACGCACGGCGGGGTCGAGCAGGCCGGCCACAGCATCGTGGTGGACCCGTGGGGCCGGGTGCTGGCCGAGGCGGGTGCGGGGGAGGAGGTGCTGACCGTGGAGTTCGACCCGGCGGAGGTGGCCCGGGCCCGTGCCGAGTTCCCGGTGCACCGGGACCGGCTGCTGGGCATCCCGGCACCGGTGCAGCGGTGACACCCGGGGGCGGCTGAGCGTGGCTTTCCGGGGCATACGGGAGGGCTTGTACAGGACGGCGGCATTTTTGAGAAGATGAGCCTTCGTCGTGTTACCAGCCGTTCTTCAGCCGGCCTGTCCCGAGGCAGACCGTCGAGCCTGCCCGAGGAGGTCGCGCGCATGTCCGGCACCGGCGCAGGCGACACCAGTCCCGTGATCCGGCGCAACAGCCTGCGCGAGCAGATCGCCGGCGCGCTGCGCGAGGAGATGATGGCCGGCCGGCTGGCAGCCGGCCGCAACTTCACCGTCAAGGAGATCGCCGAGCTGTACGGCGTCTCCGCGACCCCGGCCCGCGAGGCGCTGGTGGACCTGGGGGCGCAGGGGCTGCTCCGGGCCGAGCACCACCGGGGGTTCACCGTCCCCGAGTTCGGCTGGGCCGACTTCCTGGAGATCTTCGAGTCCCGGGTGCTGCTCACCGACAGCTGCTTCCGCCAGCTCGCGGTGCGCGCCGCCGCGCCGGACGTCAGCCGGCTGCCCTCGCTGCGCCGCCGGGCGGACGCGGCGGTCCGGGCGGTCCGGGCGGGGAACCTGGACGTGATGGTGGGCTGCGACCGCCGGTTCTGGCAGGAGGTCGCCGGGCTGCTCGGGAACCGCCGGATCGGCGACTACCTGGACTGGCTCCGGGTGCAGTCCTGGATGTTCGCCGCGCCCTACCTGCGGGCGATGCCGACGCTGGGCGGGGTCTGCTGGGACCGCCACGTCGAGCTGGTCGACGCGATCGAGGGGCAGGACATCGCGGGCGCGCACCGGATCGTCTGCGAGTACAACCTGTTCACGGTGCGGGTGCTGGCCGGGCTGGCCGGGGAGCCGGTGGAGCCGGTGGGCGTGCTGCCGCTGCTGACCGCCGGGCTCGACCCGGTGCCCGCGCCCGCGTCGTCCGGTCCGTCCGGGCCAGCCCCGGCGGCCGGTCCGTCGGTACCGGCCGGCGAGCCGGCGTCCCCGGGCCCGGAGGCGGCGGACGGGGCCCGCGGGGAGGCGTCCGGCGCCGCCCCGGCCCGCCTGCCGGAGCCCGGCCGCGGCCGGGAGCGCGAGCTGGGCCGGGAGCTCGGCCGCGAACTGGGCCTCGGCCTCGGCCTGGTGCCGCAGCCCCGCACGGCGGCGTACGGGCGCTTCGGCCGCCGGTACGCCGACCCGTCGGCCGGTCAACTGCCCGAGGGGCGGCCCGGCCCGCACCGCGCGCCGGGCCGGTAGGGTGGGCGGTCGTCGTCCCGGGCGGTCCCTGTACCGAGCGTCCGGACACCGACCCGTCCATCCGTCGCCCGCCCACGCGGGCGACTCCGCCGCCCGGAGAGGAAGAGCCGGCCATGGCCTGCGACCTCTGGCTCGTCCCGCTCGTGGACGTGCTGAGCCACAGCCCTGACAATCCCTTCCGGGACGATCTCGCGCTCTACAACGCCGTGTTGACCGCGCACGGGCTGCCCGAGGTGCCGGTCTACCAGTACGTCCCGGGGATAAGCGGGGCGGTCGAGCCGATAGCAGCCTTCGACTACGACTCGCTGCACTTCCTGCGCCGCGCCTACCTGCTGGGCCTGACCGGCCTGGACATCACGCCGGTGGACGCCCTCGGCGGCGACTACGAGCAGCTGCTGGAGATGTTCGAGAGCAGCGCGGAACACTCGCACCTGGTCTGGCACTTCGACCACGCCGGGGCGTACGTGCCGATCGAGTTCGCGGTGCCGCTGGTGGACGACGCGCTGCTCGCCTCGGGCGGCCCGCTGGGCTCCAGTCACGGGCTGCTGCGCGAACTCCAGGCCGTCGCACCGGCGCTGGACATCGACCCGGTCAACCCGCCGGACCCGACCCGGCCGCTCGGCCCGACCGGTCTGGAGCAGCCGTTCGGCCCGCCGCTGGACGACCTGCACCCCTTCGCCCGGGAGCGGCACGCCTGGGCGGGCCTGTACGCGGCGGCCACCCGCAGCCTCACCCAGGGATCGATGATCGTCTTCGCCTGAGCCTCCGAGCGGCCCGGTTCCCGAGCGCTCCGAGACCCCGAGCGTTCCGGGACCCCGAGGGTTCCGATCCTCCGAGCGCTCCGCGTCCCCGGGTCCGGGCGCGTCCGCCCGGACCCGGCTAGCGCAGCGGGCCCTCCGGCGGGCGCTGGCGCGGCATGGTGGGCCGGGTGCCCGGCGGCGGCAGGATCCGCACCTGGGCGCCGATGCCCGACTCGCTCCGGCCGCCCCAACTGCCCGAGGCCTGGGTGGGCAGCTGGGTCATGCCCGCCCGGAACTCCAGCATCCACTCCGAGGTCTCGGTGCGGACCATGTCCGAGATGTCCTCGCAGAACCGCCGCAGCACCCCGAGACAGCGCTCGGCCGCCTCGCCCGCGGTGCCCTCGGTGGGGCCCAGCACCTCCCGCACGCACTCCGAGGCCCAGTCGAACTGGAAGGCCTCCAGGCGCCGTTGCAGCGCCTGCGCGGTGGAGACGTCCCGCATCCACCCGGAGGTCAGCCCGAACGCCCGGTCCGAGCCGTAGCAGGCCGCGGCGAGTGCCAGACCGACGTAGCCCCAGCCGGTCGCGTTCGCCACGGTGCCGGTGAGGTCCACCAGCGGGGCGGTGACGCCGCCGACCGCGAAGCCGGCGGTGCCGAACCTCAGCAGCCGCGCCCAGCGGCGTTTCCAGACCCGGTCCCGGCGGTACCAGTCGATCGCCTCCACCGCCCGCTCCTCGGACCAGCGGTAGAGCTCCTCCAGCCGCTCGGCGGGCTCGCCCCAGTCCCCGAGGGGGAACTGGCGGGCGCTCAGATCGGCCCGGTGGCGGGTGGAGGCCCGGGGTACGACGGCGGCGGCGGGCTGGTCCTCCTCGCCGATCTCCTTGCCCCAGGCACTCTCCTCGGGCTGCATTTCCGGCTGGCTCACCTGTGGGGCTCCCTGTGGCGGGCGGACTGCTGGGTCTGACCGTCGCGTCCTCCTGACACGTCCTCGACCTGACGGGCCGTGAAACGCCGGACGACGCATCGGAACACGCGGTGTCCCCCGGCGGTGTGGGTGCCCGGGGACGCCGTTCCGGCCGGTGGCCGGTGGTTGTCCATCAGCCCTTTCTTACCGCCAAATGGCTGACCATGGGGGCGCTTCACCAATGATCGTTACCGGATTCGACCGCCGGATGCCGAGGTGGGCGGGTTGCGGCGGTCGGCGAGATTTCACCCGTCCGAGCGAGGCCCCGGTGACCCGCTGTCCTGACCCGGACACCCGGGGCGCACCTTCCGGGCCGCGGCTCGGAGGATCCTCCGGCACCGGAGGCGTACGGACGGCTTCGGCCGGAGGTTCCGACGGGACCGGAGGGCGACGCGAACCGGCCACCGACTACCCTTGCCAACCGTGAAGGTCCTCGTCATCGGCGGCGGCGCCCGCGAACACGCCCTGTGCCGCTCTCTGTCCCAAGATTCCGCCGTGACCGAGCTGTACTGCGCCCCGGGCAACGCCGGGATCGCGCAGGTGGCGACGGTCCACCCCGTCGACCAGCTGGACGGTGCGCAGGTCGCTGCGCTCGCCCGGCGGCTCGACGCCGACCTGGTCGTGGTCGGCCCGGAGGCCCCGCTGGTCGCGGGCGTCTCCGACGCCGTGCGCGCGGCCGGCATCCCGGTCTTCGGCCCGTCCGGGAAGGCCGCCCAGCTGGAGGGCTCCAAGGCGTTCGCCAAGGACGTCATGGCCGCCGCCGGGGTGCCCACCGCCCGCTCCTACGTCTGCGCCACCCCCGCCGAGGCCGCGGAGGCGCTGGACGCCTTCGGCGCGCCGTACGTGGTCAAGGACGACGGCCTGGCGGCCGGCAAGGGCGTCGTGGTCACCTCCGACCGCGAGGCCGCGCTGGCCCACGCCGCCTCCTGCGAGCGCGTGGTCATCGAGGAGTACCTCGACGGCCCCGAGGTCTCGCTGTTCGCGATCACCGACGGCACCACCGTCCTCCCGCTCCAGCCCGCGCAGGACTTCAAGCGCGCGCTGGACGGCGACGAGGGCCCGAACACCGGCGGCATGGGCGCCTACTCGCCGCTGCCGTGGGCCCCCGAGGGCCTGGTCGAGGAGGTCCTGGAGACCGTCCTGCAGCCCACCGTGGACGAGCTGCGCCGCCGGGGCACCGAGTTCTCCGGCCTGCTCTACGCGGGCCTGGCGCTGACCTCGCGCGGCACCCGGGTGATCGAGTTCAACGCCCGCTTCGGCGACCCGGAGACCCAGGTCGTGCTGGCCCGGCTGCGCACCCCGCTGGCGGCCGTCCTGCACGCCAGTGCCACCGGCGCGCTGGACCAGCTGGAGCCGCTGCGCTGGGACGACGGCGCCGCCGTCACCGTGGTGATCGCCTCCGAGGGCTACCCGGCGGCGCCGCGCACCGGCGACGTGATCGAGGGTCTGGCGGACGCCGAGGCCGCCGACGGCACCGCGTTCGTGCTGCACGCGGGGACCAGGGCGGACGAGGACGGCCGGGTGCTCAGCGCCGGCGGCCGGGTGCTGTCCGTGACCGCCACCGGCACCGACCTCGCCGAGGCGCGCGGCCGGGCGTACGCGGCGGTGGACCGGATCAGCCTCAAGGGTGGTCAGCACCGCACCGACATCGCGCTCAAGGCCGCGCGGTAGCAGGCGGTTTCGCCGCGCTCCGGGGCGCTGCGTCCGAGGGGAAACAACCCCCATGGACGCAGCGCCCCGCGGCGTTTCGGGGGTGCGGGCCCGGGAGTGCTTCCGGTGGTCACCGCACCGTTCGGCGGCCGGAATCCAGCCCATCGAGTGATAGCGACCGCATCCGGCTGACGCAACCGGCTGCCCGGCCTTATGGTGCGCTGGTCCGCAGCACCGTGGGCCGTGCCGCTCGCGGCCGCGCCGGGTAGCGGCGGTCGTGCGGGGGGATGCTGGACGGCGTCCGGCCGGACCGGCACGCCCGGGCCGCTTCGCACGGCGCCCGGCACGGTCGTCCGGAATTCGGGCACCGTCACCGGGACGAGTGGAAACCGGGGCGATCCGGAACACCCACCCGGACAAGGGCGTCAAGAATGTCAGAAGCGCCACGCAGCATGTACTACCGGGATCGGACGCCGCCGATTCCCGGTCGGAACTGATCGTTTCGAGTCGGCTCAGGGCCCCGTCGCCGGGCGCCCGAGGGCTCCGAAGGGGGTGCCGCACCGTATGGCCGCTGTCGACACCGCGCGCGCTCACGCCCACGCGGTCCTGCGGGTCCGGGGCATCGCCCTGGCCGCCGCAGCACTGCCCGCCGCTGCCGCGGCGGTCCTGCTCGCGGGCCGGTTCACCGGCCGGATCGGCGCTCCCGGCGCCCCCGACGCCGCCGGCTGGGACGCCGTCCGCTGGGCGGTCTGCGCGGTGGCCGCCGTCACCCTGCTGGTCGCGGGCCTGGCCGCCCGGGCCCACCGCCGGGCCGTCCCGCCGCAGACCCCGGTCGTCCCGCTCGACCGGGCCCAGGCCCCCGAGCTGTACCGGCTGATCGACGAGCTGGCCGACCGGCTGGAGGTCCCCGCGCCCTCCGCGATCGCCCTCACCCCGGACTGCGACAGCTGGCTGGAGGACGTCCCGCCGGCCCGCCCGGCCGGTCCGCGCCGTTCGCCCGGTCGGGCCCAGGAGCCCGCCGCGCCGATGCTGGTGATCGGTTCGCCGTTCCTCTGGTGGATGCGGTCCGGCGAGCTGCGCGCCCTGCTCGCCCCGGTGGTGGCCGGCACCGCGGCCGCCGCCGACCCGGACATCGCCGCGGCCCGCCGCTTCCTGCGCGGCCTGGACGCCAGCCTGGACGACGCCCCGGTACCCGGTGTGGTCGGCGCCCCCGCGCCGCCCGCGCCGCGCGGGCGCCGCGGCCCGGCCGCGCTGACCGACCGGATCACCCGCCGGCTGCTCGGTGCCTGCCGGGCGCACTCGGCCGAGCTGGAGCGGGCCGTCGCGGGCTGGGCCTCCGAACAGGCCCGCGCGGTCGACTACGGCCTGCGGATCGCCGCCCAGGAGCAGGTCGGCCTGGCCTACGCCGGCTGGGACCGGCTGCTCACCCGGGTCGCGCTGCCCGCCTGGCGGCTCGGCCGGCACCCCGCCCACCTCAACGCCGGGGTGGTGGCCGCGCTCACCGAGCTGTCCCGGCGCGACCGGCTGGCCGACGGGTACAGCAGCCGGCTCGGCGACCGCCCCGCCTGCGACCTGCTGGAGGAGCCCGGCACGGTGGACGAGGCGGTCTCCCTGCTCGCCGCCGAGCTGTTCTTCGGCCGGCCCGCCTCCGGGGCCTGGCGCGAGGTGGACTGGGCCGACTACCCGGCCGAGGTGGTGGACGCCGGCTGGCGGGCCCGTGCCACCGCGCTGCAGTCCGCGCTGGACCGGCTCGCCCCGCAGGCCCGCCCCGGCGCCCCGACGGTGACCAGGCTGCTGGGCCGGCTCGCCGAGGGCGGCGGCGAGCAGCTGGCCGCCGCGCTCACCACCCGGCCGGCCGGGACCACGGCCCCCGCCCCGCTGCTCGAACCCGTCCGTACCGGTCGGGACCTCCTGGTCGACCACGTCACCGCGATGGTCTGCTGCGCCGCCGTCGACACCGCCGGGGCCACCCCCGGTCTGGACTGGCTGGACGGCCCGGTGCTGCTGATCGGCGGGGTGCGCCGCACCGATCTGGCCGAGCCGGTCGCCCAGGCCGTCGAACAGGGCCAGGACGGCCCGCTGCGGGCCTGGCTGGACGCCGCCGACGTCCGGCTGGAGAAACCGGTCCGGCTCTGAACCCGGAGGGCGCTCGGCACCGGTGCTCGCGCCCCCGGGTCGGCCGCCCGCGGCAGGTCTTCCCAGGCCGGAGCCCCTCTCGGGGACAGCCCGGAAGATTCTCAGGCACTAGTTGCTACCGTAGGGTGACGCAGCGCCAGCACTCTGTGGTGTATTAGACCGCACGCACATCCGGGAGGCACATGCCAACCGGCGGAGGGTGCATCTGTGGGAGGGGCGCGTGGGGACGGAACTCAACCGCCGCTGGGAGTCCGGAACGCACGCGTACAGCGTCTCCGACCCCTTCGGCCAGGGCCCGCTGCCCTGGTTGCGCAGCCCGGACCAGTACCTGGCGGGAGCCGGGGGCGCCGTCCCCTGGTATGTCTCGGTGGACGCGCCGGGCCAGCAGCCGCTGGCCGGCGGCACCAGACCCAAGCCCCCGGTCGGCACCCCGCAGGGGGCCAACGACGTGGTGCAGCAGATCAAGGGCTTCGCCTCGGCCGGGGTGGTCCGCCCCGGCGGCTCGGTGGACTTCCGGGTCACCGTGAACCCGCCCCGCGAGTTCACCGTCGACGTCTTCCGGATCGGCCACTACGGCGGCGACGGCGCCCACCACATGACGTCCAGCCCGCTGATCGCGGGGCTGTCCCAGCCGGCTCCGCTGGTGGTCGGGCGGACGGTCTCCTGCCACCACTGGTGGCACTCCTGGCGGCTGCAGATCCCCACCCACTGGCGGCCCGGCGCCTACGTCGCCGTGCTGACCACCGGCGACATGCTGCACCGCAGCCACATCCCCTTCACGGTCCGGGACTTCGAGGACCAGGCGCGCGCCGCCGAGCTGCTGCTGGTGATCCCGGACGTGACCTGGCAGGCCTACAACCTCTTCCCCGAGGACGGCCGCAGCGGCGCCAGCCTCTACCACGCCTGGGACGGCCGGGGCCGGCTGGTCGGCGAGCCGGAGGCGGCCGTCACCGTCTCCTTCGACCGCCCGCACGCCACCGCCGGACTGCCGCTGCACGTCGGGCACGCCTACGACTTCATCCGCTGGGCCGAGCGCTACGGCTACGACCTCTCCTACGCCACCGCCACCGACCTGCACGCCGGTCTGGTCGACCCGGCCCGGCACCGGGCGCTGATCTTCCCCGGGCACGACGAGTACTGGTCCGAGCCGATGCGCCGCACGGTCGAGCGGGCCCGCGACGGCGGTACCTCGCTGGTCTTCCTGTCCGCCAACACCATGTACTGGCGGGTCGAGCTGAGCCCCGCGCCGTCCGGCGAGCCCAACCGGCTGCTCAACTGCCGCAAACGGCAGAAGGTCGAGCCCGGCAGCCCGGCCACCGGGGTGAGCGGCGCGGCCAGCGCGCTCTGGCGGGACGCCGGCGAGCCGGAGCAGCACCTGCTCGGCGTGCAGTACTCCGGCCGGGTCGCCTCGCCCGTCCCGCTGGTCGCCCGGCACACCGCGCACTGGCTCTGGGACGGCACCGGCGTCCAGGAGGGCGACGAGCTGCCCGGCCTGGTCGCCGGCGAGGCCGACCGCTACTACCCCAAGGTGGCGCTGCCCCAGCACACCGAGCGGGTGCTGCTCGCGCACTCCCCGTACCGCGACCTCGCCGGCCGCACCCGCTACCAGGAGACCTCGCTGTACCGGGCGCCGAGCGGCGCGTACGTGTTCGCCGCCGGCACGTTCGCCTGGTCGCCCGCGCTGGACCGGCCCGGCCTCACCGACGAGCGGATCCAGCGGGCCACCGCCAATCTGCTGGACCGCCTCTGCAAGAACGGCTGAGGCCGCCCGCGCGGGGTCCGGGAAGGCGGTCATGACAGACTCGGCTCCACTGACCTCCCCTTTCGCGCCCCACGCCCGCGAACGACCCCTGAGGACTGAGACGACCTTGAGCGGATTTGTCACCAAGCCCGAGCCGGTCCAGGTGCCCGGCCTGGTCCACCTGCACACCGGCAAGGTGCGCGACCTCTACCGCGCCGAGTCGGGCGACCTCGTGATGGTCGCCAGCGACCGCATGTCGGCGCACGACTGGGTGCTGCCCAACGAGATCCCCGACAAGGGCCGGGTCCTCACCCAGCTCTCGCTGTGGTGGTTCGAGCGGATCGCCGACATCGTGCCCAACCACGTGATCTCCACCGAGATCCCGGCCGGCGCCCCCGCCGACTGGAAGGGCCGCACGCTGATCTGCCGCAGCCTGGAGATGGTCCCGGTCGAGTGCGTGGCCCGCGGCTACCTCGCCGGTTCCGGCCTGACCGAGTACGAGGCCGACCGCACGGTCTGCGGCATCGCGCTGCCCGAGGGCCTGGTGAACAGCTCCGAGCTGCCCGCCCCGATCTACACCCCCGCGCTCAAGGCCGAGGTGGGCGAGCACGACGAGAACGTCTCCTACGAGGAGACCGCCCGCCGGACCGGGGCGGAGCTCGCCTCCCAGCTGCGCCGCACCACCCTCGACGTCTACGCCCGGGCCCGGGACATCGCCCGCGCGCGCGGCATCATCCTGGCCGACACCAAGTTCGAGTTCGGCCTGGCCGACGGCGAGCTGCTGATCGGCGACGAGGTGCTCACCCCGGACTCCTCGCGCTTCTGGCCCGCCGACGAGTGGCAGCCCGGCCGCTCGCAGCCGTCCTTCGACAAGCAGCTCATCCGCGACTGGCTGGTCTCGCCGGCCTCCGGCTGGGACCGGGCCAGCGAGCTGCCGCCGCCGGAGCTGCCGGCCGAGATCGTCGAGCAGACCAGGGCCAGGTACATCGAGGTGTACGAGCGGCTGACCGGTACCTCCTGGGTCTGAGCCGTCGGACGTCCGCGGGCGCGGCCGGACCGGGACCGGGCAGGTCTCAGATCCAGCCGTGCTCGCGGGCGATCCGCACCGCCGCGTGGCGGTTCTCGGCGCCCAGCTTGCCGGCGGCCGAGGAGAGGTAGTTGCGGACCGTGCCCTGCGACAGCGCGGCCCGCTCGGCGATCTCGGCGATCGAGGTGCCGTCGGCGGCCAGCTCCAGCACGTCCGTCTCGCGCGGGGTCAGCGGTGTCTCTCCCGCGCTGATCGCGTCCGCGGCCAGCTCCGGGTCCACGTACCGGCCGCCCGCGCGCACCGTGCGGATGATCCCGGCGAGGTCCGCCGCGGAGACGGTCTTCGGCAGGAAGCCGCGCACACCGACCTCCAGCGCGCGCTTCAGGTAGCCCGGGCGGCCGTGCCCGGTGACGATCATCGACCGGCAGTCCGGCAGCAGCCGGCGCAGCTCGGTGGCCACCTCGATGCCGTCCAGCCCGGGCATCTGCAGGTCCAGCACCGCGATGTCCGGGCGGTGCGCCTGCGCCATCGCCACCGCCTCCGGCCCGGAGGCGGCCTGGGCGACCACGGTGATGTCCTCCTCCAGGGAGAGCAGGGCGGCCATCGCCCCCCGGATCAGGTGCTCGTCGTCCGCGAGCAGGACGCGCACGGGGGCGGGGTCGGTCATCGGGGGCCTTCTTCCGGACGGGAGCGGTGGTCGGTCGGGGCCGGGGCCCGCCGGGTGGCGGCTCCCCGGCCCGGCGGGCGGCGGGGTCAGAGCGGGACGCTGGCGGACATCCGGAACCGGCCCGGCCCGATGTCCGGGACGGTCAGCTCGCCGTCGTGGGCGGCGAGGCGCTCGCGCAGTCCGCGCAGGCCCGTCCCGCCGCCCTGGGACGGGAGCGGCACGGCCGGCACCCCGTCGTTCTCCAGCTCCAGCACCGCCCGGCCGTCCTCGCGCCGCAGCCGGATCGAGCAGTGGCCGGCCTCGCTGTGGCGCAGCACGTTGGTGGTGGCCTCACGGATCACCCAGCCGAGTACCGACTGCACCGGCGGCGGGAGTTCGTCGGCGTCCTCGCCCAGGTCGATCTCGCAGGCCACGTCGGCGGCGCGCAGGACGGCGCGGGCGCCGATCGCCTCGGCGTGCAGGTCCGCCGTGCGGTAGCCGCGGACGACGTCCCGGACCTCGCGCTGGGACTCCTGGGCGATCCGCTGCACCTCGGTCATCTGGTCGGCGGCCTCCGGCCGGCCCCGGCGGGCCAGTTGGACGGCGAGTTCGCTCTTCAGCGCGATGGTGGTCAGGTTGCGGCCCATCACGTCGTGCAGGTCCCGGGAGAACCGCAGCCGCTCCTCGGCGACGGCCAGCCGGGCCTGGGCCTCCCGGGCGGTGTCCAGCTCCCAGACGACCGACTGCAGCCAGGCGAAGCTGCGGCAGCTGAAGCCGACGAAGGCGAGCCCGATCAGGTTGCCGACCAGCAGACCGGCCGTGACCGGGGTGCCGAGCCCGGCCAGCAGGGCCGCGGGGGCGACCAGGAGCTGGGTCGACACCCCGGCGAGGCAGGCCCAGCGCACCGGCAGGCCCACGCCCGCCGGGCAGAAGGCGGTGGCCAGCAGGGCGGAGACGACCACGGCGGTGAACGGCGGTGCGTCCGGGCTCCCCGGCCCGCCGTCGGCCGGGCCGAGCAGCAGGACGGCCCAGCAGCCGGCCACCGTCACGACGGCCACGGCGACGAGCCGGCGCAGGTGGTCGGTGGGCCGCTTCAGGTAGTGGTCGAGCGAGGTGCGCAGGGCCCGGAGGGTCAGCAGGGTGACGGCCAGGCCGACGACCAGGCAGACCCGGGCGCTGCCGTCGGTGTCCGGCCGGCCGGTCGAGGCGGTGGTGGCCAGCATGATCAGCGCGAGCATCATCAGCGGGATGAGGTAGAGCGACCAGCGGAGGTAGAGCTCGGTGCGCTGGGGTTTGCTGTACCCCTTCCAGCGCCGCCTCGGCGTCAGGACGGCCATCTCTCCCGCTCCCCCTTCGATCATGATCGTGCTGCGTTCTTCCTATCAGGTGGCGGCGCCGTCCGGTGGGGGAGCGGGGGTCCGGGGCCGGTTCAGCGGCGGGGTTCCCAGCGGAAGTAGTGCACGGCCCCCCAGGCGGCCAGGGCGAGCCAGACCGTTCCGGTGACCAGGTGCGGAGCGGCGGTGGCCCAGGTGCCGGCGAAGCCGGTGGCGGCGGCGGAGCCGTCGGTGCCGAACCAGCCGAGGCGGATCAGCTGGAAGGCCGGGGTGGTGGGCAGCAGCCGGCAGACGTCGGCCATCCCGTCGGGCATGACCTCCAGCGGGACGAACAGCCCGGAGCCGAACTGGGAGAGCAGCAGGACGGGCATGGTGGTGATGCCGGCGCTCTCGACCGTCTTGGTGAAGGCGCTGGAGACGGCCGCCAGCGCCATCAGGGTGCCGATCGCCAGCACCAGCCCGGCGGCCATCAGCAGCGGGTTCACCGGCGCGCGCAGGTCCAGGGCGACGGCGCCGCCGACCGCGACCACCAGGCACATCAGCAGGGCCAGGCCGACCGAGGGCACCGCGGTGCCGGCCAGGATCTCGATGTCCCGGGCCTCCCCGGTGCGCAGTCGCTTCAGCACCAGCTCGCCGCGGCGGGCCACGTAGGCGGCGGTCAGGTTGTAGTAGACGACGAAGGCCAGCACCATCCCGACCGCCCCGTTGACCAGCAGGGAGTCGACGTCGAGGCCGGGGTTGGTCTCGGCCTGCTGGTCGAGCACGCTCTTCAGCCCGCCGATCAGCAGCAGCGGCAGCAGCAGGGCGGTGAACAGCGCGGTCCGGTTGCGCAGCAGCAGGGTGCCCTCGGCCCGGCCGAGGGCGAGCAGCCGGCGGCCGGTGGTGCTCCGCGGGCCGCCGGAGCTCTGCGGGCCGGTGGCGGTGCGGGCGGTGGCGGTGGTCATCGGGAGAGTCCGATCAGGCGGCGGCGGGCGGAGGGAGCGGTGGGGGCGTCGGCCGGGGGCTGGTGCGCGGCCTCGGAGGCGATCGCGAGGAAGGCCTCCTCCAGCGAGGCGCTGCGGGCGTCGAGCGCGCCGAGCGCGATGCCGTGCCGGGCGGCCCAGCCGAGCAGGTCGGTGAGGGTGGCCTGGAGCTGCCCGGTCTGCACGGTGATCCGCCGGCCGTCCGCGACCAGGGTGGCCCCGGCCAGCGGCGGGAGGGAGGCCCCGGTGAACTCGGGGAGTTCGAAGCTGATCCGGGAGGGGCGGCCGGCGATGACCTCGGCCACGGTCCCGGCGGTGACGATCCGGCCGCGGTGCATGATGGCCAGGCGGTCGGCCAGCTCCTCGGCCTCCTCCAGGTAGTGCGTGGTGAGCAGCACCGTGGTGCCCTGGGCGCGCAGCTCGCGGACCAGCCGCCAGACGGCGGCGCGGGCCTCGGGGTCCAGGCCGGTGCTGGGCTCGTCCAGGAAGAGCACCTCGGGCCGCCCGAGCAGGGCCATCGCGAGGTCGAGCCGGCGGCGCTCGCCGCCGGAGAGCTGCTTGACCCGGACGCCCCGGCGGTCGGCGAGGCCGACCAGCTCCAGCGCCTCCTCCAGCGGGCGGGCGCCGGTGGTCATGCCGGCCCAGCTGCGGCCGGTCTCGGCGACGGTGAGGTCCCCGGGGAAGCCGCCCTCCTGGAGCATGATGCCGATCCGCGGGCGGAGGGCGGCGCGCTCACGGTACGGGTCGTGGCCGAGGACCCGGACCGTCCCGGTGGTGGGGGCGGCGAGGCCCTCGATCAGCTCCATGGTGGAGGTCTTGCCGGCCCCGTTGGTGCCGAGCAGCGCGAACAGCTCGCCGCGGCCGACGGCCAGGTCGACGCCGCGCACCGCGTGATGGCCGGTGCTGCCGGAACCGTAGTGGCGGTGGAGGTCGGTGACCTCGATCACATGATCGCTCGCGGTGTGCGGCCGGCTCGTTTCCATGGCTCAAGCCTTCCGCCGCCCGGGCGCCGCGGGCAGTGCGCGCTCTCATGAGAACGCGACGCGGATCCACGGGTCGGCGATGACAAATGTCATCGGCGGGAGCCGGACGGGAAAGCGCCGGGCAAGCCGCGGGCAAGCCCGGGACAAGCCGGGCGAGATCCGGTCGGAGGTCCGGAGAGGGATCCGCGGAGGCGCTCGCGGGGGAATGCCGAAGGGCCCCCTCGACCGAGGGGGCCCTTCGTACTGGAGCGGACGACGAGATTCGAACTCGCGACCCTCACCTTGGCAAGGTGATGCTCTACCAACTGAGCCACGTCCGCAGGATGGAACTATTGAGTTGTGCTGTGCTCGCACACTGCGAGCGGACGACGAGATTCGAACTCGCGACCCTCACCTTGGCAAGGTGATGCTCTACCAACTGAGCCACGTCCGCACGGTGCCTGGTGGGGCACCGGCCGCCTCTCCGGATCTCTCCGTTGCGGCGACGAGGATTACTCTACCCCATCGGTCGGGGTGGTCGCCCCACCCTTTCGGGGCAGGTGGGACGACCGGGTCCGGCGGGGTCAGTTCGCCTCGGCGAACGCCTCGTAGACGTGCTTGGGGATGCGGCCCCGGGCGGGCAGCTCCATGCCGCGCGACTGGGCCCAGGCGCGCACGGCGGCCGGGTCCGGGGTGAGCGCGGTGCGGCGGAAGGACTTACCGGTACGGCTCTGGCGACGGCCGGCCGCGACGAACGGGGCGAGGGCCTCCCGCAGCTTTTCCGCGTTGTCCAGGGACAGGTCGATCTCGTACGACTTCCCGTCGACGCCGAAGTGGACGGTTTCTGCGGCGGCGCCGCCGTCCAGGTCGTCGGAGAGCGTGACAACTACACGCTGAGCCATGGGTGTCAATCCTCTCGGGCAATTCGGCCGAAGGGCGCGGGGTGCGCTCCCGTGGCCTGATGTGCACTACTCGCTCAAGCGCATACGGGCAGGCCCGATGGCGTGCCGGATACGCAGCACTTGCCGCGGCAGGTGGCCCTATTCTGCACCCGAAGCGGGTCGAAATCGAAGAGTCCGGCTTTCTTTTCCGTATATTCACGTGTCTTCGGCGGAGTGCCGGATACCCGGTGCACTCGGCTGGCCGATCTGTCCGGAGTGCCGGTATTCGGGTGCTCTTCGGCCGTTCTCGCGCGGGCCGCCGAATCCGCTGAAATGGGGTGACCGCCGGGGAGTCCGGTGAGTCGGAGCCCTTGCGGCGTAAGGGTCGTGAGTCTACGCGCGTCACCCTCCCCGGCCAGCAAAGTCGCCCGAAACCCCCGGTAGTCTGGAGTTCCCCCGCCTCACGAAGACACCACCGGGAGTGCCAGTGGCACGCGTCGTAGTCGACGTCATGCTCAAGCCGGAGATCCTCGACCCCCAGGGACAGGCGGTGCAGCGCGCACTGCCCCGTCTCGGATTCACCGGGATCGCCGACGTCCGCCAGGGCAAGCGCTTCGAGCTGGAGCTGGAGGGCCCGGTCGACGACGCCGCGCTCGCCCGTATCCGCGAAGCCGCCGAGACCTTTCTCGCCAACACCGTGATCGAGGACTTCACCGTCCGCGTCGAGGAGACCGAGACATCGGTCCCCTCCTCCGTCGTCGGAGACGCCAAGTGACCACCCGAGTCGGCGTCGTCACTTTCCCCGGTTCCCTCGACGACCGCGACGCCCAGCGCGCGGTCCGCCTGGCCGGCGCCGAGCCGGTCGCGCTCTGGCACCGTGACAAGGATCTCCACCAGGTCGACGCCGTCGTCCTGCCCGGCGGATTCAGTTACGGCGACTATCTGCGCTGCGGCGCCATCTCCCGCTTCTCGCCCGTGATGGACACCATCATCGAGCAGGCGAAGCTGGGAATGCCGGTTCTCGGTATCTGCAACGGCTTCCAGGTGCTGTGCGAATCGCACCTGCTGCCCGGCGCGCTCACCCGCAACGACTCGCTGCACTTCGTCTGCCGCGACCAGAAGCTGCGGATCGAGAACGCCGGCACCGCGTGGACCCGGGATTACACGGCCGGCCAGGAAATCGTCGTCCCGCTGAAGAACGGCGAGGGCCGCTTCGTCGCCGACGAGCACGTCCTGGACGCGCTGGAGGCGGAGGGCCGGGTGGTCGCCCGTTACCTGGACGTCAACCCGAACGGTTCGTACCGCGACATCGCCGGCATCACCAACGCCGCCGGCAATGTCGTCGGCCTGATGCCGCACCCGGAGCACGCCGTGGAGCCGCTCACCGGCCCGACCACCGAGGGCCTCGGCTTCTTCACTTCCGTCCTGAAGCAGCTGGTGAACGCCTGATGACCCTCGACACCGTCAAGAACGCCGAGCAGACCCCGGACGCCGCCCAGCCGTGGGCCGAGCTCGGCCTCAAGGAGGACGAGTACACCCGCATCCGGGAGATCCTCGAACGCCGCCCGACCGGCGCCGAGCTCGCGATGTACTCGGTCATGTGGTCGGAGCACTGCTCCTACAAGAGCTCCAAGGTGCACCTGAAGCAGTTCGGCGAGAAGGTGCCGGAGAACGACGCGATGCTCGTCGGCATCGGCGAGAACGCCGGTGTGGTCGACGTCGGCCAGGGCTACGCGGTCACCTTCAAGGTCGAGTCGCACAACCACCCGTCGTACATCGAGCCCTACCAGGGCGCGGCCACCGGCATCGGCGGCATCGTGCGCGACATCCTCGCGATGGGCGCCCGCCCGGTCGCCGTGATGGACCCGCTGCGGTTCGGTGCGGCCGACCACCCGGACACCCGGCGCGTGCTGCCCGGGATCGTCGCGGGCATCGGCGGCTACGGCAACTGCCTGGGCCTGCCGAACATCGGCGGCGAGGTCGTCTTCGACTCCTGCTACCAGGGCAACCCGCTGGTCAACGCGCTCTGCGTGGGCGTGATGAAGCACGAGGACATCCACCTCGCGCAGGCCTCCGGCGCCGGCAACAAGGTCATCCTCTACGGGGCCCGCACCGGCGGCGACGGCATCGGCGGTGTCTCGGTGCTCGCCTCCGAGACCTTCGACGCCACCGGCCCGGCCAAGCGCCCGGCCGTCCAGGTCGGCGACCCGTTCCAGGAGAAGCTCCTCATCGAGTGCACCCTGGAGATCTTCTCCGAGAAGCTCGTCAAGGGCATCCAGGACCTCGGCGGCGCCGGCCTCTCCTGCGCCACCTCCGAGCTGGCCTCGGCCGGTTCCGGCGGTATGCGGATCGAGCTCGACACCGTGCCGCTGCGCGACAACACGCTCTCGCCCGAGGAAATCCTCATGAGCGAGTCGCAGGAGCGCATGTGCGCCATCGTCGAGCCCGGCAAGGTCGCCCGCTTCCTGGAGATCTGCGAGAAGTGGGACGTCATCGCCACCGTCATCGGTGAGGTGACGGAGGGCGAGCGGCTGGAGATCTTCTGGCACGGCGAGCTGGTGGTCGACGTGCCGCCGCGCACCGTCGCCCACGAGGGCCCGACCTACCAGCGCCCGTACGCCCGCCCGAGCTGGCAGGACGCGCTGCAGGCCGACGCCCCGAGCGCCGAGCGGCTCGCCCGCCCGACCACCGGCGAGGGCCTGAAGGCCGACCTGCTCAAGGTCGCCGGCAGCCCGAACCAGGCCTCCAAGGCGTGGATCACCGACCAGTACGACCGCTACGTGCTCGGCAACACCGTCCTCTCGGTGCCCGAGGACTCCGGCATGATCCGGATCGACGAGGAGACCAACCTCGGCGTCTCGGTCGCCACCGACGGCAACGGCCGCTACACCAAGCTGGACCCGTACACCGGTGCCCAGCTGGCCCTCGCCGAGGCGTACCGCAACGTCGCGGCCGGCGGTGCCAAGCCGCTCGCGATCTCCGACTGCCTCAACTTCGGCTCCCCCGAGGACCCGGACGTGATGTGGCAGTTCGCCGAGGCCACCCGGGGTCTCGCCGACGCCTGCCTGGCGCTCGGCACCCCGGTCACCGGCGGCAACGTCTCGCTCTACAACCAGACCGGCGAGACCGCCATCCACCCGACCCCCGTGGTCGCGGTGCTCGGCGTCATCGACGACGTCACCCGGCGCACCCCGATCGGCTTCGCCGAGGAGGGCCAGCTGGTCTACCTGCTCGGTGACACCGAGGACGAGCTGGGCGGTTCGGCCTGGACGCAGGTGGTCCACGACCACCTCGGCGGCCTGCCGCCCAAGGTCGACCTGGACCGCGAGAAGCTGCTCGGTGAGATCCTGATCGCCGCCTCGCGCGACGGCATGATCGACGCCGCGCACGACCTCTCCGACGGCGGCCTGGGCCAGGCGCTGGTGGAGAGCTGCCTCAAGGGTGGCCACGGCGCCCGGATCATCGTGCCCGAGGGCCAGGACCCGTTCGTGTTCCTGTTCTCCGAGTCGGCCGGCCGCGCGGTCGTCGCGGTGCCGCGCAGCGAGGAGCTCCGGTTCAACGACATGTGCACCGCGCGTGGCCTGCCGGCCACCCGGATCGGTGTGGTCGACGGTGATGTCCTGGACGTCCAGGGCCAGTTCACCGTCTCGCTGGCCGAGCTGACGGACGCCCACACCGGCGTCATCGAGGCTCTGCTCGCCTGACACGGCGGGCCCGGTCGTCCTTGGGGCGAGCGGGCCGACGACCGAAGGGCGGTCGACCCCCCGGGGCCGGCCGCCCTTCGGCGTACGCTGCGGGGCATGCCTCCCAAGTCCCGTACGTACCAGCCCCAGAAGGTGCGCGCCGCGCTCGCCGCGCAGACCGGGGCGCTGCGCACCGCCGTCCGCGACCTCTGCGCCGACCCGGCGGCCGAGCTGCTGCTCGCCCGGCCGACCCGGGTGGGGAGGTGGTCGGTGCGCGAGCTGCTGGCCCATCTGGCGGTCCAGCTCGACTGGGTGCCCGCCCACCTCGACGACCCGCTGGAGGGGCGGCCGCCGCTGGACCTGCTGGGCTGGGTGTCCCGGGTCGCCGAGGTCGCCCCGCTGCTGGACGCCGGGGCGCGCGAGCACGCGGCCGCGGAGTTCGGGGGCTCCCCGGCGGCCGTGGCGACGGCCTTCGACCGGGCCGCCGACGCCCTGCTGGCCGCCCTGGACCGGCCCGAAGTCGCCGACCCGCAGCGGCGGTTCGAGATCCGGCTGGGCTCGATGCTGCTCTCCGACCTGCTGGTGACCCGGCTGGTGGAGACGGTCGTGCACGCCGACGACCTGGCCGACGCGCTCGGCCCGGCCGGCTTCCCGCACGACCGCCAGGCGCTCGCCGCCGTCACCCGGCTGCTGGCCGACGCCTTCGCCGACCGCACCCCCGGCGGGGCCGTCGAGCTGCGGATCCCGCCGTACGCCGTGGTCCAGGCCGTCGAGGGCCCCCGGCACACCCGGGGCACCCCGCCGAACGTGGTCGAGACCGACCCGCTGACCTGGATCCGGCTCGCCAGCGGCCGGACGGGCTGGGCCGCCGCGGTGGACGCCGCCGCGCTGTCGGCCAGCGGCGAGCGCAGTGACCTCGCGGCCTATCTGCCGGTCCTCGGACAGGCCCGGCCGGACGGGGCCTAGGGGTGGAGCTGGGCGGCGAGCTGCTCGGTGGCCTTCCGGAGCGCCTCACCGGTCAGGGCGGGCTCCAGCGTGGCGTTCACGGTGTCCTGGGAGAGGGTCAGGGCGATGTCGCCCTTGCCCTTGGCCGCCACCCGGGCCACGCCCACCGACGCGGCGCCCGGGGTGACCTTGGTCCGGCCGGCCGTCGGCTGCTCGTCGGCGAACTGCTTCAGCTGGTCCACGCCGAGATTGCCGGCGCGTTGGATGGACGGCAGCATCATGTTGACCACGGGCCCGTTCTCCGGGACGGCCAGCAGGTCGATCCGGACCGGGGTGGCGCCGACCGTGTAGGTGCAGGTCACCCAGGCGCTCGGGGGCGTGGCCGGGATCGAGGCCATTCCGGGCGGGGCGGAGACACCGGAGGGCCACGGCTCGGGCGGCTTGCCGTTGCCGAGGTCGGTGCCGACCGCCGGCTCGTCCTTGGCCCCGGGGGTCACCGGCCGGTCGATCCCGGCCGACTTCAGGGCCGCCGGGAGGTCCAGACCGAACGGGCACGGGTCGGTCCCGGCCAGCCCCTGGGCGGTCGACCGGACGTGGTCGTAGGAGAGGCTGCCGGTGCCGGTCACGCCGCCGGAGGAGGAGCAGGCGGCCGTGCCGAGCAGGAGCCCCGCCGTGCCGGCCACGACGAGGGTGCGGCGGAGTCCGGTCGCGGTGCGGTCTGCTGTCATGCGATCAGCCTAGAACGGCCGTGTGCCGGGCGGTCGGTGAACAGGTATCGGATCCGTCCCGGTCCGGCCGGACGCCCGGTCAGGCGCCCCGGTCAGGGCACCGACGGGCCGCCGAGGTAGCCGCCGTCCGCCGCGTACGGCCAGGCGTTGGGCACGCAGCCCTTGAGGCCGTAGATCTGCTGCATCATCGCGGGCGCGGGCCTGCCCCTGCCCGGGCAGGTCTCGTGCCCGTGGCCGATCCGGTGGCCCACCTCGTGGTTGACGATCAGCGCCCGGTACTCGTCGATCGGCCCGCTGAACTGTGGTGAACCGGTGTTCCAGCGCTTGACGTTGACCAGCACCTGGTTGCCGACGTTGCAGTTCACCTCGCCGCGGGTGTTCAGGCCGGCGGCCCCGCAGATCCGGTCCACGGCGTCCGGCGAGGCGATCTTCACGGTGAAGTCGTACGCGCCGCCGGCCACCAGCTGGAAGCCGTTGCGGCGGTCGTTGGTCCAGCCGCGCGGGTCGGCGAGGATGCTCTGCACCTGCGCGGCGGCCGCGGCCGGGTCGATGCCGATACCGTCCTCGACCTCCACCCGGTAGCGGCGGACGGTGCCCTTGCCGACCGGTGCGGCCGCGCCCTGGGCGACGGTGAAGGTGCCCGCGCCGCCGGCCGGGCCGGGGTCCGGGGCACCGGGCGCGGTGCTGCTGGGCGTCGCGGTGGGTGCCGGCGTAGGCGTCGGGGTCGGTGTAGGCGTAGGCGTCGGGGTCGGCGCCCCGGTGGCCGGGGCGGCGGGCGGCGCGGCGGGCGGGGACGGGGTGCGCACGTCGGGTGGGGGGATCCGGCCCTGCGCGGTCTGCCCGGCGGCAGGCCGGGGCTCGGGGCGGTCGAGCATGACGAGCGTGACCCCGAGGACGGCCACCGCCACCGTCAGTGCGGCGATCATCCCGGGGCGGCGCCGCCGACCGGCTCTCCGGCGGCGGGAGTCGCGCTGGTCGGGTCTGGCTGCGGGCACGGTGAGGCTTCCTGTCGGACCGGTGGGGTCGCGGAGCCGTCGAACGTACGTGCGCCCCCCTCGCCCGAACACCCTGACACGGAGACCCGGTGGATGTCCACATACCGCGTATGCACCACGGAAGGAGGCCGCCCCGTCCCGCCGGAAGGGGCGGGACGGGGCGGCCGGTGCGGGCGGGTCGGCCCGGTGGTGGCTACGGAGGGTCGCGGGGTGGTCAGCCCAGCGTGGCGGCGGCGGTCGGCGAGCTGTCCCGGAGGAACTGGGCGCAGCGCTCGGCCTCCTCCTTCTCGTCGATGGCCGCGGCGGCCCGGCCGAGCCCGTGCAGTGCCCGCAGGAAGCCGCGGTTCGGCTCGTGCTCCCACGGCACCGGGCCGTGGCCCTTCCAGCCCGCCCGGCGCAGCGAGTCCAGCCCGCGGTGGTAACCGGTGCGGGCGTACGCGTAGGACTCGACGGTGCGGCCGGCGGCGAAGGCGTCGTCGGCGAGCTGGGCCCAGGCCAGCGAGGAGGTCGGGTACTTCGCCGCGACCTCGGCCGGGGAGGCGCCGCCGGCCAGCAGCTCCAGCGGAGCGGGCTCGGCGGGCAGGTGCGTCGGGGGCGGACCCCCGAGGAGGTTCTGGTGAATACTCATGGCCCCCAGTGAACCACTGGGGGCCATGGGCGGGGGACCGGCGGCGGTGAGCGGCGCGGCTCCCGGGTGGTGCCTACTTCAGGCGGTTGCCGGCCGAGCGCAGCTGCTGGGCGGCCTCCAGCACGCGGGCGGCCATGCCGGCCTCGGCCAGCTTGCCCCAGGTGCGCGGGTCGTAGGTGTTCTTCTTGCCGACCTCGCCGTCGACCTTCAGCACACCGTCGTAGTTGCGGAACATGTGGTCCACGACCGGGCGGGTGAAGGCGTACTGGGTGTCGGTGTCCAGGTTCATCTTCACGACGCCGTTCTCCAGCGCGGTGGCGATCTCCTCGGCGGTGGAGCCCGAGCCGCCGTGGAAGACGAAGTCGAACGGGTCCTTCTTGCCGTACTGGGCGCCGATCGAGTCCTGCAGCTCGCGCAGCAGCTCCGGCTTCAGGACGACGTTGCCCGGCTTGTAGACGCCGTGCACGTTGCCGAAGGAGGCGGCCAGCAGGTAGCGGCCCTTCTCGCCCAGGCCCAGCGCCTCGGCGGTGCGCACCGCGTCGTTGACGGTGGTGTACAGCTCGTCGTTGATCTCGTGCGTGACACCGTCCTCCTCGCCGCCGGTCGGGGTGATCTCGACCTCAAGGATGATCTTGGCGGCGACGGCCTGGGCCAGCAGCTCCTCGGCGATGGACAGGTTGTCCTTCAGGGTCTCGGCGGAGCCGTCCCACATGTGCGACTGGAACAGCGGGTTGAGGCCCTTGGCCACGCGCTCGGCGGAGACCGCCAGCAGCGGGCGGACGTAGCCGTCCAGCTTGTCCTTGGGGCAGTGGTCGGTGTGCAGCGCGACGGTGATGTCGTACTTGGCGGCGACCACGTGGGCGAACTCGGCGAGCGCGACGGCGCCGGTCACCATGTCCTTGTTGTGCTGCCCGCCCAGGAACTCCGCACCACCGGTCGAGATCTGGATGATGCCGTCGCTCTCGGCCTCGGCGAAGCCGCGCAGCGCGGCGTGCAGGGTCTGGGACGAGGTGACGTTGATGGCCGGGTAGGCGAACTTGCCCGCCTTGGCCCGGTCGAGCATCTCGTTGTAGACCTCGGGAGTTGCGATGGGCATGCGAATCCGCTCCTGTCGGGTTGCGGCGTACGGACGGTGCTGTCCGACGCTGTGTACGCCTCTGTGACGACTCCGGGGTACCGGGGCCAACGCGCGGCTCTGCGGGGCGGCCACCTGTACCAAGGTTCGACGCGGCCACCGCGGTACGACAATGAGGGTGTTGCGACCGCGGTCCGGACGCCGGAGCCATCTTCCCATCCCGGGCCCTGGCACCACCATGTGGCCCGCCTGTCGGGACGGCCGACCAGATGCGACGAAGGGATGACGGACGTCTCGCCCCCCGGGCGGAGGTCCGCGTCAATACGGGCCCGCTATCCTGCGCCCGTGGACTACAACCAGCTGGCCGTCAACTTGCTCGACGCCAAATCACTGATCTCGTCCCTCGGCGCCATCGGGCTGATCGCGATCATCTTCGCCGAGACCGGCCTGCTGGTCGGGTTCTTCTTCCCGGGCGACTCACTGCTGATCATCGCCGGAGTCGCCTCCTCGAACGCCGCCTCGTCGGTGCTCGGGGAGGGGACGAAGCTGCCGATCGCGGCCCTGCTGATCGGTGCGCCGCTGGCCGCCGTCGCGGGCGCCCAGCTCGGGCACCTGATCGGGGTGAAGGTCGGGCCGAAGATGTTCGACAAGCCCGAGTCGAAGATCTTCCGGCGCGAGTACGTGCTGAAGGCGGAGGAGTACTTCAACAAGTTCGGGCCGGGCAAGGCCGTGGTGCTGGCCCGCTTCATGCCGATCGTGCGGACCTTCCTGAACCCGGTCGCGGGCACCCTGGAGATGCCGGCCCGGACGTTCTTCCTCTGGAACGTGATCGGCGGTGTGCTGTGGACCGAGTCGATGCTGCTGATCGGCTACTTCTTCGGTGACGCGCTCGCCCCGGTGATCGACAAGTACCTGATCCCGGCGGTGCTGCTGATCGTGCTGCTGTCGATCTCGCCGATCCTGGTCGAGGTGGTGCGCGAGCGCCGGAAGAAGAAGGCCGGCGGTGCCGAGGCCACCGAGGCCGAGACCGCGCAGGCGGGTGCCGGGCGCCACCGCCGCGGCTGAGCGCCCTCACGACGAACGGCCGGGGCCGGGTCCTGTTTCACGTGAAACAGGACCCGGCCCCGGCCGTTCCGCCGTGCTACCGGCCCGAGCGGGTCAGAGGCCCAGGTCGTCCAGGTCGTACGCGGTCACGTAGGGCAGGCCCTGCGCCTCGACCGCGGCGGCGCCACCGCGCTCCACGATCACCGCGACGCCGACCACCTCGGCGCCCGCCTCGCGCAGCGCCTCGACGGCGGTCAGCACCGAGCCACCGGTGGTGGAGGTGTCCTCGACGGCCAGCACCCGGCGGCCCTTGACCTCCGGGCCCTCGATCCGGCGCTGCAGACCGTGTGCCTTGCCCGCCTTGCGGACGACGAACGCGTCCAGCTCGCGGCCGCGCGCGGCGGCGGCGTGCAGCATCGCGGCGGCCACCGGGTCGGCGCCGAGGGTCAGACCGCCGACGGCGTCGTACTCCAGGTGGGCGGTCGCGTCCAGCATCACCCGGCCGACCAGCGGGGCGGCCTGGCCGTCCAGCGTGATCCGGCGGAGGTCGACGTAGTAGTCGGCCTCCTTGCCGGAGGAAAGGGTGACCTTGCCGTGCACGACGGCCTTGTCCTTGATCTGTGCCAGCAGGGCGTCGCGGTCGTTGCTCATGAGCGTTCAGTCTAGGGCCTGTCGTCCCAGTGGCGTCGTCCGCCCGGAGGGCGGTCCCGCCGGCGCCCGGGTCTGTGCACCGCAGGGCGGAGGAGGGAGTCCAGGCGGTGGGGGCGCCTCCCGGCCGAAGGCTGGGGGCCATCGGCGACCGACGACAACGCGGCGCGGTGCGTGCCCGGGCACCGACGGGAAGAACGGGACTTGGACGACGGGCCCTCCGGGGTGGTGGTCCTCCTAGCGTCGGCGCAGGGCCCTGACCAGCACCACGGCGCCGCCGATCAGTGCCACACCGCCGCCGATCATCCACGGCACCGCGCTGCGGCCGCCCGGACCCGGCACCACGATGCCGCCCGCCTCGCCGCCCCAGCGGGACGCCGCCCGGGCCCGCGCGCTGCGGGCCGGCAGGGCGGGGGCGTAGGGGCCGCGCGGCGGGGCGTGGTCGACCTCCTCGGCGGAGCGGCCGACGATGCTGCGGCGGACCGGGCCGCTGAGGACCGGCTCCTGCTCGTAGCCGAAGGGCAGGTCGGCGGGGAGTTCCGTGCCGGTCCCGTCCCCGTCCCCGGCCCCGGCGGCGGGACCGTCCACGTCGGCGGCGGCCTCCTCGGGGTCCTCCTCGTCGCGGTCACCGCCGGTGGGGAGGCCGAAGCGCTCGGCGTCGGCGTCGGAGAAGGCGATCAGGTCGGAGAGGTCGTCGTCGAGGTCGTCGCCGGGGTTGTCCTGGTGGTCGTCCAGGAAGAGCACGGTGGCGGTGGGCTCCTCGGCGGTCTCCTCGGTGTCCTCGGCGGTGTCCGCGTCGGCCTCCGGGGGCGTCTCCGTCTCCGCGTCCGCGTCCGCCGCGCTGTCCTCGGCGGTGTCGGTGTCGGCCTCCGGGGCCGTGTCCGTCTCCGCGTCCTCGGCGGTGTCGGCCTCCGGAGCCGCGGTGGTGTCCGTGACGGCCTCCGCCTCGGCGTCCGCATCGACGTCCACGTCAGCGTCCACGTCAGCGTCCGCATCGACGTCCACGTCCACGTCCACGGCCGTGTCCGGGGAGGCGAGGGCGGCGGCGAACCGGTCGAGCAGCCGGCGGCCGGCGGCGGCCAGGGTCTCCCCGTCGAACTCGGTGAGCCGGCCGGTGGCGCTCAGATCGCCGATGAAGCGGACCAGCGCGGTACCGCCCCCGCCGCCCTCGGCGGTGCTGACCCGCAGCGTCGCGGTGGCCTCACCGCTGCCGCGCACCTCCTGGCCCTCGGCGAACACGGTGAGGACGCCCTCGCGCCCCTCGATCAGCGACAGCACGCCCTTGTAGGTGATGGTGGAGGTGCCGATCCGCAGCTTCAGCCGCCCGCCGATCTCGTCGGCCGGCCCGCTGCCGGCGGCGGTCGGCTCGGGGCTCAGCCCGGGCACGCACCGGGCCAGCAGAGCCGGATCCTGCAGGGCCTGCCGGACCAGCTCGGCCGGCATCGGGACGACAACCTCATGCTCCATGTCACGGAGCCTACCGACCGAACCCCCGGTGGTCCCCGTGGTGGCCCCTACCTGCCGTCCGGACGTCCCCGACCGGCCGCACCCGGGCCCGCCGCCGACCGCTTGTGGCCCGGGCCCGCCCGCTTCTGTCCACTCCGGGCCGGGGCCGGCGCCCCTCGGCCCTCAGCGCCGCCCGTCAGCGCCGCCCGTCAGCGCGGCCCCAGCAGGGTCAGCGCGGCGGGTGGGCGGGCCGGGCGGAGGGCGGTGAGGCGGGCGGAGGCGGCCCGCAGGGCGTCCGCGGTGAGCGCGCGGGGCGGCGGGGCGTCCGGGGCGAGGGTGAGCGGGGGCTGGGCGGCCGCGGCGAGCAGGAAGGCCTGGCTGTCCGGCGGGCCGGGCCGGCAGCTCGCGGCCGGGCCGCCCTGGACGGCGTACGGGACGGTCCGCAGCCCGGCCGCCCGCAGGCCGGACTCGACCTGCCAGAGGCCGTCGGGCTCGTCGCCCGCCCGGACGGCGAGCCGTCCGCCGGGCGCGAGCAGTCGGGTGGTGAGGCCGTAGAACTCCTGCGAGTGGAACGTCACCGTTCCGCTGTCGGCGGGGCTGGGCAGGTCGGCGAGCACCACGTCGAAGGCGTCCTTGCCGGGCCGTACGCCGCGCAGCCACTCCAGCGGGTCCGCCGTCGCGGTCCGGACCCGGGGGTCGTCCAGGGAGCGGCCGGAGAGCGCGGCCAGGCCCGGGTCGGTCCGGGCCAGCCGGCTGAGGGCCGGGTCGGCGTCGACGACCAGGACCGAGCGGACCCCGCTGTGCCGCAGCACCTCCCGCAGGGCGAGTCCGTCGCCGCCGCCCAGCAGCAGGACCCGGCCGTCCGGTCCGGCGGCCATCGCGGGGTGGACCAGGGCCTCGTTGCCCCGGTACTCGTCCGGCCCGCAGATCGCGAGCCGCCCGTCCAGGTAGAGCCGGAGCGGTCCCTCGGCGGGGCCGGTGAGCACGATCTCCTGGTACCGGCTCTGGGCGGCGAAGCGGACCTGTCCGCCGTACATGGCCTGCCGGGCGGCGCGCTCGACCGCGCCGGACCAGGCGGCGGCCGCGGCGAGCAGGGCCAGGACGAGGACGCAGCCGCCCCAGAGCAGCAGCCGGGTGCGTGGCGCGGGCTCCTCGCGGAACAGCCAGAGCACCACGGCGGCCCCGGCGACGGCGTTCACGGCGCCGGTGACCAGGGCGCCGGTGCCCGGCCCGAAGAGGGGCAGGATCAGGAACGGGAAGGCGAGGCCGCCGATCAGCGCGCCCACGTAGTCGGCGGCGAAGAGGTCGGCCGCGGCCCGCCCGGCGTCCTCCCGGCGGATCCGTTGGACGAGCGTCATGAGCAGCGGGATCTCGGCGCCGATCAGGACGCCGATCAGGCAGGTCAGACCGATCATCGCGGCCTGGTACCGGCCGATCCAGGCCCAGCAGGAGTACAGCGCGAGGACGGAGAGCCCGCCGGTGAGCGCGAGCGCGCATTCGACCAGGGCGAAGGCGGTGGCCGGGCGCCGGGTGAACCGTTTGGCGAGCAGCGAGCCCAGGCCCATCGCGAACACCATGACGGAGAGCACGACGGAGGTTTGGGTGACCGAGTCCCCGAGCAGGTAGCTGCCGAGTGCGACGAGTTCGAGCTCGTAGACGAGTCCGCAGGCCGCGCAGACGAACGCGGCCAGCAGCACGGTGAGCCGGGCGAGCGCCGGGTACGCGCGCAGCCGGGCTCTGCGGCGGGCGGGCAGAGGGGTCAGGCTCCGCCCGGGCCGGGGTGGGCTGCCGTCGTCGAGGTCGAGTCCCGGCTGTGCGGGTGGACCGGCCGGATGGTTGATCACGAACAAACGCTAGGCGACGTTCGGTACGGATGGCTGCGTCCATTCGACGGACAGTGCGATACGACAGGTTGACGAATCGTTCCTGCGTGCGAATGAAAGCCGATGTGCGGAGCTATGGCGGCACCGGGACCGGCGGCCGCGATCATCGGGTCAGCACCAGCGAGGACCGTGTACAGACCAATTGGCCCTCCTGCGGATAGGCGTGCCAGGTGCGCCAGAGCAGCCGGTCCGCACCACCCTGGGTGACCAGTGCGGTGAAGGCGCTCGGGTCGCCGGGGAAGACGCCGGCCAGGCCGCGTGGATGCCCCTCGACCAGGGCCAGCAACTCCTGGGCACGGGCGGCGAAATCGTGCGGTGGCAGCGCCTCGATCCGGGCCGCGAACTCGTACTCCCAGCCGTCGACCTGTTTGGCCACCCGGGCGGGCAGCGGGGTCCGGCGGCCGGGCAGGCAGGCGACGGTCTCCAGGCAGCTGCCCGGCCCGGCGGCGATCACCACCTGGTGCGAGGCGCCCAGCAGGCGCAACTGGAGGGTGCCGGGCGGACCGGGGCGCCCGGCACTGGCGAGTCTCAGGTCGCGGACTGCGAGAGCGGGCAGCGGTTCGCCGCCCAGGCACCAGGCCAGGTCACCGGCGCGGGTGTCCGTGTAGGAGGTCTGCAGTGTGGTGAGCATGCTCGGCTCCGCGTTTCAGCTCCGTGCGCGCCCGCCGTGCAGCAGCGAGTAGGCCCAGGCAAAGGCGAGGCTGTTCGTGGCTGTGCGGTCCAGGGCGCGGCCGACCGTGGAAGGAAGGATTCCGGCTGGAGAGTCAGCAGCAGAGAAGCATGAATACGCCGGGTCCGTCGGTGATTTACCCAACTTTGTCAAGCATTCACCGTTTCGAGCACCCCGGCTTCCCTGCTCTGATCGAGCCGGTGTGCGACTCTGCACAGCGCGCGCCCCTCGCCCCGGTGTGTGCGCCGTGCACGCTGGTCGCGCGCTGCTCGCGAGGCTTGCGCGCCCCGCCCCTCCCCGCGCCGGGCGCGCGGGGCGCGGAACGGGGAGGGCAGGGCCGGCAGGGCCGCGCGGAATTCCTCCCGGGGGGTAAAGGGCCGCCCCGGTAGGCGAATTGACTATTCGTCAGGACGTGCGAAGCGTTCCACCCGACGGTCAGAGTCGACCGAGTCGGATGACCGCCTCCTCCAGGACCTCGATCTGCTTGCAGAAGGTGAAGCGGACGAGCGGCCGGCCGGCGTCGGTGTCGTCGTAGAACACGGCGTTGGGGATCGCCACCACGCCGCACCGCTCGGGCAGGGAGCGGCAGAACTCGATGCCGTCCTTCTCACCCAGCGGGGTGATGTCGGTGGTGATGAAGTAGGTGCCCTCCGGTCGGAACACCCGGAAGCCCGCCGCGCTCAGCCCGTCGGCGAGCAGGTCCCGCTTGCGCAGCAGATCGGCGCGGAACCCGTCGAAGTAGTCGTCGGGCAGCCGCAGCGCGTCGGCGACGGCGTACTGGAAAGGGCCGGCGCTGACGTAGGTCAGGTACTGCTTCGCGGTGCGGACCGCGGCGACCAGGGGCGCGGAGGCGGTGACCCAGCCGACCTTCCAGCCGGTGAAGGAGAAGGTCTTGCCGGCCGAGGAGATCGAGACGGTGCGTTCGCGCATGCCGGGGAGGGCGGCGATCGGGTGGTGGGCGCCGCTGAACACCAGGTGCTCGTAGACCTCGTCGGTGACCACCAGCAGGTCGCGCTCGACCGCCAGGTCGGCGATCGCGGCCAGTTCCCCGGGGGAGAGCACCAGGCCGGTGGGGTTGTGCGGGGAGTTGAGCAGCAGCAGGCGGGTGCGCGGGGTGACCAGTGAGCGCAGCCGCTCCAGGTCGGGGCGGAAGTCCGGGGCACGCAGGGTGAGCGGCACCCGGACGGCGCCGGCCATGGCGATGCAGGCGGCGTAGGAGTCGTAGAAGGGTTCGAGGGCGATCACCTCGTCACCCGGTTCGAGCAGGGCCAGCAGGGCGGCGGCGATCGCCTCGGTGGCGCCGGCGGTGACGAGCACCTCGGTGTCCGGGTCGTAGGCGAGGCCGCGGAAGCGCTGCTGGTGCTCGGCGATCGCGGTGCGCAGCTCCGGGATGCCGGGGCCGGGCGGGTACTGGTTGCCCCGGCCCGCCAGTACGGCGTCGGCGGCGGCGCGGGCCACCGAGGCGGGCCCGTCGGTGTCCGGGAACCCCTGGCCGAGGTTGATGGAGCCGGTGGCGGTGGCGAGGGCGGACATCTCGGCGAAGATCGTCGTGCCCATCCCGGCCAGCCGTCGGTTCAGCAGCGGCCTGGTGTCCATGTGCTCCAACTCCCTGGCTCAAGATCGGCGGCCCCGGTTTCCGCGAGGTCCGGATCGAAGCCTATTGCCCTCGCTCGCGGTCTGTGCGGAGGGATGGTTCTTCGTACCCTTCGGCCGGTGTACCCACCGATGCCTCCACCACGCCGGGTCGGTCGGCGGCATCCTGCGGGGACGCGGTCCGCAATGCGGTGCCGGGCGCGCCGAGAACAACGCGCGGAACCGTCCTCCCTCGCGGAGTGCGGGCCAAGGAGCCCGCGCCGAGTTCGAGGCCCATGACGCCAGGACCGGCCGACTGATGCGTTGCCGGACGGCCGGGTGACTCGGAACGCGTTGTCGAGCCGCCGCCATTTCACGGTATGACGTATCGTGAGATTCTTGAGGTGAGTGGTGTGCAGGGATGCCAACCATCCTCCGGCCAGGGAGTGTTGCGGCAGCCGCACACCGGAAGGGCGTGGTCCGGATCAGGCGCACGGCCCGCTGGTTCGTGGTGAAGCCGAGCGGGCGGCAAGGGGAGGGCCGCCGCTCCTCGCCTCACCATCGCGCCGAGTTCAGTGGCACTCCTTCGCGGCTGCGTTCCGTGTGGGAACCGATGGCCTGCTGGAGGTCGCGGGCAACACGACAGGGGGCATCGTGTTGGTCCGGAATGCCTGCGCCAAGCATGACGTGGAAGCCAGTTCGGCGGAGGCCGCCGACTGTCGGCGGCACCTGGGCGTCAGGCTCGGGAAGGTCGCGACATCGTCGCCGGCTCACGGGGATGACGGCCGACGGCCTCCAACCTCCTTACGTCCCAACGACATCCGACGGTTCATGCTCTCTCCGGGGGCATCATCGAGGAGAAGGCACCGTTGACAACGACCGGCACGATCGATCAGACCGTTGAACAGCCGCCACCGTCCACCAGGTCCCGTACCGCGCGGCGCCGGCGGGTGTTGTTGGGGGTGGCGCTGGGCGCTGGGCTGGTGGCGGTGGGCGGGGTGGGGGCGGCGACGCTGGTGAAGTCCCCGGCCGAGCGGGCCGCGCAGACGGCGCCGCCGCCGAACAGCCTGCTGACCGCGCCGGTGGTCAGTCAGGTGTTGACCCCCTCGATAGCCGCCCGCGCCGTGGTGTACCCGCCGGCGCAGTACAACGTCGTCCCGGCCGCCGCTTCGACTGAGGTGACCGGGCTGTTCGTCTCCCAGCTGGGCGTGAAGCAAGGGGACACCGTCGCGGCCGGAAAGCTGCTCGCCGAGGTGTCCGGGCAGCCGCTGTTCGCCCTCCCCGGACCGGTGCCCGCGTACCGCGACCTCAAGCCCGGCAGCACCGGCCCCGATGTGGCCGAACTCCAGTCCGCACTGGCCGGGTTGGGGCACGGGAGCGGCGACGACGACAAGGGCGCGTACGGGCCCGGCACCGCCGCCGCGGTGTCGGACTTCTACCGCGGGCTCGGCTACCCGGTGCCGACCACCGGCGCCACCACCCAGCAGGCCGTGGACGCCGCGCAGAAGGCGGTCGACGCGGCCCGGCAGACGGTGGACAACCTCACCGCGCAGAAGAAGGCGGGCCCGACCGCACCGCCCCCAACCCCGCCGCCCACCCCACAGCCCCAGCAACCCCCCGCCGGCGACCTCGACCAGCAACTCGTCAACGCCAGGAAGCAGTTGGCCGCCGACCAGGCCGCCCTCGGCAAGGCCAGGGCCGTCAACGGCCCGATGGTCCCGGCCGCCCACGTGCTGTTCCTGCCCGCCCTCCCGGCCACCGTCACGGCTGTCAACGGCGCGGTCGGCTCGCCGGTCTCCGGCACCCTGCTGTCGCTCACCAGCGGCGGCCTGGCCGTCACCGGACAGCTGACTCCGGCCCAGGCCGCGGGTGTGAAGCCGGGCATGGCCGTCGAACTGCTCGCCGAGGACACCGACACCACCGTCCCCGGCACGGTCGCCGAGGTCGGCGCCGCGACCACCGTCGCCCCGGCCGGCAAGGTGATCACTCTCGGCGGCTCGGCGGCACCCGGCGGGGGTTCCGGCGCCACGCAGCCCGGCGCAGCCGGCCCGGCCGCCGGGGCACCCAACAACCAGCCCGGGGGCCAGAGTTACGTCCCGGTGACGATAACCCCGGACACCTCGCTGCCCGCCGCGATGAACGGCAAGAACGTCCGGCTGACGGTCCTCAAGGCCAAGGCGGGCGCCCCCGTCACCGCCGTCCCGGTCGCCGCGATATCCACCGACGCGGCGGGTCGCACCTCCGTCACCACCGTGGACGCCGCCGGGAACCGCACCACCGTCCCGGTCACCACCGGCGTCACCGCCGACGGCCTGGTAGCCGCCACCCCGGCCGAGGGCGCCCGACTGCGGCCCGGCGACCAGGTGGTGGTCGGCACATGATCCCCGCGCCGCCCGTCATCACCCTGCACGGCGTCGGCCGCACCCACCCCGGCCACCCGCCCGTCGTCGCCCTGCACCCCACCGACCTGACCGTCCACCGCGGCCAGTACCTCGCCGTCACCGGCCCGTCCGGCTCCGGAAAGTCCACGCTGCTGCACCTGCTCGGCCTGCTCGACACCCCCACCACCGGCCGCTACGAGCTGGACGGCATCGACACCGGCGGCCTGCGCGACCGGGACCGCTCGACCCTGCGCGGGCACCGGATCGGCTTCGTCTTCCAGTCCTTCCACCTGCTGGCGCACCGCACCGCCGAGGAGAACGTCCTCCTCGCCCAGGTCTACAACCGCACCCCGCGCCGCGCCCGCCGTGCCGCCGCCCTGGAGGCGCTGCGCCTGGTCGGCCTCGGCCACCGCACCGGGGCGCTGCCCGGCACGATGTCCGGCGGCGAGCGCCAGCGGGTGGCGATCGCCCGCGCCCTGGTGAACCGGCCGAGCCTGCTGCTGTGCGACGAACCGACCGGGAACCTGGACTCGGCCAACGCCGAGGCCGTCCTGGCACGGTTCGACACCCTGCACGCCCAGGGCTTCACCCTGGTGGTGATCACCCACGACCCGTCCGTGGCCGCCCGCGCCCAGCGCCAGGTGACCATCCGCGACGGCGTGCTCCGCGAGGCGGGAGCTCCGGCCCGGTGATCCGCATCCGACGACGCGGAGGGGCCGTGCTCCCCGAGCCGCCCTCCCGGCTCAGCGTCCGTGACCTGCTCTCCGAGGCACTCTCCGGCATCCTCCAGCGCCCCGGCCGCTCGGCGCTGACCATGCTCGGCACCGTGCTGGGCATCGGCGCCTTCGTCGCCGTCCTCGGCCTGACCGCGACCGCCACCGGCCAGATCGGCGAACAGTTCAGCCTCACCAAGGCCACCACCGTCACGGTGACCGACCTCCCGCGCACCGACGGCGTCGCCCCCGGCACCAACCCGCCGAGCGACTTCCCCGCCGACGCGGACCACCGGATCGCCGCGATCGACGGCGTACGGGCCGGCGGCGTCTGGTGGCCGCTCCCCGGCACCCCGACGTTGTCCCGCCGCCCGGACGGCTCCGACGAGGGCACCGGATTGTCCGTCCTGGCGGCCACCCCGGGCGCGGTCGCCGCGATGGAACCGACCCTGACCGCCGGGGTCACCCTGGACGAGTTCACCCAACGAACCGCCCAGCCCGTGGTGCTGCTCAGCGAGGCCGCCGCCAAGCGCCTCGGGGTGAGCCGCCTGGACGCCCAGCCCGCCGTCTTCATCGACCGCGTCCCGTACACCGTCGTCGGCATCTACGCGGACGTCCGGCGCCAGCCGGGCGCCCTGCTCGGTCTGATCATCCCGGCCGCCACGGCGCTCGAACGCTATGGCGACCCGCCCCCGCTGCCGGACCGCGGCGCCCAGGGCCTGGTGGCCACCCGGATCGGTGCGGCACCCGTGGTGGCGGCCCAACTCCCGTTCGCCCTGCGACCGGACGCCCCGAACGCGTTCACCGTCGTCCCGCCGCCGGACCCGCACAGCCTTCAGGACAGGGTGACCTCCGACCTGACCGGGCTGTTCCTGGCCCTGGCCGGGATCTGCCTGCTGGTCGGCGCGGTCGGCATCGCCAACACCACCCTGGTCGCCGTCCTGGAGCGGACCCAGGAGATCGGCCTGCGCCGCTCACTGGGCGCCCGCACCGGCCACATCGCGGCCCAGTTCCTGACCGAGTCGACAGCCCTCGGCACCCTCGGCGGCCTGATCGGCACCGGCCTCGGCGTGCTGACGGTGCTCGGCGTGGCCGCCGCCCGCGAGTGGACCGCCGTCCTGCAACCGGCCGCCACCCTGCCCGCCCCGCTGATCGGTACGGTCGTCGGCCTCCTCGCCGGTCTCTACCCGGCCCTGCGCGCGGCCCGGACGGACCCGCTGAAGGCCCTCAGAAGCACCTAGCGTCCTGCCCGCGATCAGCTTGACATCCGCAACCTGTTCCCCCGGGTGGCGGGCTTCTCCGGAGCACCGCCCGGGGGACTCGTGGACGAGCAACGCCCCGGCACTCCACGGAAGATCGGCGCCGAGCAGATCGAAGGCCTCGTCGCCGCCGATCGTCCGCGGAGCGGCCCCCCGGGACCCCGTCCACTGGTCGAGGACATCCACGGCAGCCGGAGACCGAGGTTTCGAAGTCCCTGCGGGAGGCGTCCGGCGGGCCCTCGGCCGCCGGCCTCGCCCGGCCTCCGGTGCCGAGCCGTCACCGGATTCGTTGGCCGCCGGCATCGCCTGCCGGTAGTCCGCGCGGTCCGGCTGGGCGCGCGGTCGTTCACCGGTGCGGCCTCCCCGCGCCTCCCCGCCCCCGGCCTCGACCGGTTCGCGGCGCGTGTGCCGACGAATCCGCCGACGGGGAGGAGGGCCAGGGCGAACAACAGGAGCGGACTGCGGCGGTGGCGGCCGGCCACCACCGTCATGCCTGGCCCAGCAGCATCTTGGCGGCGGCGATCCGCTGCTGGGAAGTCTCCTTCACGGCTTGGAGGGCCTGCTCGTTCCTGCCGATGTACAGCTGCTGATAGGCCGTCAGCACGGCGTTCCAGGTGCCCAGCAGCTTCACCTGCCCCTTGCAGTTCATGTCGGCGGCCGCTGTGTCCCGTTCCTCCTGCGACACCTGTTCCGGCCAGGCCGCCGAACTCGCCTGCACCGGATTCGCGTAGGTGTAACCCAGCTCGGCCATACAGCTCTGCCAGTTCGCGAGCGAGGAGCGGACCCGGCTGTCGACGGCGGCGTGGTCGTACGCCTTGCCACGGAGGGTGCCCACCAGGTCCGAGGCGGTGTCCTTGATGCCCTCCGCTTGGAGCCGCCGGTCGAACTCGCCCGTGCAGCCCCGGTCCGCCCTGCGGTCGGCGGCACCGGCCTTGGTCCCGATCTCCCCGTCCAGGGCCTTCCGGTATTCGGGGCTCTGCCCGGGCGGATTCCCCGTACCGGTGGTGCCGTTGCCGCCTGGCCTGGGCGGCCGGTGGTACCCGGTCTGCTGCGCGGCGGAGACGGAGAGCAGGCCCAGGAGCGAGGCGTCGATGGGAGTCGGCGGGGGACGTGTCGGCGTCGGCCCGGGGTCGTAGTCGAACCCCTTGGCGGCCATGCAGGTCCGGGTGGCCTGGCCCATGGCCCGGAAGATCAGCGCGGACTCCTCGGCCCCGACCGAGTAGCCGTCCAGTGGAAGGGCTACCGGGGAGCCGTCGCCCGGGTCCACCCCGATCTGCGGGACCGCCGGTTCACCCACGATGTCGGGATCGCCGCCCGTCTTCCCGTCCTTGCCGCAGCCGACCGTGAGAACCGCTAAAGCCACGACGGCGATGACCAATCGGGCCCTGTTCGTCCACATACCACACGCCACCTTCGTGTCCGACGTCGCCTGTTGACGCAAGCTTCGCACTGCCGCGCCCCCGCCGAAGGGGTGGGGCCGCGACCACTGGGAAAGGTCCGATCGGTGGCGCCGGCGGTGACGAGCACCTCGGTGTCCGGGGCGTGGGCGAGGCCGCGGAAGCGCCGCTGGTGCTCGGCGATCGTGGTGCGCGGCTCGGGGATGCCGGGGCCGGGCGGGTACTGGTTGCCCCGGCCCGCCAGTACGGCGTCGGCGGCGGCCTCGTCCCCGTTGCGGCTCCTCGTGCCTCGTCGTCCGCCCCGTCCTCGGGGCGGTGGGCGGCCGGGGACGAGAACGGCCCGCCGCCGGGGGTGCCGGTGGCGGGCCGTGCCGCGGAGCGGAGCCGGGGCGGGAGGATCAGGCCTCGTTGGTGCCCTCGGGGGCCTCGCCCTCGCCCTCCTCGCCCTCGATCTCCTTCTGCAGGCCGAGGCGCTCGACGATCCACTGCTCGAACCCGACGGCGGCCTGGGTCCAGTTGGCGGTGGTGGTGACGAAGTAGTCCAGGTTCACGCCGGTGCCGACGATCATCTGGGCCTCGCCGATCAGGCGGACGACGCCGTCCTCGTGCGTGTGGGTGTAGACCTTGGGCCAGAGGGTGTCGCGGTTCCACTCGTCGATGAGGTCGAGGATCTCGGCCTTGTCCTCCAGCGGGTACGCGCGGTCGTAGAACGCGCGGACCGCGAAGAGCTCCTTCTGCTCGCCGCGGAACATGTAGTAGACGCGGAAGCCCTCCCAGGGGGCGGTCAGGTCGCCCTCCTCGTCCACGACGTGCTTGAGCTGCATCTGGTCCAGCAGCTGGGTCACCAGAGCCTGGTCCGGGACGACGATCGGCGGCGGGCCCGCCGGCTGACCGCCCTGGCCGCCGGGCTGTCCGCCCTGCGGCAGACCGAACGACGGGATGGACGACGGGTCGATGCTCATGGGGGTCCTCTTCCTCAGTGCACGTGGTGGCCGGCAATGAGAGGCCGCCCTTTCCACCTCCCATCCTGCCTCATTCGGGCCCTCCCTCACAGGGGAGCCCGGGCGGCGGGGAGGGCATCGGTGGATCTTGTCGGAGCCGGGTCCGGGCACCCCGGGAGGGAGCGCCGCCGGGGGTGGGCGCGGCACCGGGCCGCCCCCGCGGGGAACGGGGGCGGCCCGGGCCGGGAGGCTCCGCGGGCGCTACTTCTCCAGCGGGCCGCGGGCACGGACGGTGAGGCGGTCGCCCTCCTCGGCCCGTTCCACCAGCACGGTGTCGCCGTCGTGCACCTGGCCGGAGAGGATGGCCCGGGCCAGCTGGTCGCCGATCGCGGACTGCACCAGGCGGCGCAGCGGCCGGGCCCCGTACGCCGGGTCGTAGCCGGTGAGCGCCAGCCACTCCCGGGCGGCCGCGTCGACCTCCAGGGTGAGTCGGCGCTCGCCCAGCCGGGCGGCCAGCCGGGCCACCTGGAGGTCGACGATCCGGCTCAGCTCGGCGGTGCCCAGCGGGTCGAAGACCACGATGTCGTCGAGGCGGTTGAGGAACTCCGGCTTGAACGCGGCCCGCACCGACTCCAGCACCAGCTGCTTCTTCCGGTCCTCCGGGGTCGCCGGGTCCACCAAGAACTGGCTACCCAGGTTGGAGGTCAGGATCAGGATCGCGTTGCGGAAGTCGACCGTGCGCCCCTGGCCGTCGGTGAGCCGGCCGTCGTCGAGCACCTGGAGCAGCACGTCGAAGACCTCGGGGTGGGCCTTCTCCACCTCGTCCAGCAGCACCACGCTGTAGGGGCGGCGGCGGACCGCCTCGGTGAGCTGGCCGCCCTCCTCGTAGCCGATGTACCCGGGCGGGGCACCGACCAGCCGGGAGACGGAGTGCTTCTCGCCGTACTCGCTCATGTCGATCCGGACCATCGCCCGCTCGTCGTCGAACAGGAAGTCGGCCAGGGCCTTGGCGAGTTCGGTCTTGCCGACGCCGGTGGGGCCGAGGAACAGGAAGGAGCCGGTCGGGCGGTCCGGGTCGGCCACGCCGGAGCGGGTGCGCCGCACCGCGTCCGAGACGGCCTGGACGGCTTCGGTCTGGCCGATCAGGCGCTGCCCCAACTCGTCCTCCACACGCAGGAGTTTGGCGCTCTCGCCCTCCAGCAGCCGGCCGGCCGGGATGCCCGTCCAGGAGGCGACCACGTCGGCCACGTCGTCCGGGCCGACCTCCTCCTTGACCATGGAGGCGGAGGCGTCCTCACCGGCGGCGCCCTCCTGTGCCTCGGTCAGCTCGTGCTCGGCGGCCGGGATCTCGGCGTACATCAGCTTGGACGCGCGCTCGAAGTCACCGTCCCGCTGGGCGCGTTCGAGTGCGCCCTGCAGGTCGTCCAGCCGCTCCTTGAGCTCGCCGACCCGGTTGAGGCTCTTCTTCTCCTGCTCCCACCGGGCCGTGAGCACGCTCAACTGCTCGTTCTTGTCGGCGAGATCGCGCCGCAGCCGGGTCAGCCGGTCGACCGAGGCCGGGTCGGACTCCTTCTCCAGGGCCAGCTCCTCCATGCGCAACCGGTCCACGGCGCGCTGGAGTTCGTCGATCTCGACGGGGGAGGAGTCAATCTCCATCCGCAGCCGGGAGGCCGCCTCGTCGACCAGGTCGATCGCCTTGTCGGGCAGGAAGCGCGAGGTGATGTAGCGGTTGGACAGGGTGGCGGCGGCGACCAGGGCGGCGTCCGAGATCTGCACCTTGTGGTGCGCCTCGTACCGGCCCTTGAGGCCGCGCAGGATGGCGATCGAGTCCTCCACGCTGGGTTCGCCGACCAGCACCTGCTGGAAGCGGCGTTCCAGCGCCGGGTCCTTCTCGATCCGCTCGCGGTACTCGTCCAGGGTGGTGGCGCCGACCATCCGCAGCTCGCCGCGGGCCAGCATCGGCTTGAGCATGTTGCCGGCGTCCATCGCGGAGTCGCCGCCGGCGCCCGCGCCGACCATGGTGTGCAGTTCGTCGATGAAGGTGACGACCTGGCCGTCGCTCTGCTTGATGTCGTTCAGGACGGCCTTCAGCCGCTCCTCGAACTCGCCGCGGTACTTGGCGCCGGCGACCATCGCGCTGAGGTCCAGCGCGACCAGCCGCTTGCCGCGCAGCGACTCCGGCACGTCGCCGGCGACGATGCGCTGGGCCAGGCCCTCGACGACGGCGGTCTTGCCGACGCCGGGCTCGCCGATCAGCACGGGGTTGTTCTTGGTGCGCCGGGAGAGCACCTGGACGACCCGGCGGATCTCCTGGTCCCGCCCGATGACGGGGTCGAGCTTGCCGTCCCGGGCGGCCTGGGTGAGGTCGGTGCCGTACTTCTCCAGCGCCTTGTAGGTGCCCTCCGGGTCGGGGGAGGTGACCCGGCCGCTGCCGCGGACGTCCTTGAAGGCGGCGAGCAGGCCCTTCGCGGTGGCCCCGTGCCGGGTGAGCAGATCGGCGACGGCGCCGCCCTCGGCGGCCAGCCCGACCATCAGGTGCTCGGTGGAGACGTACTGGTCGTCCAGGTCCTCGGCGCGCCGGCCGGCCTCGGTGAGCACGGCCAGCGTGTCCCGGGCCAGCTGGGGCGCGGCGACGGTGGAGCCCATCGCGCTGGGCAGCCCGGCCGCCTGCCGGCGGGCCTCGCTGTCGATCCGGGCGGTGTCCGCGCCGACCGCCTTCAGCAGCGGCCCGGCGATGCCCTCGGGCTGCTCCAGCAGGGCGATCAGGATGTGCACCGGCTTGACGTCCGGATTCCCCGCGGCGCCGGCCTGCCGGATCGCGGCAGACAGGGCGTCCTGCGTCTTGGTGGTGAACTTGCTGGCGTCCACTGCTGGGGTGTCCTCCTCGCTGATGGCGAACTGGGGTGGTGCGTTCTCACGGCGACCGTCGGCCGCCATCTCTGATGACTACAGCATGCACTAAGTTGAGTCTATTCCGCTCAACTTTCGAATGAACGCTTGGGGTGCCCGGGGGCGGTGTAGCGGTCGAGGCGCGGCGCGGGCTGCCAGCCGGTGCGGGCGGACGGACCGGACCGGCGGGTCAGCACCAGCAGCTCCCGGGCCGGCCCGCCCGGCCGGTGCCCGGCCGGCCAGACCGCGCGCAGCGGACGCCGCAGGTCCAGCCCCTCGGCCAGCGGCACGGCCACCAGCCGCCGGGTCGCCAGCTCCTCCGTCACCGCCAGCTCGCTCAGGCAGACCGGTCCGGCCCCGGTCATCGCCGCCGCCTTCAGCGCGGTCGACGAGGCCAGCTCCAGCCGCGGCTTCGCCGCACCGCCGTAGGGTGCCAGCGCCATCTCCAGGACCTCCCGGGTGCCCGACCCGGGCTCGCGCAGCACCAGCGGGGTGGCGGCCAGCTCGGCGCCGGTCACCGGGGCCCGGCGGCGGGCCCAGGCGTGGCCCGGCGCCACCACGACCACCAGCCGGTCGGCGGCCACCACCGCGCCGGCCAGCCCCGGTGGGGTGGACGGGCCCTCGACGAAGCCGAGGTCGGCCTCGCCGGCCAGCACGTGGCCGGCGACGTCCGACGAGTTGGCGGTCCGCAGCGTCACCGCGGTGCCCGGGCTGGTCTCGTGCAGCGCCAGCAGCCAGCCGGGCATCAGGTACTCGGCGACGGTCAGGCTGGCGACCACCACCAGCCGGGCGTCCCGCCGCTCGCGCAGCGCGTCGATCCCGGCGTCCAGGGCCTGCGCCGCCTCCACCACGTGCCGCGCCCACTCGACCACCAGCAGCCCGGCCTTGGTCGGCCGGGAGCCGCGGGGGGAGCGCTCCAGCAGCGGTACGCCGATCTGCCGCTCCATGCCCTTGATCCGGGCGCTGGCGGTCGGCTGGCTCACGCCGAGTTCGGCCGCCGCCCGCCCGACACTGCCCAGGCGGGCCACCGTGAGCAGCAGTTCCAGTGCTCCTAGTTCGGGGACGTGCGGAGAGAGAGCCATAGGTTCAGGCTATGCCGTCATAGGCCGTTGGGCGCTACCGGCCGCCGACGGTGGACGGCACGGTGGTGTCATGGCCATCCTCACCGGCGTACGACCGCTCAGCCGCACCGCCCGCTTCGACCTCGCCCAGCTCGGCCCCAACTGGTACGCGGTGGTGATGGGCACCGCGATCGTCGGCAACGGCGCGGCCGTGCTGCCCGTCCGGCTGCCGGGGCTGATCGGGTTCGGCGAGCTGATGTGGGCGCTCGGGGCGGTCGCGCTGCTGGTGCTCGGCACCGCCCGGGTGGTCCACCTCACCCGGCACCGCGCCGCCGCCCGGGCCCACCTGCTGGACCACCCGGCCACCGCGGTCTTCTACGGCTGCCCGCCGATCGCCATGCTCGCGGTCGGCCTCGGCACGCTCACCCTCGGCTCGCGGGTGATCGGCACCGGCCCGGCCGTCGCGGTGGACGCGGTGCTCTGGAGCGTCGGGACGCTGTACGCGCTGGCGGTCGCGGCCGGCATCCCGTACCTGATGATCACCCGGCACACCGTCACCCCGCTGGAGGCCAACCCGACCTGGCTGCTGCCGGTGGTCGCGCCGCTGGTCGCCTCCGCCACCGGCCCCGCGCTCGTCCCGCACCTGCCGGCCGGCGTGGCACAGCAGAGCCTGCTGTACGGCTGCTGCGCGCTGTTCGGGGTCGGGCTGCTGGCCATCCTGGCGCTGCTGCCGGTGGTGCTCACCGGGCTGGTGCACAGCAAGCTGCCCGCCCTGGCGCTCACCCCGTCGCTCTTCCTGGTGCTCGGCCCGCTCGGCCAGTCCACCACGGCCGTCCACCAACTCGCCGACGCCGCCCGCCCGGTGGCTCCGCGGCTGGCCCCGGTCGGGCTCGCCCTCGCGGAGCTCTACGGGGTCGCGGTGCTCGGCGTCGCGATGCTCTGGCTGGTCATCGCCACCGCCGCCAACCTGCGCGCCCGCCGCGCCGGGATGTCCTTCGGGATGACCTGGTGGGCGTACACCTTCCCGGTCGGCACCTGTGTCACCGGCGCCTCGGCGCTCGCCCGGCACACCGGCTTCGCGGGGTTCACCGGTCTCGCGGCCGGGCTCTTCGTGCTGCTCGCCGCCGCCTGGGCGGTCGCGGCCGGCGGCACCGCCGCCGGGCTGGCCGGCGGGCGGCTGCTGGCCCGTTAGGTCCGGTCCGGCCGGGCAGGGCCTAGCAGAGCCGTCACGTTCGGGTCAAGACCGGTCACGGTGGGTGGCGGCGAGATCATGGGGGTGTGAGTGAAGGAATCATGGAGAATCCGTGAAGGATGCCCGATCGGGCAGTCCGCTCCCGGGGCACCCTGCTCCGCCACCGACTGAACGGACGGTCGCCGCGCGCCCGGCCACCGCGCTGACCTCGGCTTTTCCGGCACTCCCGGCGATCCGCCCGGACGCCGCCGCCGCGCCCCGGTGCAGGTTCCTGCAATTGCGAAAACATGCACTCGGGCGGCACTTGTTCACCGGCCGTCACGCTGTGATGGTGGAGACACGCCAAGGCCCTCGGGGCAACCGTAGCCCGCTGGTGGTGACTTGCTCTTCAATACTGGATGCGAGAGGTACGTCCGTACCTGCATATCGGGGGGAAGAGCGCCGGCCGGGACGCCATGTGTGGTGATGGTCCCCGGGACCGGAGCCGGCGAGGCGTTGCTGCTCCGCCTCGCCGGAAGCACCGTGGAATTGGCGTGCTGCCGGCGGACCCCCGGAAGCCCGGTGTGCGACGGCACCCGGGCCCGGGGGATCCGCCGGCCCGCAGTACCGTGAGCGCGTGCGGCGTCGGTACCGGAACCACGATCGACCCCGGTGGGGCACACGCGGCACAGGAAGATCCGAGACCCATCCGGCAGGGAGTGTTCGAGGTGACGGCGGACTCGACGGCCGCCCCGGGCACCACCGCGCCGGGCGGTGAACCCGACGAGGCGGCCCGGCAGCTCTACCTGGCCGTGCTCGCCGCCGGCGGCCGGGTGCCCGCCGCCGACGTCCCGGAGGCCGACCGGGCCGCGCTGCGCCGCCTGGTCGACATCGGCCTGCTGATGCCCAACCCGATGGACGCCTGCTACACCGCCGTCAGCCCGCGGTCGGTCAGCGACCGGCTCGGCGCCGAACTGCGCAGCGAGGCCACCCGGCTGCTGGTCCGCGCCGAGAACCTCCCCGGAGCCCTGGACGGCCTCACCCGCGCGTACGACGCGATGCCCCGCCCGCCCCAGCGCTCCGGCGGCACCGTCTACATCGAGGGCCACGTGCACATCCGCCAGCGGATCTCCCAGCTGGTCGCCGACTGCCGGACCGAGGTCCTCACCGCCCAGCCCGGCCACCGCCCGGCCGACGCCCTGAAGATCGCGCTCCTCCAGGACGTCCGGCTGCTGCAGCGCGGCTGCTCGCTGCGCACCGTCTACCAGCCGGTCGCGGTCTCCGATCCGGCCGCGCTCGCCTACGCGGACGAGGTCACCCGGCACGGCTCGCGGATCCGGATCCTGGACGAGGCGTTCCAGCGCCTGTTCGTCTTCGACCGCTCGGTCGCGGTGATCTCCGCCAACGAGGACAACAGCACCGCCGCCTTCATCTCCGACCCGGCCGCGATCGCCTTCCTGGTCGGCACCTTCGAACGCGACTGGGCCCGCGCCGACGCCGTCGACTGGTCCGGCACCGTCGCCAGGGGCGCCGCCGGGGACGCTCCCGACCGGGTCGGCCGGCTGCTCGCCAAGGGCCTCACCCAGCGCACCGTCGCCACCCGGCTGGGCCTGAGCGAGCGGACCGTCGCCGCGCACATCTCCCGGCTGCGCGAACGCCACGGCGCGCAGACGCTCTTCCAGCTCGGCTGGCTGATGCGGGGCGGCCGCGATGACTGAGACCCGGGTCCCGCTCCCGGACGCCGACGCCCGGGAGCTGTACCGGCGCGTCCTGCACGAGGGCGGGCGGCTGCGGATCGACGAGGTGCGCGCGCAGGACGCCCCGGCGATCCGCCAGCTGACCGACGTCGGGCTGCTCACGCTGCGGCACGCGGACGGCGTGTACCGCGCGGTGAACCCGCGTGCGGTCGGTGAGCGGATCGGCGCCGGCCTCCGGGAGGAGGGCGCGCGCCTGCTGGCCCGGGCGGCCCTCGTCCCGGAGCTCCTCGACGACCTGACCCAGGCCTACGACGCCGCGCCCGGCCGGTACGACCGCGCCGGCGGCGTCCGGCGGATCACCGGGATGGAGCACATCCGCCACCTGATCTCGCAGCTCGCCGACGAGCACCGCCGCGAGGCCTGGGCGGCCCAGCCCGGCGGAGCCCGGCCGCCCGCCCATATGAAGGACTCCCTGGAGCACACCCGCCGCTACCTCGAACGCGGTGGCAGCATGCGCACCATCTACGAGGCGAGCGCCCGCCTCGACGCCCCGACCGTCGAGTACGCGGCGATGTCGGCCGGTCTCGGCAGTCCGATCCGCACCATGGTCGTGCCGTTCAAACGCGTGCTGATCTTCGACCGCAGGGTGGCGGTCATCCCGGCGGCCCCGGACAACACCAGCGCGGCGCTGGTGGAGGACTCCGCGATGGTCGCCTTCCTGGTGGACGTGTTCGAGCAGCAGTGGCGGCAGGCGGAGGGGGTGAACTGGTCGGCGCTGGCCGCCGGCGCGGCGGAGCCGGCGGTGCACGACCGGATCGGCCGCCTGCTGGCGCAGGGGTTGACCCAACGGGCGATCGCGAGCCGGCTGGGTCTGAGCGAGCGGACGGTCGCCGGTCACATCTCGCGGTTGCGGGAGCTGTACGACGCGGAGACGCTCTTCCAGCTCGGCTGGCAGATGCGGGGAGCCCGGACGGGGGAGTCCGATGGGTGAGCCGCGGTCAGCCGGTCGCCGCGCCGGTGGGCCAGTAGCCGGTCGGGCCGACCACCGGGGGCTGCTGCCGGGGGACGCTGAACTGGTCGCCGGGCGCGGTCCAGAAGCCCTCGCGCAGCGAGAGCGCCATGCCGGCCCAGTCGAGGGCGGTCTCCACGGTGTGGTGGAGGGCCTCCTGCGACCAGGTGTCGTCGAAGACCAGCGGCAGCACCGGGGCGACCTGCTCGATGGTGGCGATCAGCGGGTTGTGCGTGATCGCCTCGTCCACCAGCAGGACGATCGGCTTGCGCAGGGCCGACGCCCAGCCCAGCTCCAGGCTCACGCCGGCCGAGAGCGGCGCGCCGACGTAGGCGAAGACCAGGTCGGCGGACTGCAGCGCGCGGAAGTCCGACGGCACCCGGGGCTCGGGGGCCCGGCCGGCGACGGTCCAGGCGTCACTGTGGTGGGCGCTGTACACGGCGGCGCCGCTGCGCAGGAGAGTGGTGCGAAGTGTCGTCAGCCGCGTCCGGCTGGCCAGGGTCACCACGCTGTCCGCCGGGCCGGTCAGCCGCATCAGCGGCGCGGCCAGGAACACGCGTGCACGCCGGCCCTCGGGGGCCTGGCTGTCGTGGTGACGCAGGTAGGGCTCGGTCATGTCGACTCCGGGGGAAGGCCGACCGGATTGGGGGACGGTGCCGGCAGGCGTTGAGAGTAGTTGCTGCTTCAGGTGGATCCAGTGCCCTGTGGTGATGAAGAATTGACCGTACAGCAACAGGTTTTTGACCTGGTGCTGGACCATCGGGGGCGAACTGATCGTCTATCAGCGGTCGCGGCCGCGTCCAGGTTTCTGCCCTGTCATCTGGCTGCCTGGCAGGGAGATGACGCCGCCGGAGGACAACGGGGAGGTGACACCACAACTCGATGTGCGGCATCATGTGGACTCCAGTGCTATTAGTTCAGCTTGAGCAACTTTCGGAAAGGAGTGGGCTGGTGTCCCGTATGTCCAAGCTTGTGCGCAAGGTCGTGCTTCCGATTGCCGTCGCGGCTGGAGCTTTGATCGGTGTCTGCGTCATGTCAAGCAGCGCGCAGTCACAGGTGGACGCAGGTGCCGATGATTCCCGCACCCAGGCTGCGGTTTACCTCGTCGCCAATGACATGAACTGGGGCTGACCGCTCCCCGTCATTGCCGATGTTCAGTGCCGAAAGGCTCCAGGCGCGGGCGCCCGCCGTCCTCGGGGTCGCTCACTCGGGTCTGTGCCGCGCGGCCCGGCCGAGCATGTAGCCCAGCTGGAACAGGGAGTCGACGTTGTAGTCCTCCCGCATCTCGGCTATATGTCTCGCCAGCGTGCGCTCGCTGATACCGAGTCTGCGGGCGATGACCCGATGGTTCGTACCGGAAAGAAGCAGGTCGATGATCGTCTGGCGCAGCCGGGAGACCACCTGCTGCGGGACGGTGGTGTCGCCGTCGAACTCCAGCGCCCGCCCCCAGTTGCGCTCGAATACCTCTTCCACGAGATATTTGATGACCGCCGGGTCGTGGATGAAAGCGGCGAGATCGTCATCGCCCACCGGAATTACCGCGAGACGCCGGTCGACAATGATGAGGCGGGCGTACGGTTCGTCCAGAGTGCGAAACTGATAACCCTCCTTCGCCAGTCGTGACACGTATTCACGGGTGGGTTGGTGGTACCGGGTGCTGGCGTTGTAGATCGTGCGCATCGAAGCGCCCTGCTGCAGGCTCTTGAGGTCCCGTTCCATTCCCGCGGCGAGCAGCTCCGGGGGGCGCGGGCCGCCCGGCTGCATGGCGAGTCCCTCGGTCATACCGGTGGCCATGCATTGTTGGAGGCGCTGATTGATGAGCGCCTTGCCCTGGACGTATTCGATGGGGCCGCCGGCCTGATCGGGGCTGTGGAAGGCGTCGGCCAATTCACTGAGGTCGGCCGGCAGGGCGACCGCCCGGGCCAGCAGATCGAGGGCCTGGCGCTGGTAGGCCGAGCTCAGGCTGAAGGAGAGCTGGGCCGGGTCGACCGCGATGAGCGAGCCGGGTTCGTCGCTGTCGGGAATGAGCAGACCGAGGTCCATGAGCTCGCGGAGCGCGGCGCTCTCGGCGGGGCCGGCGTCGGTCCCCAGCCGGCCATTGCCGTGGACGGTCCTGAGATAGAGCGTTCGGGCATCCGCAGACAGTATTCGCGATCCGCCAGCTGCGGGACCGGGCTGCTCTCGCCCACTCATCTTCGGCTCCCTGTCGTCGACCGGACAAGTGGTCAACGTTCTAAAGTCGGTTGTACCAGGCATCCTAGGTTGCGATCACGGCCAGTAGGACTGCCACCGACAGCACTGCCTGCCAGGGGCACGCTCCGGTCCAGCACTCTCTCACAGACAAGCGAGCCGCCGGCACCCCCCGATCAGGAGGGAGCCGGCGGCGGGTGCCGTGGTGGCGGGGTTACCGCTTGGGACGCCAGACGACCAGCGCGCTGGACTGGGTCGGCGGCTGGTACGGGACGAGATCCCGCCGGTAGGAGGCGTGGACGGCGGCCTCGCGCTGCTGGAGCGCGGAGGCGGCGCCCTCGAGCGAGTCGACCAGTTCGGCGATCCGGGACTGGAGCGCGGTGACCTGGTTCTCCAGTTCGATGATCCGCTTGATCCCGGCCAGGTTGATGCCCTCGTCCTGGGAGAGCCGCTGGACCTCGCGCAGCTGCTGGATGTCGCGGCTGGAGTACCGCCGGCCGCGGCCGGCGGTGCGGTCGGGACAGACCAGGCCGAGGCGGTCGTACTGGCGCAGCGTCTGCGGGTGCAGACCGGAGAGCTCGGCGGCGACCGAGATCACGTAGACCGGGGTGTCCTCGGTAAGGACGTAGTGCGGCGGCGCCGCCGGACGGCGGGCGCGCGGGGCGCCGCCGGGCAGGCCTTCGCCGATTCCGGGGCCGATCGGGCCGCTGTCGGGGGTCATCTGGTCGTCACGCTCCCTTCGCCGCCTTGAACAGGGCGGCTCGTGGGTCGTCGGAGGCGGTGGCCTCGCGGTACTGCTCCAGGGCCGTCAGCGCGTCGCCGGTGACGTGCTGGGGCACCGCGACCTCCACGGTGACCAGGAGGTCGCCCCGGGTGCCGTCCTTGCGGGTGGCGCCCTTGCCGCGGGCCCGCAGGGTGAGGCCGTTGGCGCTGCCCGGGGGCAGCTTGAGCTTCACCGAGGGGCCGTTGAGCGTCGGTACCTCGATGGTGCCGCCCAGAGCGGCTTCGGGGAAGCTCACCGGCACGGTCACGGTCAGATTGTCGGCCTTGCGCCCGAAGACGGGGTGCGCGTCGACGTGCACGGTGACGTAGAGGTCGCCGGACTGGCCGCCGCGCTCGCCCTGGGCGCCCTTGCCCTTGAGCCGGATGCGCTGGGCGTCCTGGACGCCGGCCGGGATCCGGACCTGCATGGTGCGGGCCGAGCTGGCCCGGCCGCTGCCGTGGCAGTCGGCGCACGGGTCGTCGACGATCATGCCGCGGCCGCGGCAGTCGCGGCACGGCTCGGAGAGGGCGAAGGCGCCCTGGCCGCGGCTGACGGTGCCGGCGCCCACGCAGGTCGGACAGACCCGCGGGGTGGTACCGGCCTTGGCGCCGGTGCCGCTGCAGGTCCGGCAGGCGGCCTGGCTGGTCATCCGCAGCGGGACGGTCGCGCCGTCCACCGCCTCCTCGAAGGAGAGCGTCACCTCGGTCTCGACGTCGGCGCCGCGCCGCGGCTGCGGCTGCCGGCCGCCCCGGTTGAAGAGGCCGCCGAAGACGTCGCCGATCCCGCCGCCGCCCTGGCCGCCGCCCTGGCTGCCGGTGAAGAGGTCGCCGAAGTCGAAGCTGTAGTTGCCGCCGCCGGGACCGCCGGAGCGGTAGCCGCCGTTGGCGAAGAGGGTGCGCGCCTCGTCGTACTCCTTGCGGCGCTTGTCGTCCGACAGGACGTCATAGGCCTCGGAGATGTCCTTGAAGCGGTCCTCGGCCTTGGTGTCGCCCTTGTTCGCGTCGGGGTGGAACTCGCGCGCCAGCTTGCGGTACGTCTTCTTGATCTCGGTGGCGGAGGCGTCGCTGGGCACGCCGAGGACCTTGTAGTAGTCCTTCTCCACGTAGTCCTTGCCGCTCATGCGCCCGCCTCGCTTCGTCCGGCAGCCGCTTCGCGCAACGCGCGCCCTCGGTGGTCGATTCGCTCGTTACGCCCGCTCATGGCTGCCGCCACCTCCCGGAGTCAACAGGTAGGGATCCGGCGCGGGCGGGCCGGCCCGCCGCGGATCCACCGGACACCCCGCCACGGGGAACCGGGTCAACGGATACGGCGCTGCGGAGCCGGCCGCCGTACTGGCCGGCGTACGACTCCGCAGCGCACGGGGTGTCAGCTCTCCGAGCCACCGTCGGCCTTGTCCGACTCCGCGGACTTCGCCGACTCGGCGTCCGGCGCGGAGGTGGTCTGGGTGCCCGGCTGGGGCTCCGCGACCGCCACCATCGCCGGGCGGATGATCCGCTCGCCGATCCGGTAGCCGGGCTGGAGGATCTGCACGCAGGTGTCCTCGGTGACGTCCGAGGAGTAGCTGTGCATCAGCGCCTCGTGCATGGTCGGGTCGAAGGGCTCGCCCTCCTTGCCGAACTGCTGCAGGCCCAGCTTGGCCACGACCGTCTCCAGCGACTCGGCGACGGACTTGAAGCCGCCCGTCACCTCGCCGTGCTCGCGGGCCCGGCCGATGTCGTCCAGCACCGGGATCAGGGACTCCAGGATGTTGGAGACCGCGATCTCGCGGACCGTCAGACGGTCCCGCTCGACCCGCTTGCGGTAGTTCTGGTACTCGGCCTGAAGACGCTGGAGGTCGGCGGTCCGCTCGGCGAGCTCGCGCTTGGCGGCGGTCGCGTCACCGGTCTCGGCACCGGCCGAGGCGGCCTCCTCGGCGGCCTCGATCACGGCCTCCTCGGCGGCGGAGTCGTCGCCGGGCTCAGCACCCTGCGGCTTCTCCGTCATGCCGCACCGCCCTTGGGCTTCTCGTCGTCCACGATCTCGGCGTCGACCACGTCGTCGTCCTTGGCGCCGGCGGCGTCACCGGCCGGGGCGGCACCGGCGGCGTCGGCGTTGGCGTAGAGCGCCTGGCCGAGCTTCTGGGCGGTGGTGGAGACCTTCTCGGAGGCCTCGCGGATGGCCGCGATGTCCTCGCCCTTCAGGGCCTCCTTGAGCTCGCCGATGGCGGCCTCGACCTCGGTCTTGACGTCGGCCGGGAGCTTGTCCGCGTTGTCCGCGATGAACTTCTCGGTCGAGTAGACGAGCTGCTCGGCCTGGTTGCGGGTCTCGACCGACTCGCGGCGCTTGTGGTCCTCCTCCGCGTACTGCTCGGCCTCGCGCATCATGCGCTCGATGTCGTCCTTCGGCAGCGCGGAGCCGCCGGTGACGGTCATCTTCTGCTCCTTGCCGGTGCCGAGGTCCTTCGCGCCGACGTGCATGATGCCGTTGGCGTCGATGTCGAAGGTGACCTCGATCTGGGGCAGGCCGCGGGGGGCCGGCGGGAGACCGGTCAGCTCGAACATGCCGAGCTTCTTGTTGTACGCGGCGATCTCGCGCTCGCCCTGGTAGACCTGGATCTGCACCGACGGCTGGTTGTCCTCGGCCGTGGTGAAGATCTCGGAGCGCTTGGTCGGGATCGTGGTGTTGCGCTCGATCAGCTTGGTCATGATGCCGCCCTTGGTCTCGATGCCGAGGGACAGCGGGGTGACGTCGAGCAGCAGGACGTCCTTGACCTCGCCCTTGAGGACACCGGCCTGGAGCGCGGCGCCGATGGCGACGACCTCGTCCGGGTTGACGCCCTTGTTGGCGTCCTGCCCGCCGGTCATCTCCTTGACGAGCTCGGCGACGGCCGGCATCCGGGTGGAGCCACCGACCAGGACGACGTGGTCGATCTCGGAGAGCGAGATGCCGGCGTCCTTGATCACGTTGTGGAACGGGGTCTTGCAGCGCTCCAGCAGGTCGGCGGTCAGCTGCTGGAACTGGGCCCGGGTGAGCTTCTCGTCCAGGTGCAGCGGGCCCTCGGCGGAGGCCGTGATGTAGGGCAGGTTGATCGAGGTCTCGGAGGACGAGGACAGCTCGATCTTGGCCTTCTCGGCCGCCTCGCGCAGACGCTGGAGGGCCATCTTGTCCTTGGACAGGTCGACACCGTGGCCGGCCTGGAAGACCTTCACCAGGTGGTCGACGACCTTCTGGTCCCAGTCGTCACCGCCGAGGTGGTTGTCACCGTTGGTGGCCTTCACCTCGACGACGCCGTCGCCGATCTCCAGCAGGGACACGTCGAAGGTGCCGCCGCCGAGGTCGAAGACCAGAATGGTCTGGTCGTCCTTGTCCAGGCCGTAGGCCAGGGCGGCCGCGGTGGGCTCGTTGACGATGCGCAGGACGTTGAGGCCCGCGATCTCACCGGCCTCCTTGGTGGCCTGGCGCTCCGAGTCGGAGAAGTACGCCGGGACGGTGATGACGGCGTCGGTGACCGTCTCGCCCAGGTAGGCCTCGGCGTCCCGCTTCAGCTTCTGCAGCACGAAGGCGCTGATCTGCTGGGGGTTGAAGTCCTTGCCGTCCAGGTTGATCTTCCACCCGGTGCCCATGTGGCGCTTGACCGAGCGGATGGTCCGGTCGACGTTGGTGACCGCCTGGCGCTTGGCCACCTCGCCGACGAGCACCTCGCCGTTCTTGGCGAAGGCCACGACGGACGGCGTGGTCCGCGCACCCTCGGCGTTCGTGATGACGGTGGGTTCGCCACCCTCAAGGACGCTGACGACCGAGTTCGTCGTACCGAGGTCGATGCCGACCGCGCGTGCCATCGTTGGTACCTCCACGAAAGAGTTGAGCTTTACAGGCTCAAGGATGCACGACTCGGCGGAGAGCGTCAACAGCTATGAGTCGTTGGCGCTCAACTTTGCTGAGCCGCAAACTCCGGGCGACCCGCCCGGAAGGCGTGGCGCGTAGGGACTCGCGTGACTGCCGCCATACCTTGGGCATCTTCTGGAGGAGTGCCGGCGGGCGGTAATGTCCGGGCCGTCGGCCCGCGAAGTTACCGACGAGTACACTCACCGGGTCAGAGACTGCTCACCAGGGAAGCCGCAGGAGACGGAGAGCCGATGCAGCTAGCAGCGATCGTCATCTCGCTGGTCACGTTCGTGATCGGCACCGCGCTCGCCGCCCGTGCGGCGATGTACATCTTCAGGGTGGTGCGGACCGGCCAGTCGGACCCCACCAGGTTCGGCGTGCCCGCCCAGCGGGCGAAGACCGTGGCGGTCGAGTTCGTCGGCCACACCCGGATGAACCGCTGGGGCGTCGTCGGCATCGCGCACTGGTTCGTCGCGGTGGGCTTCTTCACCCTCGGCCTGACCCTGCTGACCGCCTTCTTCCAGCTGTTCGACGCCGAGTTCGTGCTGCCGGTGCTCGGCGGCTGGCTGCCGTACGAGCTCTTCACCGAGCTGGTCGGCACGCTCACCACCCTGGGCATCGCGACCCTGATCGTGATCCGGCTGCTCAGCCTGCCGTCGCGGTCCGGCCGCAAGTCCCGGTTCGCCGGCTCGATCGCCTGGCAGGCCTTCTACGTCGAGTACACGATCCTCGGCATCGGCCTCTGCATCATGATCCTGCGCGGCCTGGAGGGCGCGCTGGAGAACGTCGGCTCGTACGAGGCGAAGTACCTGATCTCCTACCCGCTCGTGCTGGCCTTCAAGGGCCTGTCGCACGGCACGCTGGAGAACCTGATCTACCTCTTCGCGATGCTGAAGATCTGCATCTCCTTCGCCTGGGCGATCACCATCGGCGTCAACCCGTCGATGGGCGTGGCCTGGCACCGCTTCCTCGCCTTCTTCAACATCTACTTCAAGCGCGAGGAGGACGGCGGCACCGCGCTCGGCGCCCTGCGGCCGATGACCAGCGGCGGCGCCCCGATCGACTTCGAGGACCCGGCGGACGACGCCGTGTTCGGCGTCTCCCAGGTCGAGCACTTCTCCTGGAAGGGCATCCTCGACTTCTCCACCTGCACCGAGTGCGGCCGGTGCCAGTCCCAGTGCCCCGCCTGGAACACCGGCAAGCCGCTCTCGCCCAAGCTGCTGATCATGAGCCTGCGCGAGCACGCCTTCGGCAAGGCGCCGTACCTGCTCGCGGGCGGCGGCAAGGACATGGAGGGCGAGGAGCGGGCCACCGCCGAGCAGCTGGCCGGCGTGCCCGCCGGGGCGCTCGCCGAGGCCGAGCGCCCGCTGATCGGCACCGCCGAGGAGGGCGGGGTCATCGACCCCGACGTGCTCTGGTCCTGCACCACCTGCGGCGCCTGCGTCGAGCAGTGCCCGGTGGACATCGAGCACATCGACCACATCGTCGACATGCGCCGCTACCAGGTGATGATCGAGAGCTCCTTCCCGACCGAGGCCGGGACGATGCTCAAGAACCTGGAGAACAAGGGCAACCCGTGGGGCATGGCCACCAAGGCGCGCCTGGACTGGGTCAAGGAGCTCAAGAAGGAGACCGGCATCGAGGTGCCGGTGATCGGCGAGGACATCGACCCCGCCGAGGTCGAGTACCTCTACTGGGTCGGCTGCGCCGGCGCCCTGGAGGACCGCGCCAAGAAGACCACCAAGGCCTTCGCGGAGCTGCTGCACACCGCCGGCGTGCGGTTCGCGATCCTCGGCAAGGAGGAGTCCTGCACCGGTGACTCCGCCCGTCGCCTGGGCAACGAGTTCCTCTTCCAGATGCTCGGCGCGCAGAACGTCGAGACCCTGAACGCGGCGCTGGAGGACGCTCCGAAGAAGCGGATCGTCGCCACCTGCCCGCACTGCTTCAACACCATCGCCAACGAGTACCCGCAGCTGGGCGGCCACTTCGAGGTCATCCACCACACCCAGCTGCTGCAGCACCTGATCGACGAGGGCAAGCTCGTCCCGGTGAACCCGGTCGAGGGCCTGATCACCTACCACGACCCCTGCTACCTGGGCCGGCACAACAAGGTCTACAGCCCGCCGCGCGAGATCATGGACAAGGTCCCGGGTCTGCGCCAGCAGGAGATGCACCGGCACAAGGAGCGCGGCTTCTGCTGCGGCGCCGGCGGTGCGCGGATGTGGATGGAGGAGCGCATCGGCAAGCGGATCAACACCGAGCGCGTGGACGAGGCGCTGTCGCTCAACCCGGACATCGTCTCCACCGCCTGCCCGTTCTGCCTGGTGATGCTCTCCGACTCGGTCAACGGGAAGAAGAACGAGGGCGCGGCCAAGGAGCACCTCAAGGTGGTCGACGTGGCCCAGCTGCTGCTCGACTCGGTGAAGGCGGCGCCGCCGGCCGAGACGGTGGAGACCGTCGACGCCTGACCGGTGGCGCCGGCCCGGCTGTTCGGCTGTTCGACAGTTCTGCTACAACTGCCCGGCCCGGTGGGTGCGACGAGCGCCCGCCGGGCCGGGCTTTTCGCCCGGCTCCCACCGGGTCCCACCCGGCTTTCCACCCGACTTCGCACCGCGTTCCCCGGGCCGCCGCGCACCGGGCGGGGCACCAACCGGCGGACCGCCCGGCAGCGCCCGCGTGGGAAGGAAATACAGTAGGCGCCGGACCGGCCCCGTGCCGGTCGACCCGTTCCGGCCGTCCGGGCGGGTGTCCAGACCACTGACGGAGGTACCGGCCCGCCGGGCCGGGCCGCGGAGACCACAAGGGGAACAGCGCAGACCATGACCGAGGCGATCATGCTGGTCGGTGGTAAGGGCACGCGACTGCGTCCGCTGACCACCCACACCCCCAAGCCCATGCTGCCCGTGGCGGGCGTCCCGTTCATCGCGCACCAGCTGGCCCGCGCGGCCGCGGCCGGGGTGACCCGCGTGGTGCTCGCCACCTCCTACCTGGCCGAGGTCTTCGAGGACCACTTCCAGGACGGGACCCCGTACGGCATCGAGCTGGTCTACCTGACCGAGCGGGAGCCGCTCGGCACCGGCGGCGCCATCCGCAACGCCGCCTCCGGGCTGACCTGCGGCCCCGACGAGCCGGTCCTGGTCTTCAACGGGGACATCCTCTCCGGCGTCGACATCGCCGCCCTGCGCGACGGCCACGTGGCCGCCGGGGCCGACGTCACGCTGCACCTCACCCGGGTCGAGGACCCGCGTGCCTTCGGGCTCGTCCCGACCGACGGCGACGGGCGGGTGCTGGAGTTCCTGGAGAAGCCGGAGACGCCCGAGCAGATCGTCACCGACCAGATCAACGCCGGCTGCTACGTCTTCACCCGCTCGGTCATCGACCGCATCCCGGCCGGCCGGGAGGTCTCCGTCGAGCGCGAGACCTTCCCCGAGCTGCTGGCCACCGGCGCGCTGCTGCGCGGCGTGGTGGACACCTCGTACTGGCTGGACCTCGGCACGCCGGCGGCCTTCGTCCGCGGCTCGGCCGACCTCGTGCTCGGCAAGGTCGACTCCCCGGCCGTCCCCGGCCCCACCGGCGACGCCCTGCTGCTGCCCGGTGCGACCGTCCACCCCGGCGCGGTGCTGAGCGGCGGCACCGTGGTCTCCGAGGGCGCGGTGGTCGAGGCCGGCGCGATCGTCGAGGGCAGCGTGATCCTGCCCGGCGCGTCGATCGGCCCGGACACCCTGGTCAAGGACTCGATCGTGGGTGCCTACGCGACCGTCGGCGACCGCACGGCGCTGGACGGCGCGGTGATCGGCGACGGCGCGATCGTCGAGTCGGACAACGAGCTGCCGACCGGCATCCGGGTCGCCTGCGGGACGCTGCTGCCGGTCGGCGCGGTCCGCACCTCGGCCGGTCCGGGCGGCTGCCCGGCCGGTGCCTCGGCGGCCGCGGCGGTGCACGCGCCGGCCGTGAGCGCGCAGCGGTAGCTCCGGCGCCGCGGCGCCCGGGGCCCCGGCCTCCCCCGTCCGCGCTCCGGCGCCGGGCGGGGGAGCACCGTCGTCACAGGCTCGCTGCAAACCGGCCCCGGCTCGGTGCCCGACCGACGCGGAGCGGGCCGGGCGGGTACCTTCGAACCGTGGCTGGTAATCGATACGACAGCGGTCAGGGCGCCGACCCCCGCGGCGGGTGGTCGGCTCCTCCCCCCTCGGCGGGGGCGCCCGGGGGGTACGGGCAGGAGGACGGTCCGGAGTACTTCACGGCTCCGCACCGGGGGACGGCGCCGCGCCCGGGAGAGCCCGGCGGTGCGCCCGCGGGCGGTCAGGGCGGCGGGCCGGGCGGGGGGCACGGTGGGGGTCAGGGCGGCGGGCCCGGTGGGTACGACCCGTACGCCGCCGACCAGCCCGGTCACACCCGGGCCTTCCCGACCGGCACGGACCCGTACGCGGGCGAGCCGTACCCGCAGCAGGGGTACCCGGCGCAGTACGGGCAGCAGCCGTACCCGCAGCAGGGGTACCCGCAGGGCGGCTACGACCAGGGGTACCAGCAGGGCTACGAGCAGGGACACGACCAGGGCTACGGCTACGGCCAGGAGCCGGGCTACGGCCAGGACGACAACGTCGCGGTCTACCGGGCCGGCGGCCAGGCCGCCCCGCACACCGCGGGCCCGCGTCCACGCTGGCGCGAACTGCTGATCGGGATCTTCCGCAGCCCGACCGCGACCTTCGACCGCACCCGCGACCACCAGGTCTGGCTGCCCGCGCTCACCGTCTCGCTGCTGTACGGCGCGCTGGCCGTGCTCGGCATCGGCCTGACCCACGACGACGTGGTCAACTCGACCTTCACCAGCGCGCTGACCGCCATGGTCGTCGCCGCGATCGGCTTCACCCTGGCCGGTGCCACCCTCGGCGCCGTGACGTTCGCGCTGGCCCGCCAGTTCGGCGGGGACGGCCCGTGGAAGTCCACCGTCGGCCTGGCGGTGCTGATCGGCTGGACGACGGACGCGCCCCGGCTGCTGCTGGCGCTCGTGCTGCCGTCCGACAACATGGTCGTCCAGGTCGTCGGCTGGGCCACCTGGCTGCTCTGCGCGGTGCTGCTGACCACGATGGTGCGCCGGCTGCACGACCTGCCGTGGGGCAAGGCGGCCGGCGCCGCCGTGCTGCAGCTCCTGGCGCTGCTGGTGCTGATCAAGCTGCCCACCCTGGGCTGAGGAACCGAGGGCCGCCCGTCGCGGGCCCGGGGGAGAATGGTCGACGGGCCCCGCCATCGGGGCCCGTTCCGCTTCCACCACCCTCACCCGCACGGAGCCCGGCATGAGCCTCCCCACCACCCACGTCAGCTTTCCGGCCGGGGCGGTGACCGGCGAGTCCCCGGTGCTCGCGGTGCACCCGCTGGACGGCGGCCGCTCCGCGGTCGTCACCGCGGCGACGCCGTTCCACCCGCTCGACCACACCTGGCCCGACCAGCCGGCCGACCTCGGCACCCTCACCGTGGACGGCACCGAACTGGCCGTCGTCGACTGCTTGACCGGCGCGGTGGGCCCGGACGGCGGCGCGCCGCTGGTCGGTGCCGACATCCCGGTCCGACGCGGTGACGAGGAGTGGTCCTGGCTGGTCCTGCACGTGGTCGAGGGCGACCCGGGCGACCTCGCCGGCAAGACCGCGGCCCTCGCCGTCGACCCCGGCCGGCGTGCCGCGCTCTGCGCTTCGCACAGCGGCTGCCACCTGCTCGCCCTCGCCCTGAACGCCGCCCTCGCACCGCGCTGGCGCAAGGACCCGGGCCGCTCCGACGCCTTCGGCAACCCGGACTTCGACAGCCTCGCGATGGCTTCCTCGGTGATGGACACCGAGGCGAGCACCGACACCTACCGGCTCGGCAAGTCGCTCCGCAAGAAGGGGTTCACCGCCGAGGCGACCGAGGACTTCCCGGCCCTCGCCGACGCCCTGCCCGCCCTCACCGACGAGGTCAACCGGCAGTTGGCCGCCTGGGTGGCCGCCGACGCCCCGGTCCGCATCGACGTGCCCGGCCCCGAGCTCACCGCCCGCCGCCAGTGGCACTGCGAGCTGCCCGAGGGCTCCGCGCAGATCTTCTGCGGCGGCACCCACCTGCACCACCTCGGCGAGCTGGCCGGGCTCCGCACCGAGCTGCGGCTCTCCGAGGACGGCAGCGAGCTGGTCGCCGTCACCCGCCCCGAGCGGGCCTGAACGCCGCGGGCGGCCACCCCTTCGTCCAGGGGTGGCCGCCCGTCGTGCGTGCCGCGTGCTGCCTCCGCTCCGCTCAGACCTTCGTGCGGTGGAAGTTCAGGAACGAGCGGGACGGCGTCGGGCCGCGCTGGCCCTGGTAGCGCGAGCCGTACCGCGCGGAGCCGTAGGGGTGCTCGGAGGGCGAGGAGAGCCGGAACAGGCAGAGCTGTCCGATCTTCATCCCCGGGTACAGCTTGATCGGCAGCGTCGCGACGTTCGACAGCTCCAGCGTGACGTGCCCGCTGAAGCCGGGGTCGATGAAGCCGGCCGTGGAGTGCGTCAGCAGGCCGAGCCGGCCCAGGCTGGACTTGCCCTCCAGCCGCGAGGCCACGTCGTCCGGCAGCGTGATGACCTCGTAGGTCGACGCCAGCACGAACTCGCCGGGGTGCAGGATGAACGCCTCGTCGCCCTCCGGCTCGACCAGCCGGGTCAGGTCCGGCTGCTCCTCGGAGGGGTCGATGTGCGGGTACCGGTGGTTCTCGAACACCCGGAAGAAGCGGTCCAGCCGCACATCGATACTGGAGGGCTGGATCATCGAGGGGTCGAACGGGTCGATCATGACCCGGCCCTTGTCGATCTCGGCCCGAATGTCCTTGTCAGAGAGCAGCACGCTTCGAGGTTACGTGCACGACAGGGCCCCGGACGAATCGCCCGGGGCCCGTTCCGTCCTGGTGTCCGCCGTCAGGCCAGGAACTCCGCGGCCTCCAGCCGCATCGCCCGGGCCAGTTGCGGCGCGGACAGCTCCCGTACGTCGGCCAGCACCGAACTGCGCAGCCGTCCGCACTGCGGACAGCGGATCAGCCGCCCGGGCCCCAGCCGGCCCGGCCCGAGGTTCTGCATCGGGAACGTGGTGGTGCTGAACAAGTGCCCCTCGGCACAACGAACGACGGCGCGCTGCTCCATCGGTCCCCTTCCCATCCTTACCCGGTACTCACCCGTACTCATCGCACCCCGAACGGCGGAGCGCTCGGGGCAGCGTCACATTAGGGGATGTTCCGGACATTCCGCAGGATGCCTCGCCGCCCCGGAACCCACCCGCCGGAGCACTCTCACGCGGCCCACACAGTACGCCTCCGCCCCCGCCCCGGGCGGCTCCGCCACGGCCCCGGGTCACCTGTGCAACGGGCGTCACGCATGGGGTACAGTGAGGGCAGATCGAGCGGTCTGTGACGGCTCGTCAGGCGGGCGTAGTTTAATGGTAGAACATGAGCTTCCCAAGCTTATAGCGCGAGTTCGATTCTCGTCGCCCGCTCCGTACCGAAAGCCCCAGGTCAGCGACCTGGGGCTTTCGTGTTGTCCGGTTCAGGTGCGGGTCGGGATGCGGCCGAGGGTGCGGATCGGGCGGGCGGTCAGGAGGGCGAGGGCGGTGAGGAGGGCGACCGCGACGCCGACCAGGAGCACGCGGTCGGTGCCGAAGGCCCCGACGGCCGGGCCGGCCAGCGCGCTGCCGATCGGGTACATGCCGACGGATCCCGCGACCTCGTAGGCGTGGACGCGGTTGAGCACCTCGCCCGGCACCTGGGTCTGCACGCTGGTGGCCCACATGACGCCCCAGACGCCGATCCCGGCGCCGACCGCGACCTGGGCGGCGGCGAGCAGCCAGACCGGCCAGCCGAGCACGATGCCGAGCGGGTAGAGCGGGTAGGTCAGCATCGCCACGGCCCCGGCGGCGAGCGGGCGTTCGGGCTTGTAGCGGATCGCCAGCAGGCCGCCGGCCACGGTGCCGGCGCCCAGTGCGGCGTTGAGCAGGCCGAAGGCGGTCGCGCCGTGCTCGACCACGATGACGCCGGCGGCCACCGAGAGCTGTGGTCCCCAGGAGAGCACCGCGAAGAACATCCAGATCGCGATCACGCCCCAGAGCCAGCTCCGGGCGCGGAACTCCTGCCAGCCGATCGCCAGGTCGCGCCAGAGGCTCCCGCCGGCCGGCGGGGTGGGGACCGGTCCGAGCCGGAGCGCGAACAGGCAGACCGCGCTGGTGCCGTAGGCGACGGCGGAGATCACCATCACCCAGCCGGTGGCTCCGAAGCCGACCAGGACGCCGGCCAGCGCCGGGCCGCCCAGCCCGGTGAGCGCCTCGGAGGTGCGCAGCACCCCGTTGGCGCCCTGGACGTCCCGGGCCACCAGCGGGACGGTCGAGGCGGAGCCCGGCTGGAACAGCGCGTTGGCGGTTCCGGCCACCACCAGTAGCGCGTAGAGCTGCCAGAGGTGGTCGATGCCGTGCGTGAACAGGACGGCGAGCAGCAGGTGGGCGGTGAGGTTGGCCAGGTCGGCGATGATCATCATTCGGCGGGCGGTGAACCGGTCGGCGAGCACCCCGCCGAACAGCACCAGTCCGGCGAACGGGGCCACCAGGAAGGCCATCGCGTAGCCCGCGGTGTCCAGGCCGTACCCGCCGCTGAGCAGGCCGGCCGAGACCGCGACCGGCAGCATGGCCCAGCTGAGCAGGCCGGCGCTGCGGGCGGTGAAGTAGCGGCGGAAGTTGCGGGACCAGATCGCCGGTTCCCCGGTCGACGGTTCTCCGGTCGGCGGCGCTCCGGCGGGCCGGTCCTGGAGTCGCGAGGGTGTCGCGGCCGCGGTGGGGTCGGTCAGGCACTGTTCCATGACTGTTCGGGCCTTCGGTCGTTGATCGTGGTCTTCATCGGTCGGGGTGTCGGTGGCGGTCGTCCCGGGCGGTGTCGTGTCCGGCGGTGTCGTGTCCGGTGGTGTTGTCCGAGGCGGTGTGGTCCCAGGCGGTGTCGTGCCGGGTGGCGAGTTCCGCGCGCAGGGCGGCGTTCTCCCGCTCCAGCCGGGCGACGCGGTCGTGGACCGGGGCCAGGGCGTCGGAGAGTTCGCGTCGGCTGAAGCGGGGGGTGATGTGGTGGGGGCAGTTCCAGGCGGTGGCCTTGACCCGGATGGTGACGAGTTGCTCGACCGTGCCGTCGGTGCGCGGCGAGCCCAGCCGCCGGGCCAGCGCCGGGTCCGCGCCGGCCGGTACGGCGGTGGCGTGGCCGAACAGCTTGAGGCGGGTCTGGCGGGCGTGGTCGAGGAAGAAGAGCGCGACCCGGTCGTCGGCGCGCAGGTTGCCGGTGGTGATGTACTGCCGGTTGCCCCGGACGTCCAGGTAGCCGAGGGTGTGCTCGTCCAGGACGTGGACGAACCCCGCCGGGCCGCCCCGGAACTGGACGTACGGCCAGCCGGTCTCGCCCACGCTGGCGAACAGGAAGCCGTCGAGGCCGCGGATGAAGTCGGCCTCGGCGCCGGTGAGCGGCTCGGCCTCCTCGCCCGGCCCCCGCAGGCGGCGGTCGGCCGCCGTGGCGCTGCCCATCTCCTGCTGGACCCGGCGCACCGCCGGGGTGTAGGCGAGGTGGTCGTACCGGCTCACGCGGCGGCGCTCCTCGGGGTCGGTGCCACGAGGCGGCGAAGGTGACGGCGGATCAGGCGGTGTCCCGGGGGCGGGGTCGGGGACGCCGCCGTGCGAGCGGTGGGGAAGGGAGTGGTGAGCTGCGGCAACGTGTCACCTCATGAATCGGCACGGGGAACGGCCTTGCGGTGCGACCACCGTACGGAGCCGGCCTGGTCGGGCCCCTCCAGTCGGACCAGAGGACCGGAGCCGCCCCGGGAGGCCGGTGCCGGCCGAACTCACCAGTGCTGACCTGCTGTTCTCCCGGCCGGCCGACGATCGGCCCGGGCGGACCGGCAGAACCGCGGAGACTGCCGGACCGTCGTCCTGCCGCCGCGCCGGTGGTCGGACCGGGCTGGTGGTCGGACCGGGTTGGTGGTCGGCGCGGGCCGGCGTTCAGGGTGAGGTGGCGCGGTCCGTCGCCCGGGAGAGCCGTTGCCGGGCGGTGCGCGCCTCCTCCTCGCCGACCAACTCGCGGGCGTAGCGGCGCAGCAGGCCGTGCAGCCCGAACCGGCCGGCCGCCCGTTCCCGTACCAGGTGGGCGTCCGCCAGGCTCGCCAGCAGCCCGGCTGTTTCGGCGGAGGTCGAGTCCGCCAGCGTCGCGGCACCGTCCACGCTGAGGTCCGGGCCGGGCATCAGGCTCAGGAGCCGGAACATCCGCCGGGCCTCGGCCGGGAGCGCGCGGTAGGAGAGGTCGTAGGCGGCCCGTACGGTGGAGCGGCCGTCCCCCTCGACACGAAGCCGGCCGAGCAGGTCGTCGCCGGCCAACTCGGCGTAGTGGTCGGCGATGCCGGTGTCGCGGGCCGCCCCGCCGTCGCCGGCCGGCCCGGTGCAGTGGTCGGCGATGCCGGTGTCGCGGGCCACCAGGTTGGCACCGGCGATCCGGATGGCCAGGGGCAGACCGCCGCACAGCCGCACGAGCCCGCGGGCCGCGTCCGGCTCGGCCGCCACCCGGCAGTCGCCGACGATGCTGCCCAGCAGCCGGCCGGCCTCGTCCGGGTCGAGCGGGTCCAGGCTGAGCCGGCGGGCGCCGTTGTCGGCGACCAGACCGGCGAGCCGGCTGCGGCTGGTGATCACCACCGCGCAGTCCCGGGCGCCGGGGATGAGCGGCCTGACCTGCTCGGCGTCGCGCGCGTTGTCCAGCACGATCAGCGTGTGCCGGTCGGCGAGCAGCGTGCGGTACAGCGCCGCGGCCTCGTCCACGTCCGCGGGCAGCTGGTCGGGCGGTGTGCCCAGGGCCCGGAGGAACTGCGCGAGGACGTCGGCCGGGCGCAGCGCCGGAAGCCGGGAGCGGCCGCGCAGGTCCACGAACAGCTGCCCGTCCCTGAAGTGTTCGCGCCGCGCGTGCGCCCAGTGCGTGGCGAGGGCGGTCTTGCCGATCCCGGGCGGGCCGACCACCACGACCAGGGGCGGGCGCCGCGCGGGGTCGGGTGCGACGAGGGTGTCCAGCACCCGCAGCTGTCGGTGCCGCCCGACGTGGGTGCCGGTCCCGGCGGGCAGTTGGGCCGGGGGCGGGCCGGCCGGCGCGGGCCGGTCGGGGGGTGCCGTGCGGCCGGCCGGCGCGGGGTGCTCGGCGGGCGCGGGGTGTTCGGCCGGCCCCGCGCGGTCGTGCTGCCGTGCGAGGGGCAGTTGCCGGCGCAGGACCCGCAGGTGGGCGTCGCGGACCTCGGCGCCGGGGGTGACGCCCAGTTCCCCGTCCAGCCGGTCGCGCAGGCGGGTGAACACCTGGAGCGCGGCGGCCTGTTCCCCGCTGCCGGCGAGGGTGAGGATCAGCCGGGCGTGCAGACCCTCGTGCAGCGGTTCGGTGTTCACCAGGTCCCACAGCACCGGCACGGCCTCCCCGGGGCGGCGCAGCAGCAGCGCGGTGTCGGCGTGCAGCAGCGCCGCCCTGACCCGTCGCTCGTTGGCCGCCACCGCGGCCGGGTGCTGACGCAGTGCCGGATCGGCGTCCGCGAGCACCGGGCCCCGCCACCAGCGCAGGGCCTGGGTCAGCGACTCGTACGCGGCTGCCCGGTCCGGCGTGCGGTGCGCGCGTTCCGCCCGGTCCAGCAGCTCGTCGAAGTGGCCGAGGTCGAGCCGGCTCCGGGGCGCTGCCAGCAGGTAGCCGGTGGGCGTCCGGACCACGGTCGGCGCCGGGCCGTTGCCCGGGCTGTTCCCCGGGCCGCCCGGGTCCAGCAGCCGGCGGGCCTGGCTGACGTAGGTGTGGACCAGGCTCTGGTGGGAGCCGGGCGGCCCGGCCGGCCAGAGGACGTCGGTGATCTCCTGCGGGGTGGCGGGTCCGGGGTGCTTGAGCGCCAGCAGCCCGAGCAGGCGGCGCAGCATCGGGCCGGTGACGGGGAGCGGGGCCCGGCCGCGTTGGAGGGCGAGCGGGCCGAGGATCAGCAGACGCGGCCGGCCGGCGCCGCGCGGTGGCCCGGTGCGGGTGGCGGCCAGCAGGTCCGCCCGCTCGCCGTCGGTCAGGCCCAGCGCCCCGGCCAGGTGCCGGAGGGTGCGCGACTGGGGCCGGCGGACCCGGCCGTGCTCGATGTCGCGCAGCGCCCTGGTACTGATCCCGGCCCGTGACGCGGCCGCCTCCTGGCTCAGCCCGGCGCGTCGGCGCAACGACCGCAGCCTTGGGCCGAACGGGTCCGGCTCGCCTGCCGGGCATCCCCGGGCCGGCCCGGTGGCCGACGTCCGCTCCGCCATGGCATCCCCCTCGTCCGACGACCGCGACCTGCCGGCCATGACCGGCGGCGGCACCGCGGGTGGTGCGCGGGCCGGCCCGGCGCAGGCCCGACCGGCGATCAGTTTGGACCAGACCAATGCGTCGGGCAAGGGAAGCCCCGTCCAGCCGGGCCGCGCTCCGCGGGGCGGGGGGCCGCGCACCCCGCCGGTACCGGGGGTGCGGATTCGCGGCCCCGATTCGGGTGAACCGACAGGTTCGTCCTTGATCGTCCTGCGCGTAGCATGCCGGGGTGGAGGGGGCACCGGGCAAGGACATCGCGTCGAGGCTGTCGCACGCGCTGGTCGTCGCGGTCGCCGCCGCCGTGGCCTCGGTGCACGTCCTCAAGGGGCTGGCAAGGGTACCGGCCGAGCCGGGGGCCGGTCTCGCCGTGGCGGCGGCCTGCCTCACGCTGGTGGTGGCGCAGCTCCGCCACACCTCGCCGGCGGTGCGGCGGATCGCCCCGACGGCGCCGCCGGTGGCCTGGACGGCCGCCGAACTGGCCGTCGGCTGGCTGGCCGTGGTCCCGCTGGGTGCCTCGATCGGCCTGCTCTGCCTCCCCGCCGCCTCGCTGCTGCTCGAACGCCGCCGCGTGTCGCTGGCGCTGTTCGTCGGCTGCGCGGCCCTGGTCGAGCTGGCCCGGTCGGGCAGTGCGCGCGACACCGCCGACCTGACGCTCATCGTCGCGATCGGCGGCATCATGCTGTACGCCGTCACCACGCTCGCGCTGTTCGCGACGCGCGCCCACGCCGCCCGGCTCACGCTGGCGGCCTCCGCCGTGACCGCCGAGCGGCTGCGCCTCGCGTCCAGCCTGCAGGCCGAACTCGCCGCGGGGCTGCGGGAGGTGCACGGCCTGGCGCGCCGGGACGACCCGGCGGTCCTGGACCCGCTGATCGCCGCCGCGCGCCGGACCTTGGCGGCGACCCGCGCCACCGCGGCCGAGCTGCGCAGCCTGTCGCTGGCACCCGAGGCGGCCAGCGCCCGGGCCCTGCTCACGTCCGCGGGGATCACCGCCGACCTCCGGGTGCGGCACTCGGAGCCGCTCGGCCCGGCCGGGACGGTGCTGGCGGCGGTGCTGCGCGAAGCGGTCACCGCGGTGGTGCGGGTCGGCGACGCGCGGCGGTGCGAGATCGTCACCGGCGAGCGGGCCGGGCAGGTGGTGCTGCGCGTGGTCAGCGACGGCGTGCCGACGGCCGCGCTCGGGGCGGACCTCCTGGACGGCCTCGCCGACCGGGTCCGCGCCGTCGGAGGGCGGCTGACGGCCGGTCTGGAGCCGGACGGCCGGTTCGCCGTCGAGGCGGCGGTCGGGGCCACCCCCGCGCCGACGGCCTCCGCCGATCCGCCCGAACTGCGGACGGCGCTCGGCCTGTACTTCCTCGTCCTGGGCACCTTCTGGGTCAAGGCCGTGCTGCTGGTGCCGGTGGCGCTGCTCTGGCTCGGCGTCCCGTGCCTGCTGGCCTTCTGCGCGCTCCAGATCCGCTTCGCGACCCAGGACTCGCCGCGCCACGCCCGGCTCGTGCTGCTCGCCTCGGCGGCCTTCGCCCTCGCCCCGCTGCCCTGGTTCGGGCGGAACTGGATCGGCACCGTCGGCATCCTCGCCGGCTCGGTGCTGATCGCCCTGCCGCTGCGGGCCGGTGCGGCGCTCGCCGCGGCGGCGGTGGTGGCCGGCGGCGTGATCACCGGCGGCGGCCCGGCACCCGCGCTGCTCGCCGCCGTCGACGCCCTGGTCACCTGCGTCGTCGTCTACGGGGTGCTGCGCCTGGTCCGCCTGGTGCGGGAACTCCAACGGGCGGGGGCGGGGCTGGCCCGGGCCGCGGTCGTGACCGAGCGGCTGCGCGCCGCCCGCGACCTGCACGACCTGCTCGGCCACGGACTGACCGCGATCCTGCTCAAGGCGGAACTCGCCCGGCGCCTGGCGGACCAGGACGCCGGCCGCGCCCGGGCCGAGCTGCGGGACATCGTGCGGCTGGCCGAGCGCGGGGAGAGCGAGCTGCGGACGGTGGTCAGCGACAGTCCCCGGCTGTCGTTCGCCGCCGAACTGGCCTCGGCGACAGCGGTGTTGGAGGCAGCCGCGATCAAGGTGGAGGTCGACGACGGACCGGTGCCGGCGGCGGCGGGAGCCGTGCTGAGCGTGGTGCTCCGCGAGGCCGTCACCAACATCCTGCGGCACAGTTCCGCCCGCCACGCGCGCATCGCCACGTCGGCGGACGGGGCGTCGGTGCGGCTGGAGGTCGAGAACGACGGGGTGGCGGACGGTGTCAGCGCACCCGGCTCCGGGGTCGGCGGCCTGACCGTCCGGCTCACCGCCATCGGCGGCACCCTGGTGGCCGGTCCGGACGACGGCTGGTACCTGTTGCGCGCCGAGGTGCCCGCGGGCTGAGGCCGGCCCCCGGCCCGCCCAGGTGCCCCGTCGCCCCGCTGCCTTGCGCCCCCCGCCTGCGGCCCGCAGCCCGCCACAGGGCGGAGCCGTGTCCTACAGCCAGCCCGCCTCGCGCGCGATCCGCACCGCGTCCGTCCGGTTCCGGGCGTTGAGCTTGCCGACGACCGCGGTCAGCACATTGCGGACCGTCCCCGTCGACAGGTGCAGCCGCGCCGCGATCTCCGGGGGTTCGGCGCCTTCGGCCAGCTCCCGCAGCACGCCGTTCTCCCGCGGTGTCAGCGGGTTGTCCGCAAGGTCCCAGGCCGCCACGGCGAGCCCCCGGTCCAGCACCCGGCCGCCGCCCGCCACCTGCCGGATCGCCGCCACCAGCTCCTCCGGCGGGGCGGTCTTCAGCAGGAAGCCGTCGACCTTCGCGTCCAGGGCCCGACGGAGCAGCCCGGGGCGGCCGTTCGAAGTGAGCATCAGGGTCCGGCAGTTCGGCAGCTTCTCCTTCAGTGCGGCGGCTGCCTGGAGGCCGTCGGTGCGCCCCGGCATCTCGATGTCGAGCACCGCCACGTCGGGTGTGACGACCAAGGCGCGCGGCACCACGTCGTCGGCCGAGCCGGCCTGGGCCACGACCTCCAGGTCGGGCTCCAACTCCAGCAGCGCCACCAGGGCGCCGCGTACCACGTGTTGGTCCTCCGCCAGCAGGAGTCTGATCATGCGACGACCCTACCCGTGACGATGTCACGGGTCGCTCGTGATCCGTTCCCTGTCCCGGGAGTTCGCGGATCGGCAGGCTTGAGGACATGAGCGAAGCGATCACTTTGGAAGCCGTGAGCAAGGTCTACGGCAAGGGGCGGGGCGCGGTCGCCGCGCTGCGCGAGGTGACGGTGCGGCTGCCCAAGGGCGGCTTCACCGCCGTGATGGGGCCCTCGGGTTCGGGCAAGAGCACCTTCCTGCACTGCGCGGCCGGCCTGGACCGCCCGAGCTCCGGGACCGTCCGGCTCGGCGACACCGACCTGTCGCGGCTCAGCGAGACCAAGCTGACCGAACTGCGCCGGGAGCGCGCGGGGTTCGTGTTCCAGGCCTTCAACCTCATCCCGTCGCTGACCGTCGAGCAGAACATCACGCTTCCGCTGCGCCTGGCCGGCCGCCGGGCCGACGCCGGGCGGCTGGCCGAACTGGTCGGGCGGGTGGGGCTGCGGGAGCGGACCGGACACCGCCCGGGCCAGCTGTCCGGCGGCCAGCAGCAGCGCGTCGCCATCGCCCGGGCCCTGATCCCGGACCCCGAGGTGCTCTTCGCCGACGAGCCCACCGGCGCCCTGGACACCATGACCGCCCGCGAGGTGCTGACCCTGCTCCGGCAGACCGTCGACGAGTTCGGCCAGACCATCGTCATGGTCACCCACGACCCGGTCGCCGCCTCCTACGCCGACGAGGTGCTGTTCCTGGCCGACGGCCGGGTCGCCGACACGATGTCCGCGCCGACCGCCGCCAAGGTCGCCGACCGCATGATCCGCCTGGGAGCGTGGAACCGATGATGCTCAGCTTCGCCTTCGCCACCCTCCGGTACCGCAAGGCCGGGTTCGCCGGCGCCTTCGTCGCCCTGTTCTGCGCCGCGGCGCTGGTCTGCGGCTGCGGAACGCTGCTGGCCACCGGACTGCTCGGCGGCGTTCAGCCCGAGCGGTACGCGGGCGTGCCGATCGTGGTCGCCGGGGACCAGGACGTCCACCACGTCGAGAACAAGGGCAAGGGGAAGGTCAAGGAGAAGGCCAAGCCGATCGCCGACCACGCCTGGGTGTCCGCCGCCCTCGCCGAGCGCATCAAGGCCCTGCCCTCGGTCGAGGCCGTCACCACCGAGGTGACGTTCCCGGTGCTGCTCCCCGGCGGCCCCTCGCGCGACTCGTGGGGCCACGGCTGGGAGTCCGCGCCGCTGGCCGGTCTGACGCTGGCCTCGGGGAACGCGCCGTCGGCCGCCGACGAGATCGTGCTGGACGCGGCCACCGCCGCCCGGACGCACCTGTCCGCCGGCTCCACCGTGCGGGCCCGGACCGCCGCGGGGACGTCGACCGTCCGCGTGGTCGGCGTCACCGCCCAGGGCTTCGCGAGCCAGACCGCGGTGTTCTTCGCCCCCGAGCGGGCCCGGCAGCTCGCCGGCCACGACGGCCTGGTCAGCGCGATCGGCGTGTTCCCGGCCGCGCCCTCGGCCGGCGCCGATGTCGAGGCCCTGCTCCGGAGCGTCCCGGCTCCGGCCACCCCGACCGCCCCGGCCGCCGTCGTCCGCACCGGCGACGACCGCGGACCGGTGGAGTTCCCCGACGCCGCCAACGCCCGGGTGCGCCTGGTCAGCATGGGCGCCGTGCTGGCCGGTACCTCGCTGCTCGTCGCCCTGCTGGTCGTCGTCGGCACCTTCGGCCTGTCGATCCAGCAGCGTCAGCGCGAGATCGCCGTGCTGCGCGCCGTCGCCGCGACCGGACGACAGGTCCGGAAGATGATCGGCGGCGAGGCGCTCACCGTGGGCCTGGCCGCCGGAGTGCTCGGCGCCGCCGCCGGCCTGCCGCTGGGCGACTGGCTCCACGACCGGTTCGTCGCCCTGGACGTGATCCCCGCGAACATCCCGGTCGTCCTCTCCCCGTTCCCCGTGATCGCCGCCGCCGGCGCCACCCTGCTGGCCGGCTGGGGCGCCGCCCGGATCTCGGCCCGGCGGGCCACCGCCATCAAGCCGGTGGAGGCCCTCGGCGAGGCCGAGCTGAAGCCGCCGCGGCTGGGCTGGGCCCGGATCGTCCTCGGCGTCCTCGCCACCGTCGGCGCCGTCGTCCTCACCGCGCTGCTCACCGCGCTGCACTCGGACCAGGCGTCCACCCCGGTCTGCTTCATCGCCGTCCTGCTGTGGTGCACGGCGCTGTCGCTGCTCGGCCCGCTGGTCGCCCGGGTCGGTGTCGCGGTGCTGGGCCTGCCGCTGCGGGCGTCCCGGGTCGGCGGCTACCTCGCCGCCCACAACCTGCGGGCCGCCGCGCACCGGCTGGCCTCGGTGGTCACCCCGCTGACCCTGCTGGTCGCGATGGCCTGCACCATCCTGTTCACCCAGACCACCGTCGACGGCGCCGCGGGGGAGCAGCGCGACCGGGGGAGCGTCGCCGACTTCGTGGTCGGGCCGCGGGTGCCCGCCTCCGCCGCCGGGTCGGTCGCCGCCGTCCCCGGGGTGCGGACCGTGACCCGGGTGCTGCACACCCAGGTCCGTGACGGCCTGACCAGGCGCAGCGTGCAGGCGGTCTCGCCGGAGCGGCTGACCGACACCCTCGACCTCGCGGTGACCACCGGCGACCTCGGCGCGCTGGCGGACGGTACGGCGGCGGCCGCGGACGGGCTGGGCTACCGGCTCGGCCAGCGGATCCGGCTCACCCTCGCCGACGGCACCCCGGCGGAGCTCACCGTCGTCGCCCTGTACGCCCGGGGCCTGGGCTTCGGGGACCTGACCCTCGCGCACGGCCTGGTCGCCGCGCACGTCGACGTCCCCCTCGACGACAATCTGCTGGTCCGGGGCGAGGGCGTCACCCGGGAGGCGCTGGCCGCGGCGCTGCGGGCCGAGCCCGGCATCGGGGTCCTGGACCGCGCCGCCGCGCAGGCCGCGGGCAACCGGACGAGTGCCCAGATCGGCTACGTCACCCTGGGCCTGATCATCGCCTTCGTCGCCATCGCGGTGCTCAACACCCTCGCCATGAGCATCACCGACCGCCGCCAGGAGTTCACCGCGCTGCGGCTGATCGGCACCACCCGTCGTCAGGTCCGGCGGATGCTCGGCTGGGAGACCGCGGTCGCCGTCGCGATCGCCGTCGTGCTCGGCCTCGGGATCGCGTTCGCGGTGCTCACCACCTACGCCCAGGGCATCACCCGCGGCACCGCCGGGGTCGCCCTGCCGGTCGGGCAGCTCCTGCTCGTCCTCGCCGGTGGCACCGCACTCGCCGCCGTGGGCACCTGGTTGCCCGCCCGGCTCGCGCTGCGCACCCAGGAGCGGGCGGCCTGAGCGCCGGCCCGGTACGGCAAAGCCGCAGGTCTCGCGACCTGCGGCTTTGGTGTTTCCGGGACGGCCGGGGCACGGTTCGTCGCCCGGCCGCCCGGGCGGGGGCGGGTCAGCGCGGGGCGGTGGCGAGGGCCTCGATGGCGGGGACGAGTTCGGCCGGGGTGGGGAGGGCGTCGTTCTCGGCCCGGAGGCCGGCGGCGGCCTCGCGCAGCGCCGGGTCGGTGACGAGGCGGGTCAGCAGCGGGGTGTCGACGTCCTCGGAGGCCGAGCGCAGCGCGGCACCGGTGGCGGTGAGGATGTCGGCGACGGCGAAGTTGTCGGCGCCCTGGGGGAGGAGGAGCTGGGGCAGGCCGGCCTGCAGGGCGGTGAGCGTGCTGCCGGAGCCGCCGTGGTGGACCGCCGCGTCGCAGACGCGCAGCAGTTCCGCCAGCGGGACCCAGGGCAGTGGGCGGACGTTGGCCGGGAGGGTGCCGAGGTGGGTGAGGTCGGCGTCGCCGACGGCCAGCAGGAACTCGGCGTCGACCGAGGCGGCCGACTCGATCAGGCGGGTGATCGCGTGCAGGCCGTCCATGTCGGCGACCACGGTGCCCAGGGTGACGGCGACCCGCGGCCGGGTGCCGTGGCGCAGCAGGTCACCGGGGACGACGCCGCCGCCGTTGTAGGGGAGGTAACGCATCCGCAGGCCGCCCCGGTCGCCGCCGAGCGAGGCCGGGACGATGTCCAGCGGGGTGGACTCGGCCGGGCCGGCCACGCCGTGGGCCTCGTAGACGTCGGTGAAGTGGGTGGCCAGCCGCGCGGCCATGTCGAGGCCGGAGGTGAGGCCGAAGTTCTGGAGCGCGACCGGGATCTTGAGCTTGGCCCCGACCAACTGGGCGGAGGCCAGGCAGGAGTCGTGGACCAGCAGGTCGGGCTCCCACGCGCCGGCGACGGCCAGCAGGTCGTCCACGGTGGAGCGGGAGGCGTGGGCGAAGGCGGTGGCGGCCAGGTCGAGGATCTGGTCCTGGTCCAGCTCCGGTGTGGCGTACCGCGTCGTGCCGGTGGATTCCGCGAACGCCTCCCGGAGCGGCCGGCCGTCGCCGATCTCGACGATCGGGAAGCCGGCCGCCCGGAGCTGCTCCATGGGCTTCGGGCTGGCGAACAGGACCTCGTGCCCGGCCGCCCGCAGGGCCTGCGCGGTCGGCACCATCGGGAACAGGTGGCTGGGCGCGGCCGGACCGGTGAAGAGTATGCGCACGATCGTCTCCTGGTTGCACTTCGGCTGGTCGGGAGTGGCTGGTGCGGGTCGGACCCGCTCCTTCCGTGAACTGACGGACGATCAATTCCTGTTCCCGGCAGGATCGATAATCGGACGTTCTGGCGCGGGTCTTGCGTACGGCGGTGGAGCGTGCTCCGACCTCCGCGCCCGCCGACGGCTCCCGCCTCGGCGGCCCCGGACGTGCGGCGGGCCGCCGTCCCGTCAGGCGGCCGCGAGGAACGCGCGGACGGTGGCGGTGAAGGCCTCGGACTGCTCGAAGACCACGACGTGACCGGTGTCGAACTCGGCGTACTCGCTGCCGGGGAGGGCCGCGTGCAGCCGGCGGGCGTTCTCCACCGGGATGGTGGCGTCCTGGGCGCAGCCGATCACCAGGGTCGGGGCCTGGACGCGGGGGAGCGACGCGGTGATGTCGAGGCTCAGGTTGAGGTGGATGTGCCGCAGCGTGCCGGGGGTCGGCCGCATGAACGCGGCGTTGGCCTCGACGGCCTCGCGGCCGATCCCGTTGAGGAAGCCGCGGCTGAACGCGGTGAGGGTGGCGTAGCGGCCGAAGGCGGCGGTGTCGTCGGCGATGGCCAGCCACACGGTCATCATGTTGCGCAGGTACTCGTCGTCCGCGTTGATCCAGCCCGCGGCGGCGACCAGGCGGCGCACCTGCTCCGGGCGCCGGGCCGCGGCGGCGGTGGCGACGACCGCGCCGAGCGAGAAGCCGACGACATCGGCCGGGCCGCGGCCGGCGTCCTCGATCACGGCGTTGACCTGCGCGGCGAGGGTCTCGACGGTCAGCTCGCCGCCGTCGTCCTCGGCGGTCTCGCTGCCGGACAGCTCGGGGAGCAGCACGGTGTAGCGGTCGGTGAAGCCGTCCAGCAGGTGGTCCCACATGCCGGAGCCCGGGCCGGTGCCGTGGACGAGGACGAGGGTCCCGGGGCCCTCGCCGACGACGCGGTAGGGGACGCGGGCGGTGGCGACGGTGACGGTGGGCATGGCTGGGGTCCCTTCGAGGGATGGGGTGGGGTGGGTGCCGGGGTGGGCCGCGGCCTCGTCGACAGAAAGTAAACTACACGGTGTAGGGAATGTGAGCAACTACACCGTGTAGTGCACTTTTGAGGGCGCGAGGGGTGCGAGCGGCGGGTGCGGCGGCCGGACGGACGACGAGGGCCGGCCCCGGGGGTGGGGCCGGCCCTCGTGGACGGGCTCGGATCGGTGGACGGGCTCGGACAGCCGAGCGGGTGCGGATCGGCGCGGGCTCGGATCGCCGAGCGGGCGCGGCTCGGCGGACGGGCCCGGATCAGCTGCCGTAGAGGCGCAGGAAGGCGCGGACGCCGGCGGTGATACCGGGGATCAGCTCCGCCTCCGGGACGTGCACCGCGCCGAAGAAGGTGCGGTCGGCGGCGCCGCTGAAGGTGAGCTGGGTGTACTGGGTGGCGGCGAGTTCCGCGTCCTCGATCCGCAGCAGCCCCAGTTCGGCGAGGCGGCCGAAATGTGCGGTGAGGTCGCGCTGGGAGGCCAGCGGCCCGGCGTCCAGCCAGGCGTTGAGCACCTCGGGCGGGATGTTGCCGGCCTCGGCGCGGATCGTGCGGCCGAGCGCGTAGTGGTCGCCCGCCGCGAGGACGGCCCGGACGCGGTCGACCGCGAAGGCGGTGAGGTCGGCCTCCAGGTCGACGATCTTGTGCAGGTGCCGGTCGGCCAGCCGGGCGATGACCTCGGTCAGTTCGCCGGCGGTCTCCAGGGCGACGGAGAGGAAGAGCTTCTCCTTGTCGCCGAAGTGGTTGTAGATGGTGCGCTTGGACACCCCGGCCTCGGCGGCGATCGTGTCCACACTGGCCCGGGTGTAGCCCTCGCGCCCGAAGACCGTGCTCGCCGCGCGGGCGATGGCCCGGCGCTTCTCCGGCATGCGGCGCGAGCCCGCGGCGGCCTCGGCCCCTGGCGTTCCCGGCGTGGCTGGTGCGCCTGCGGTCATCGGGGCTCTCTCCCTCGTGAGATGGATTGCACTACTCGGTGCAGTTTACTCTTGGGTCCGGTGCGTTCCGCCCCGGGCGCGACACCCGGCGGGCGGGGCGGGGCCGTGGAACTGCGGCGGTTCGGCACGCCGTCCACGCAGTGACGGAATCCCTTCCCGGGTTGAACGCCGGGAGAAGCGCGGAGGGCCCGGTGCAGTCAGGTGGAGCCGAAGTGAACGTCGAGAACCCGGCCGGGGCCCGGTGGCCGGAGCCCGCCCGCTCCTTCGCGCCGCCCGCGCGGGCGGTGGTGGACCAGGCCGCCGCCGCCGAACACTGCGAACTCCTGCTGCGGGAGACGCTGGACGCCGTCCGTCCGGAGCTGTCCTGGCGGCACGCGGCGCCCTGCGCGGGCGCGCGCCTGCCGGCGCCCGGCTCCGGCCCGGCCGACGGGGGCGTCCAGTGGTACGTCGGTCGCGGCCGGGACATCGTCACGATCATCTCGGCCGCCCGCCGGGGGGAGTTGCCGGTCCTGCTGGAGGCGGGGTGGCGGCGGCGCGGCTGGATCATCACCTCGGTGAACGCCTGTCGCGAGCTGCCCGGAGTCGCCGCGGTCACGCCGGACGGCTACCGGCTCGCGCTGGAGTTCGGCGCGCTGGGGGAGGCCCGGCTGACGGCGACCTCGCCGGGAGTGGCCCGGTCGGAGTGGGTGGAGGGGGTGTGCGACGGCCCCGAACTCCCCCTCGCCGCACACGGGGTGGCGTCGCTGCCGGAGATCTGGTGTCCGTACTGGAGTGCGCTGGGGTGACCCGGGCGGCGGGTCCGCGGGGCCCGCGGGCGGTGGTGCCGCGTCGAGGAGGCGCGGAGCGAGTCCCCCCGGACTCGCTCCGCGCCTTCTCAGCACACGGCATCGGCACGCCGTACCCCCCGACTCCCCGGTCCCTCGCCGCACCCCCCTGGCAGTCACCCTCCGGCGAGGGTGGTTCGCACAGGCCTTTGGCGAGGCCCCACCACCGGAGGCGTCGTTGATCTCCACGCTAACAAACCGAGTGGTTGGTTTGTCAATAGTGAGGTCCACGAAACATCCACATTCCCGGACGGGGCTCCGGGCGGGGTCCGGCCGGGTGACGGGGCGTCACCGGGCGGGCGCGGTGCCGGCCTGTTCCCGCAAGGGTGATCCGTATACGTGCCGACCGGTCGCCGAAGGGGCTCCGGAGGAGGGTGGCCGAGGGGGTCGGGACCGGTCCGGCCTCACCCGTTCGGGTGAACGGCCGAAGCGGGTGCGTGCGGTCCACCGGCCCGGAATCCGACACTCCGGGGGTGCGTCCGGTACGGAGCGGCACCGGTCGGCTGCTCAGCGCAGCAGCCGGCGCTCCTTGGCCACGGCCACCGCGCCGGCCCGGGTGTCGACACCCAACTTGTCGTAGATCCGGCCCAGATGGGTCTTCACGGTGGCTTCGCTGATGAACAGCGCCCGGGCGATCTCCCGGTTGCCCAGTCCCTGGGCGAGCTGGGCGAGGATCTCCTGCTCACGCTCGGTCAACTGCGGTGCGGGCGCGCGCATCTGCGCCATCACCCGGGAGGCGACCGGCGGCGACAGCACCGTGCGGCCGCGCGCGGCCGCGTGCACCGCCGCGAACAGCTCCTCCGGGCGCTCGGCCTTCAGCAGGTAGCCGGTGGCACCGGCGCCGATCGCCCGGGTGATGTCGGCGTCGGTGTCGTAGGTGGTGAGCACCAGGACGTGCGGCGCGCCGGGCGCGGCGGTGATCCGCCGGGTGGCCTCGACGCCGTCGATGCCCTCGCCGAGCTGGAGGTCCATCAGCACGACCTGCGGCGCCAGCCGGCCGGCCAGGGCGACCGCCTCCTCGCCGGTACTGGCCTCGCCGACCACCTCGATGTCACCGGCACTGGCCAGCAGCGCCAGCAGGCCGGCCCGGACGACGGCGTGGTCGTCACAGACCAGCAGCCGGACCGGTGGCGTCGTGGGGGCCGTGCTCATGGGGACTCCAGGGGGGCTCGTCGGGGCTCCAGCGGGATCGCGGCGGAGACGACGGTGCCCTCGCCGGGGGCGCTCTCGACGGTCAGCGTGCCACCGAGCTGCCGCAGCCGGGCCCGCATCGCGGGCAGGCCGTGACCGCGTCCGCCGCCGTCCGACGGGCCCGTCCGCGCACCGCCGGCGGGCCCGGCCGGCTGGAACCCGCGGCCGTCGTCGGCGATGTCCAGCACGGCCTGGTCGCCGAGGAAGGAGAGGGTCAGCGCGGCGGCCGAGGCCCCGGCGTGCTCCCGGACGTTGGCCAGCGCGCCCTGGGCGATCCGCAGCAGCGCGGACTGCGCGGCGGCGGGCAGCGGCACCGGGGCGCCGTCCAGGTGGAAGCGGACCGGCAGCCCGCTCTCGGCGGACTCCCGCTCGGCGAGCGAGCGCAGCGCCTGGTCGAGGGTCCGGCCGTCGGCGAGCTCGGCGGGCGCGAGGTCGTGGACGAAGCGGCGGGCCTCCGCGAGGTTGCGGGCCGCCACCTCGGCGGCGGTGCGGACATGGGTCCGGGCCGTCGCCGGATCGGCCTCCCAGGTGCGGTCGGCGGCCTGCAGCAGCATCTGCTGGCTGGAGAGCCCCTGCGCCAGGGTGTCGTGGATCTCCATGGCCAGCCGCCCGCGCTCGGCCAGGGTGCCCTCCCGCCGCTCGGTGGCGGCGAGTTCGCGCCGGGTGCGGACGAGGTCCGCGATCAGCGCCCGCTGCCGCTCGGCCTGCCGCTCCATGTACAGGAAGACGGCGGTGGCCAGCGCCGCCACGGCGGGCGGCAGCAGGACGAGGTTGGCGTCCACCCCGCCCGGCAGCCGGATCTCCCCGATCACCACCAGCAGGGTGAGCGCGGCCACCAGCGGGATCGCCGCCCGGGCGGGCAGCGTGCGCAGGGCCGTGTAGACCAGCGGGACGGCACACCAGGCGAAGCTCGGCGCCACCAGCACCAGCACCACCCAGAGCGCGATCACCAGGGCCAGCGGCCAGGGCCCGCGCCGGTGCCCCGGTGCGGGCGGGCGCCGGTGGGCCAGCCAGGAACCGACCGGCTGGGCGACGGCCAGGGCGAGGCCGAGACCGATCACCCACGGGACGAGGGGGTTTCCGGCGTGGTGGCTGAGGTAGCGGCCGAGCGAGGTGGCGAGCAGCAGCAGGAAGGCGGAGTCGAGCAGGACGGCCAGCCGGCCGGCGTCCGGATCGGCGGCGGCGCCGGGGACGGTCCGGTCGGTGCCGGTGCCGACGGAACGACGGGGGGCGCCGGTGTCGTCCGGCTCGCCGCCGACGGGACGGGACCGCTCCATGAGGCGGCTCCTTCCACTCTGTCGTCGACACCCATGACCACCGCGCCGACCTGCGCCGATCCCTCGATGGTGACCCGTCCGGCCGGGGTGCGCATCAGCCGATCGGTTGACGGGGCCGTCCTCCATCATGCGCGCGGGCGGCCGCCGGACCGTCGATGTGGCCGGGGGGCCGGCGGCCGGAGGATCGGTACCGAAGCCGTCGAGCCGACCGGGCCCCCTGATCCCGGCCGTGGCCCCGACCGATCCGACGAGGAGCCTGACCATGAAGAAGACCTCCGTGCGTACCCGTGTGCTGACCGGTACCGTCGCCGCCGCCGCGCTGGCCGCCGCCACCGTCGGCGCCGTCTCGGCCAGCGCCGACACCACCGAGGCCCCGGCCGTCGCCGCCGCGGTGAAGGCCGACACCCAGAACAAGAACCTCACCCAGACCACCGGTCTGACCATCGAGGCCGCCACCAAGGCCGCCCAGGCCACCCTGGACGCGGCCACCAAGGCCGGCCAGCACGTCTCGGTCGCGGTGGTGGACCGCGACGGCATCACCCGGGTGCTGCTCAAGGGCGACGGCGCCGGCCCGCAGTCGCCGGAGTCCGCCGAGCGCAAGGCGTTCACGGCGGTCTCCTGGAACGCGCCGACCTCCGAGCTCGCCAAGCGCCTGGCGCAGGCGCCCAACCTCAAGGACATCCCGGGCACGCTGTTCCTGGCCGGCGGCGCCCCGGTGCAGGCCAAGGGCGCGCCGGTCGCGGCGATCGGCGTCGCGGGCGCGCCCAGCGGCGACCTGGACGAGCAGTTCGCCCAGGCGGGTGTCGCGGCGCTCGGCAAGTAGCGCTCGGCAAGTAGCGCTCGGCAAGTAGCGCCCGGCACGTAGCGCCCGGCACGTAGCGCCCGGCACGTGGCACCCCGCCGGGCCGCGCCCGGCGGGCGGCCGACGCCCGCGTCGGCGGCGCGGTGCACCGGAGCGGACCCCCGACCGTTCCGGTGCGCCGGCGCGTCCGCGCCCGGGAGCGCGCGCCGGGTCCCGCGTACCGGCTGCGCAAGGGCGCCGCGGCGGCCAGGATGGGCACATGCCCCACATGACCGAGGCCGAATGGCGCGCGTTCCTCGCCGCCGGCACCCGTACCGCCAAGATCGCCACCACCCGGGCCGACGGCCGGCCGCACGTCGCGCCGGTCTGGTTCCTGCTGGAGGGCGACGAGATCGTGTTCAACACCGGCGCCGGCACCGTCAAGGGCCGCACCCTGGCCCGGGACGGCCGGGTGATGCTGTGCGTGGACGACGACCGGCCGCCGTTCTCCTACGTCCTCGTCCAGGGCACCGCCCGGCTCGGCGACGACCTCGCCGAGGTGCGCGCCTGGGCCACCCGGATCGCCGCCCGGTACATGGGTGAGGAACTCGCCGAGCAGTACGGCGCCCGCAACGGCGTCCCCGGCGAGCTGCTCGTACGGGTGAAGATCGAGAAGGTCAGCGCAGAACACGGAGTGGCCCATTGAAAAGCCTGTGCCGCTGTCAGTGGCGCGTGGCAGGCTTCCCGCTATGACGGCGTGGACCCTCAACGACATCGAACGTGCGATCCGCTCCTCCTGGGGTGTCGACACCTGTGCGCCCGAGGACCTGGCCCACTGGCGTCCCGACAATCCCGCCCGCGGCCAGTGCGGCGTGACGGCGATGGTGCTGCACGACCTGCTCGGCGGCGAGCTCATGATGGGCGAGGTGCACGTCGGCGGGGTCCGGACGGACCTGCACTGGTGGAACCGGTTCGCGACCGGCTTCGAGATCGACCTCACCCGCGAGCAGTTCGGCCCGGACGAGCGGGTCGGCCCCGGGCGGCCGGTCGCCCGCCCGCAGCGCCCGGGGCGGTTGCAGGCCCAGTACGAGCTGCTGCGCCACCGGGTCGTCGCCGAGCTGGAGGCGGGCCCGGCCCGCCTCCCGGAGCGCGCGTGCGCCTGACGGCGGTGGGGCCGGCGGGCTGACGTACAGTCGGAGGCTCATGGATCGCGGCCGGACGGCCCGCCCGTTCCGGCCCGGCCTTCGCGGCCGGCCCGCTCCGGCCCGGGGTTTCGGCCGGGTGGACCGCCGGCCGGTCCGCCGGGCGAGGACGGGAGTGGGCGATGGACGCGATGACGGTCGGATTCGTGGGGCTCGGCGCGATGGGGCAGGGCATGGCCGCCAGCCTGCTGCGGGCCGGGCACTCCGTCCGGGTCTGGAACCGCTCGCCGGAGCCGGTGGCCGCGCTGGTCGCCCGGGGCGCCGAGGCGGCCGGCACACCGGCCGAGGCCTTCGCCGCCGAGGCGGTGGTCTCCATGCTCGCCAACGACGCCGCAGTCGAGCAGTTGCTCCTCGACCCCGCCCTGCTGGCCGGCGCCCGGGCCACCCTGCACGTCAACATGGCGACGGTCTCGGTGGCACTCGCGGAGCGCGCCGAGGCCCTGCACACCGAGCACGGCATCGGCTACGTCGCCGCGCCCGTCCTCGGCCGGCCCCCGGTGGCGGCGGCCGGCGAGCTGAACATCCTGGCCGCCGGAGCCCCGCGGGCGCTCGCCCGGGCCGAGCCGCTGCTCGCCGCGATGGGCCGCCGGACGTGGCACTTCGGTGACAGCCCGGGCCAGGCCAACACCGCGAAGATCAGCGCCAACTTCCTGCTGGCCTGCGCGATCGAGTCGATGGCCGAGGCGTGCAGCCTGGCCGAGGCCAACGGCGTCCGCCCGACCGACCTGGTCGAGATGCTCACCGCCACGCTCTTCCCCGGGCCGGTCTACTCCGGCTACGGGGCGATGGTCGCCGAGCGCCGGTACGAGCCGGCCGGCTTCAAGCTGCCGCTGGGGCTCAAGGACGTCGACCTCGCGCTGACCGCCGGTGCCGCGGCCCATGTGCCCCTGCCGTTCGGCAGCGTGCTGCGGGACGCCTTCCTCGACGCCCTCGCGCACGGGGACGGCGAGAAGGACTGGGCGGCCGTCGCGGCCGTCGCGCGCCGCCGGGCGGGCCTGCCGGCGTAGTGGCCGCCGGCGCCCGGCGGAGCCGGCGGAACGCTGTCGTAGGCTCGGGACTTCTGTCGTCATCCGCACGGGGGTCCTGATGTCCGAGAGCACCGCCGGCGCCGCGGCGCCGCGCTCCTTCCTCTTCCTGAACGCCAGTTCGCGCAGCGACGGCAACTCCGAGCAACTGGCCCGACTGGCCGCCGGGGCGAGCCTGCCGGCCGGTGCCGAGCAGCGGTGGCTGCGGCTGAGCGAGCACCCGCTGCCCCCGTTCGAGGACCGTCGGCACAGCGAGGACGGCGGCTTCCGCGAGCCGGTCGGCCACGAACGCACCCTGCTGGACGCCACCCTGGCCGCGACCGACCTGGTCTTCGTGGCGCCGGTGTACTGGTACTCGCTGCCGACCAGCGCCAAGCTCTACCTCGACCACTGGTCCGCCTGGCTGCGGGTGCCCGGGGCGGACTTCCGGGCCCGGCTGTCCGGCGGCACCGTCTGGGCCGTCACCGCCCTGGCCACCGAGCCCGACAAGGCGGACCCGCTGGTCGCCACCCTGCGGCTCTGCGCCGACTACATGGGCATGCGGTGGGGCGGCGCCCTGCTGGGCAACGGCACCCGCCCGGGCGACGTGCTGAACGACGAGCAGGCGGTGCTCGCCGCCAAGTCCTTCTTCGCGGGCTGAGCCGGGCCGGTCCCGGTCGGTCCGGGCCGACCAGGACCGACCAGGACCGACCGGCCGTTTCCCGGCGGGAGGCCGTCGCCCGGCCGCCCGACGGCGATTTCCGGCCACCGCGGAGCTGTCCGATGCCGTGTCCCGGACGTGTACCGGTCACACTGGTGTCACTTGGTGGTTGGTCGCAAAAGCCTTATGAAGTGACGGAGTTGGGCCAACCGGACAGGACCCGGACAGGATGGTGCACGAAGGGTGGTACCCGGCTTCCGGAGTGGCTGGATCCTTCGGTAGTCTCCGTCGGACTTTCAGCTTCGTGGGGGGACCACTGTTCGGACAGTCCTGTCCTTCCGCGCCCCCGGGCCGCGCCCGGACTCTCTCGTGAGGTCTTCCTTGCCCATGTCCATACGTCGCAGTTTCGCCCTCGCCGGCGCCGCCGCCCTCGCCTCCTCGATGGTGCTGGCCGGTGCCCAGGGCGCCGTCGCCGTCGGCACCACCGGCTCCACGTCCGCCCCCGCGGCGCCGCAGGCCGACAAGGCCTCGCGCCAGAGCCTGGACCTCTCCGTGCGCGGGGTGCCGGACACCTTCATCGCGGGCGGCGACGCCCGCGAGTTCACCTTCCGGATCGACAACTCGACCCGGCACGACTTCGTCTTCTACCCGCTGCTCAAGTTCAAGAACCGCGCGGGCAGCCTGGAGGCGGGCGACGTCAAGGTCGAGTACCAGCTGCCCGGCGGCGGCTGGCTGCCCGGTTCGGTCGCGCCCGGTGGCGGGGACTCCGACGACGACGCGGTGCTCGTCCTGCTCGGCGGCGTCGACTCCGACGACGCGCTGCTCGGGGTCAACCGGGGCAAGGACGTCTCCATCAAGGTCCGCGCCTCGTTCACCAAGGACGCCCCGCTCGGCAAGGCCGGCGTGGTGCCGGTGGTCTTCTCCGAGCAGCTCGACGACCAGACCCACGAGCCCGTCGGCAACGGCCACTTCAGCTGCGACGGCGTCACCGGTGCCGGCTTCACCATCAAGGCCGGGAGTAAGCCGAGCCCGACCGCCAGCCCGAGCACCGGCAAGCCGAGCCCCACGGTGAAGCCGACCGGGAGCCCGTCGGCCAGCCAGTCGCCCAGCGGCTCGCCGAGCCAGTCGCCGAGCCACTCGCCCTCGGCGACCGCCACGCCGACGCCCACCGCCAGCACCACGGCCACCACCACGCCGTCGGCGACGCCCACCGCCACCACCACGCCGTCGGCGACGCCCACCACGACGCCGTCCGCCACGGCCACCGCCTCGGCGTCGGCCAGCCCCTCGGCGTCCGCCACCGCGTCGTCCTCGGCGACCGCGCAGCCGCCCGCCCCGACCACCTCCGCCCCGGCCACCGGTGGTACCGGTGTCCAGGAGCCGATCGACTTCCCGGTGACGGTTCCGGCCGTGACGCCGCCGAAGCTCACCCCGACCGCCGTCGCCAAGGCCAAGGGCGCGGCCGACAACGCCGACAAGGCGCTGGCCCAGACCGGTGGCGGTGACGACACCACCGGCATCGCCATCGCCGGTGGCGCCGTCCTCGCGGCCGGTGCCGGCACCCTCGTGCTGCTCCGCCGCCGCAAGTCCGCCCAGCAGGGCTGACACCGGGCCGCCGGCCCCGTCGGGCCGGCGGCCGCGCTGAGCCGGCGGGCCGCCGGCCCCGTCCGGCGACCGTGCCCCTCGGGTGTCCCTCCACCGGACACCCGAGGGGCACGGTCGCTTCCGTCAGGTCACATAGGATGACCGGCCGAAGGGGGATCGGCGTCGGGAGAGGTACAGGGGTGCGGGGAGCACGGTCGGCACGGTTCAGCACCGACTACGAGGCCGCCACCGGGCGGATCGCCGGTCTGCCGGTCCGCAGACATCACGTCCTGCTGGTCGCCTGGACGGTTCTCTGGTTCCTGCTGGTCGAGCCCAGTGGCGGCTTCTCCTGGCACTACCTGCGCCAGGGCGAGCAACTGCTCTTCAGCGGCCAGTCCGACGGCGGGCTGTCGCTCTACGCCCACCACCCCGAGCTGCAGATCGGGCCGGTCAGCCTGGCCGTCGCCCGCCTCTTCAGCCCGTTCCCCGCGCACACCGGCCAGGTGCTGGCCGAGGCGGCGATGTCCGGGCTCGGCCTGGTGATGCTCGTCCTGGTCGGCCGCACCGCCGCCTGGCACTACCTGGGCACCGGCACCAACCACCGCCGGCTGCAGCAGCGGCTGCTGGTCGCCGGGCTGGCGTTCATCCCGATGTGGGTGGAGGTCTCGGTCCGCTTCGCGCACCTGGACGATGTGCTGGCGCTGTTCTTCACCACCCTCGCCGCGCACGCGCTCAGCCGGGGCCGGGCCGTCCAGGTCGGTGTCTACCTGGCGCTGGCGGTGGACTCCAAGCCCTGGGCGCTGGCCTTCGCCCCGCTGATCCTCGCGCTGCCCCGGCCCGCCTGGCTGCGCACCGCGCTGTGGTTCGCCGGGCTGGTGGCCGTCGCCTGGCTGCCGTTCTACCTGGGCAACCTGGACACGGTGGCGGCCGCCAAGTTCGCCATCCCCAACCAGCCGGCCTCCGCGCTGCGCTGGTTCGGGGTGACCGATCCGACCACCCCGTGGTGGGACCGGCCGCTGCAGTTCGGCCTGGGGCTGACGCTGGGCAGCATCGCGGTGTGGCGCGGCCGGTGGCCGGCGGTCGTGCTGCTGGGGGCGGACGCCCGGATCCTGTTCGACCCCAGCGTCTACACCTACTACACCGCCTCGATCATGCTCGGCACCCTGCTCTGGGACGCCGTCGGCCAGAAGCGGCTGGTGCCGTGGTGGAGCTGGATCGCCCTGGCCGCGCTGTACGGCGGCACGCTGCTGATCCCGTCCGACCCGGCGCGGGGCTTCGTCCGGCTGGCCTTCGTGGTGCTGTCGGCCGCGTACGTGCTGCTCTGGCCCACCCGGCAGGACCGCCGGCCGCGCTCCGGGGGAGACGCCGGAGGGCGGTCCGCCCGGCGCCGCGAGCGGGCGCTGGTGGGGGCCGCGGGCTGAGGGGGGCGGCCGGTTCAGCCGGCGGCGGTCGCCGGGCCCGCGACGAGCTCGCGCGCGTCGTCCGGCACGGGCGTGGGCCGGGCGGGTCCGGAGCGGCCGAAGAGCACCGCGGCCAGCGCCAGGGCGGCCACCGCCCCGGCCAGTTGGGCGAGGACGAAGCCGGGGACGGAGCCGGGCGCGATCCCCGTGTAGCTGTCGGTCAGCGCCCGGCCGAGGGTCACCGCCGGATTGGCGAACCCGCCGGAGGAGGTGGCCCAGCAGGCCGCGCCGACCCAGAGGCCGACCGCCGCCGGTACCAGCCGGCCGCGCCCGCTGCCGGTCAGCCCGGCGACCACCAGCAGCAGCGTCCCGGTGGCCACCGCCTCGCCGAGCCAGAGCGCGCCGCCGTCCCGGCCGTGTCCGGAGGGTTCGACGAACGGCCGTCCGAACATCGCGTTGGCCAGGCCCGTCCCGCTGACCGCGCCGACCACCTGCGCGGCGGCGTACCCGCCGAGGTCGGGCAGCGTCGGCCCGCTCCCGTCGCGCCGGCCGGCCCACCACGCGCCGACCGTCACCAGCGGGTTGAAGTGCCCGCCGGAGACCGGTCCGAACAGCTCGATGAGGACCACCAGGGCGAGCGCGGAGGCGCCGACGTTGGCGAGGAACCGGACCCCGCCGTCCGGGCTGAGCGCGGCGGCCTGGATGCCCGAGCCGACCACGACGGCGGCCAGCGCGGCCGTGCCGACCGCCTCCGCGGCCAGCCGTCGTACCAGGGGCGCAGAGGTGGTGGTCATGGCGTCATGGTCGCGGCTGCCCCCGCAGTCGGGCAATAGGCGGCTTCGTCCAAGCCGGGGCCCGTCCGGGGCCGCCCGCTCGGAGACTCGCACGGCGCCGGCGTCCCCCGGGGCGGCCGGGGCCGGCGGGGTCGGACGGAACCCGCGGGCCGGCCGGGGCCGGCGGCCCGCGGCACCCGGCCCGCGACACTGGGCTTGACCCTCACGCAACGGGAGGCAGGAGGGTCGTGGTCAGCGAGAAGGGAGCGACCCGGATGAGCGGCGGCTACTCGGTCGGGGCCGTGGCGAAGATCGCCAAGGTGACCGTCCGCGCCCTGCACCACTACGACGAGATCGGACTGCTCACCCCCCGAGGGCGCACCCCGGCCGGCTACCGCCGGTACCAGGACACCGACCTCGACCGGCTGCAGCGGATCCTGTTCTACCGCGAACTCGGGTTCCCCCTGGAAGAGATCGCGGCCATCCTGGACGACGACTCGGTCAGCCCGAGCGAGCACCTGCGGCGCCGGCACCGGCTGCTGACCGACCGCATCAGCCACCTCCAGGCCATGGCCGCGGCCGTCGAACACGCCATGGAGGCAGAGAAGATGGGCATTCAGCTGACCCCGGAGGAGAAGTTCGAGGTCTTCGGCGCGTCCTACCAGGAGAGCTGGGAGACCGAGGCCGAGCAGCGCTGGGGCGACACCGACGCCTGGGCGCAGTCGCAGCGTCGTACCGGCGGCTACGGCAAGGAGGACTGGCAGCGGATCAAGGCCGAGGCGGACGCGCTCAACGCCCGGCTGGTCGAGGCCTTCACCGCCGGCGAACCGGCCGACGGCGGCCCCGCCATGGACCTCGCCGAGGTCCACCGGCAGCACATCCGCGACCACTTCTACGACTGCACCTTCGCGATCCACCGCGGCATCGCCGGGATGTACGTGGCCGACCCGCGGTTCACCGCCACCTACGAGCGGCTCGCCCCCGGCCTCGCCCGGTGGCTGCACGACGCGATCCTGGCCAACGCGGCGTTCCGCACCGGCGAGCGGGCCTGAGGCCCGGCGCCCGGACCGTCCGCCGGTCCGGGCGTCCGGGGCTCAGGCCACCCCGTGCCCGAAGCCGCGCCGGTAGGCGGTCGGGGAGGTGCGCATCACCCGGCCGAAGTGATGGCGGAAGGTCGCGGCGCTCTCGAAGCCGACGGCGGTGGCGATCTCCTCCACCGAGCCGTCGGGGGATTCGAGCAGCGGCAGGCTGGCCGCGACGCGCTGGGTGATGACCCAGCGCATCGGGCTGGTGCCGTTGCGGGCGGTGAAGTGCCGCAGGTACGAGCGGTCGGACATCCGGGCGGCCCGGGCCAGCAGGGAGATCGTCAGGGGCCCGGACAGGTGGTCCATCGCCCACCGCATGGAGCGGGCGACGCCGTCGTCCTCCTCCTCGACCGGCCGCACCGCCGCCTCGATGAACTGGGCCTGCCCGCCGTCCCGGTGCGGCGGCACCACGAAGCGGCGGGCGACGCTGTTGGCCACCTTGGCGCCGTGGTCCCGGCGGACCAGGTGGAGGCAGAGGTCGATCCCGGCCGCGCTGCCCGCGCTGGTCAGGACGGAGCCGCTGTCCACGTACAGCACGTCCGGGTTGACCCGCACCGACGGGTGGCGCCGCTGGAGCAGCTCGGCGTACCGCCAGTGGGTGGTGGCCTCGCGGCCGTCCAGCAGACCGGCGGCGGCCAGGGCGAAGGCGCCGGAGCAGATCGAGACGATCCGGGCGCCGCGCTCGTGCGCCGTGCGCAGCGCGGCGACCAGCCCGGGGGAGACGCCCCCAGCCTCGCGGCCGGGAGGTGCCCCCACGCCGCTGAAGGGGTTCGGGACCCCGGGGATCACCACGGTGTCGGCGGCGGCGAGTTCGTCCAGGCCGTGATGGGCGGTCAGCGAGAAGCCGCCGACCGACCGCAGCGCGCTGTCCGGCCGGTCGGCGCAGACCTTGAGCCCGTACCAGGGGGCGGCCAGCAGCCCGCTCAGCTCGGGCCGGGCCAGCCCGAACACCTCCACCACCACGCCGAGTTCGAACGGCGTCATGCCGTCGAAGGCGTACACCGCGACATCGTGCACCGGCTCCGGCCGCCGCCCGATCGCGACGGCCACCGGGCCGGTGCTCTGCTGGTCGGCCATGAGGTCCCCTCGGGCTGGGCGGCGGGTGGCGGGATGTCGGTGAGTGTAGCCGTCCCGGCCAGGCCGGAATCTTTCCGGAAGTCGCCTGCAACCCCGGCCGCCGCCGCACGTCCATCAGTACGGGGGGCGGGCCGTGCCGGTGGTTGCGGCAGTGGCAGGATTCCCGCCGATCACGATCTTGATCATGTGCTGCGACGGTCCGGTGCACGCCGAGTGCCGTCCTGGGGGAAAGCAGAACGCGGATGTCCATGGCCATCGGGCCGATCGCGGAACGCGGGAGGAGCGGCGGCTTCTTCCGCCCCGGGCTGCTCGGCTCGCTCGGGCTGCTCTTCGGCGCGCAGGAGGCGGGCGGGACACCCGCCCCCCGGAGCGCGCCGTCGGGCTCCGAGCAGGAGTCGTCCGGCTCCGAGCGGGAGGCGGCGCAGCGCCGGTCGGGCTTCCGGCTGCTGCGCGGCGGGCGCCGCACCGAGCCGGAGGAACGGCCCACCCTGACCGACCTCTACCACGCGCACCGGCTGGGCCTGGTGCGGATGGCGGTCCTGCTGGTCGACCACCAGGACCTCGCCGAGGACGTCGTCCAGGAGGCCTTCACCCAGCTCTACCAGCGGCACGGCGAGCAGCTGGAGGACTTGGACAACGCCCTCGGCTACCTGCGCACCAGCGTGGTCAACGGGGCCCGGTCGATGCTGCGCCGCCGCAGGACGGCCCGCGAGTACGTCCCCCCGCACGAGGCCGACGCACCGTCGGCCGAGGACCACGCCGTGCTCAACGACGAGCACCGCCGTGTCCTGGTCGCCCTGCAGGAGCTGACCTCCCGACAGCGCGAGGTGCTGGTGCTGCGCTACTGGTCGGACATGTCCGAAGCGCAGATAGCCGAGACCCTGGGGCTCTCCCGGGGTGCTGTGAAGTCCACCGCCAGCCGGGCCTTGGACGCCTTGGAAAAGCATCTGGAGAAGGTTCGATGACCGACAAGCTTCCCCGCCGGTCCGGCGGTGACGGTGACGGGCCGGACGACACCCCGATGGAACGGCTGCTCCGTGAGGCGATGAACGCCCGCGCGACGCGGATCACCGCGCACGACCTGCGCCCGGCCGCACCGCCGAGCCGGCGGGTGCGCCGGCTGAGGCCGGTCCACCTCGCCGCCGTGCCGCTGTTCGGCCTGGCCGCCGCGCTGGCGTTCGGCGTGCTCGGCTTCCGCGGGGACACCGTGGCCGGCGACCGGGATCCGGGCCCGGCGGCCACCGTCACGGCCACCGTGAGCCCGAGCGCGAGCCCGACGGCGGAGCCGACCCCGTCCGGGAGCCCGACGGCCGCGGCCACGTCGCCGGCCGCCGACCCGACGGGGGGCAGCGTGACCGAGGCGCCGGTCGGTGCCCCGAGCACGACGGGCACCCCGGGCACCCCGGGTACCCCGACCACCACCACACCCCCGGCGGCGCCGTCGACGCCGTACACCTTCCGCGGCGTGAAGCTGAGGATCCCCGAGGGCTGGCGTCCCGTCGCGGAGGGCGCCCAGGGGGAGGGCATGCGGCTCTGCCTGCTGAGCCCGGGCGCTCCGGCCGGCGCGGCCTACAAGGACTGCGATCCGTACGGTGCGAAGCTCGCGGTGTACGACGCGGAGCCCGTCACCTGGCCGTCGATGGCCGACCTCGACGCCTCCGGTGGTTGGGGCCACCAGCCCTACTGCCCGGTGTGGGGCAATCCGCACCCCGCGGACGACCAGCTGAAGAGCTCCCCGCCGGTGAGGACCACGCCCACCGTGGCCGGCCGCCCCGCGCGCAAGTCGCAGTGGCAGGTCACCTGCAACGCGAAGGAGTCCTTCACGGCGCAGATGTGGGCCCTGCCCAAGGACCAGGTGTACGTGACGGCGATCGGGCTCAAGTCCGACTACCAGGCCGGACTGCAGGCGATCGTCAACAGCCTGGACGTCAGCGGCCACACCTCGCCCTACGCGAACGACGTGAGCGTCTCGGTCACCGGTCTCACCGCGGGGCAGAAGGTGCCGAACGACGGCACCCCGGTCGAGTTCGCGGTCACCTTCAAGAACACCGGCAAGACGAACTACACCACGACGAAGGCCGTGGTGTACGCGGACCCCTACCCGGGTGCGCCGCCCGGGACGAAGCGGACCGCCACCCTGGACCGCCGGCAGGACGGCGCCTGGTCCCCGATGGAACTCTGGGGGCTCAACAGCTTCTCCGGTCTGGAGAACGGCTATCCGGTCTCCGTCGCCCCGGGTCAGAGCGTGACGGTGAACTACCGGCTGACGCTGACCACCGACTACGGTCCGGGCACCCTCCCGCTGGTCATGAGGCTGGAGATGTCGGACGGCAGCGGCAGCTACCGGTTGGCCGGGGAGAGCACCGTCCAGCTCCAGGTGGTCGCCAAGTAGCGCACGCGCCACGGGCCCGGCCCCCCGCTCGGGGAGCCGGGCCCGTGGCGTCCGGTCAGGCCAGCGAGGCCATCCACGCCTCGACGTCCTCGGCGCGGCGGGGCAGGCCCGCCGAGAGGTTCTCGTTGCCGTCGGCGGTGACCAGGATGTCGTCCTCGATCCGGACGCCGATGCCGCGGTACTCCTCGGGCACGGTCAGGTCGTCCTGCTGGAAGTACAGGCCGGGCTCGACGGTGAGCACCATGCCGGGCACCAGCAGGGCGTCGACGTGCTCCTCGGTGCGGGAGTGAGCGCAGTCGTGGACGTCCAGGCCGAGCATGTGGCCGGTGCCGTGCAGGGTCCAGCGGCGCTGCAGGCCCAGCTCCAGCACCTTCTCCAGGTCGTACACCGAGGCGTCCAGCAGACCCCAGGCGAGCAGCCGCTCGGCCAGCACGCGCTGCGAGGCGTCGTGGAAGTCGCGGAACCGGGCGCCGGGCTTGACCGCGGCGATGCCGGCCTCCTGGGCGTCGTACACCGCCTGGTAGATCTTGCGCTGGAGCGCGTTGAACCGGCCGTCGATCGGCAGCGTGCGGGTGACGTCGGCGGTGTAGAGGGTGTGCGTCTCCACGCCGGCGTCCAGCAGCAGCAGCTCGCCCGGGCGGACCTCGCCGTCGTTGCGCACCCAGTGCAGGGTGGTGGCGTGCGGGCCGGCCGCGCAGATGGAGCCGTAGCCGACGTCGTTGCCCTCGACCCGGGCGCGGCGCCAGAAGGTGCCCTCGATCCAGCGCTCGGAGGTGGCGACGGCCTGGCCGAGCTCGCGGACCACGTCGGTGAAGCCGTTGACGGTGGCGGTGCAGGCGGCCCGCAGCTCGCCGATCTCCCACTCGTCCTTGACCAGCCGCAGGCCGCTCAGGAACTCCTTGAACCCGGCGTCCTTGTCGGCGTCCAGGACCTCGGCGAGCGCGGCCTCCAGACCGGCGTCGTAGCCGCGCACGATCCGGGTCGGGACGGCGTCGGACGCGGCGCGCGCGGCCAGCTCCTCGGCGGCCTTGCGGACGTCGCGCACCGGCAGGCCGAGCAGCTGCTCCTGCTCGGTGAGGCTGTGGCGGCGGCCCACCCACAGCTCGCCGTAGCCGTCCAGCCAGAACTCGCCGTTCTCGCGGTCGGAGCGCGGCAGCAGGTAGAGGTCGAAGGTGTGGCCGGTCCCGCCGGTGGGCTCGGCGACCAGCACCGCGTCCTCGGTCTGGTCGCCGGTGAGGTGCACGTACTCGCTGGCGGCGCGGAAGTCGTAGTCGGTGTCGTTGGCCCGGACCCGCAGGGTGCCGGCCGGCACGACCAGGCGCTCGCCGGGGAAGGCGGCGGAGAGCCGGGCGCGGCGCTCGGCGGCGTACGGGGCCTGGGCGACCGGGGTGAGGCCGTGCAGCTCGGTGTCGGCCCAGCCGGACTTCATGGAGGCGGCCAGTTCGTCGGAGACCTCCGAGTACAGGCCGTTCTTGCGGCCCTTGAACTCCTGGGGCTCCTCGCCGCCGATGGCCTCGGGGTTCTCGGCCACCGCGGGGGTGCGGTCCTCGGTCACGTACGTCGCCTCCTTGCGCGCGTGTGCCGCCCGTGGGGGTGCCCCGGGCGAGGCCGGGGGGCGTCGGATCGCGACGCACGTGGGCGGCCGTGCGTCCATGGTACGGACGCCCGGCCGCTCGGCCTCCGGCGGCCTCCGGCGGCCTTCGGCCGGGAGGCACCGCCGCGGGGCCGCGGCCGGCGGCCCCCGGGGCCTAGTCGAAGCGCGCGGCCAGCAGCATCAGGTCGTCGGTGGCGGGCCCGGTGTCCCGGCCCGCGCAGACGGCCAGCAGGTGGGCGCAGAGCCGGTCCGGGTCGATCCGCACGTCGCGCGGGGCGTCGGCGGCGGCCCGGCGCAGGTTGGCCTGCCCGGCGTGCAGGGTCGGGCCGCAGCGGCGGGCCAGGCCCTCGGTGTACAGCACCAGGGTGTCGCCGCGTTCGGCGGTCAGCTCGACGCCCGGCGCCTCCCAGCAGGAGAGCATGCCGAGCGGCGCGGAGAGCGAGGTCTCCACGAACTCGGCGCCCTGCCGGGTGACCAGCACCGGCGGGCAGTGCCCGGCTCCGGCGAGGGTGATCCGGCGCTCGTCCGGCTCGATCCAGGCGTAGAGGGCGGTGGCGCTGCGGGCCGGTTCGGTGGTCTTGAGCAGCAGCTCCAGATCCCCGAGGACGGAGACCGGGTCCTCGCCCTCCAGCACGGCGTACGCCCGCAGCGCGGCCCGGACCCGGCCCATCGCGGCCGCCGCGCCCGGGGCGGAGCCGGGGCCTGCGCCCGGGCCGTCGCCGGAGACGCTGCCGACGGTCAGGCCGACGGTGCCGTCCGGCAGCGGGATGGCGTCGTACCAGTCACTGCCGATCGAGCGGTCCAGCCCGGCCGCGACCAGCCGGGCGGCCAGTCGCAGGCCGGCGGGCTGCGGGAGGCGGTCCGGGAGCAGACCGCGGCGCAGCGCCTCGGTGGTCCGCCGGACCTGCTCCGCTTCCAGCTGCTTGGCCAGCAGCGGAGCGGCGACGTCGCAGTACCGGCGGACCAGCTCGCGCTGGCGCTCGGTGGGTTCGGCGGGCTCGTCGTAGAACCAGAGGACGGCGGCCAGCGGGCCGTCCTCCTCGGTGGCGAGCGGCAGCCCGTGACAGCCGCCGAGGCCGAGGTGGGCGGCGAGTTCGCGCAGCCGGGCGCCGATCGCGGGGTCGTCGGCGAGGTCGTGCGAGCGCAGCTCGGCGGGCCGGTCGTGCTCGCGCAGCAGCCGGGCGACCAGGCTCTGCTCGGTGGGCACCGTCTCCAGCGCGCCGAGGCTGGCCCGGTCGAGGCCGTACCCGACCGGCTGGCTGGGGCCGCCGCCGGGCAGCGTGGTGACCAGCAGCGCCCGGTGGGCGCCGAGCAGCGCGGTGCCGGAGGCCAGCACGGCCTCCAGGGTGGCCGTGAGGCCGCGGGCGCGGGCGAGCCGCTCGGTGTGCTCGTGGAGGCTGGTGAAATCGGACAGCCGTCCGGCCAAACGGTCCTGCAGGCCGCCCGGGGGTGCGGTGCGGGCCTCCGGGGCGCCGGCCGGCTCGGCGCGCACCCGGGCTTCGTCGCCGGGGCAGGCCTGCTGCCCGGCCGGTTCGGCGGGGGCCCCGGGGAAGCCCGGGTGGTCGAGCACCGAGAGCCCGCGGGGGCGACGGGGATCGCCCGGCTCGGAGGATGCCGACGGTGGGTGGGACTCGGTCATGCCGCCACTCCTGACGCGGTGGTACGTGCCATGCGGGACCCCCAGGTACGGCCGATTGGAGCGAGCACGGCCAAAGGGCGTGATTCGCCTCGATTCGCTACTACTCGTCATTGATCGACAGCAATGCCACCACTTCTACACAGGCCATTCGGGGCATGTCCAGATCCATGACGGCGCGGGTGGCCGGTTCCACATCCCGCGGGCCCCGGTCGGGGGCCCGCTCCGTTCGTGCGCGCCCCGGCCGGGCCCGCGGGCATGGAGCGGCCGGAGAACGGGCAGAACCGTCACGACGACCCCCACGGCCGTCCGGATCGTATGCTTTCGCCGCCCGTCGGCCGGGTCGGCCGGAAGTCACTCACTCGTACGGTGGAACCAATCGCGCCCGGGCGGCGTCCATCCGGTCGCATACGGGATTCTCGTTCCAAGGGCTGTTCTGATCCACGGCTCTTTCATGTCGTGCTCCACACCGTGCTCCACCCCCGCCACGCAGCTCGCCGAGCCCACCGGCCCGGTTCGGGCCGGTGCGGCGTTCCCCGGCCTGGGCAGGCGGGGCCGGAGCGACCCGAGCGGTCACGGAAAGGAACGAGCGTCATGCGCGAGAACTCGAGGAGCCGGTCGGCGGCCCGTTCCACCCGGTTGGCCGCCGCCCTGGCCGCGGCCGTCGACCACCGCTGGCCGGTGGTTCCCGGCACGCTGTCGTTCGACGGCCACTGTTCGTGCGGGGACGAGGAGTGCTCCGTGCCCGGCGCCCATCCGCACGACCCGCCGCTGCTGGCGGCCACCACCGATGCCCGGATGGTGCGCTGGTGGTGGGAGCGGCAGAGCCCGGACGCGCCGGTGCTCGCGGCGACCGGCCGGACGGTCTCGGCGGTCAGCCTGCCCGCGGCGGCCGGGGCCCGGGCACTGGCCTACCTCGCCGCGCTGCGGCTCCCGCTCGGCCCGGTCCTGTCGATGCCCGGCCGCTACGCGATGCTGGTGGCCCCCTACTCGCTGGACACGCTCGGCGAGATGCTCGCCCAACTGCCTTGGGTGCCGGGCTCGTTGCGGTACCACGGGTCGGGCGGCTTCCTGCCGCTGCCGCCCGGCGGCGGGGCGGGCGGCGGGGTGCGCTGGGTGCTGCCGCCGCGCCCGGCGGCCGACGGCGGCGTGTGGCTGCCCGAGGTCGGGCCGCTGCTGGGGGAGTTGGTCGAGGCGACGGTGCAACTGGACAGCGGGCGCTCGGCGTACTGACCGGGGCTTCCGCCGGCTTCCGTCGCGGCGCGGGCCGGGCTGCCGCCGGGCTTCCGTCACGGCTTTCGTCGGCGCCGGGCCGGTGCGCCGGCGGGGGCCCGGGCCGGAGGCGTTCACGGGCGGCGGCGGCGCGGGCCGGGGTGCCGGTCGGGCCGGTGTGCTGATCGAACCGGGCGCTGATCGGGCACGGTTCACCGGCCGGGCCCGGAAAACAAAAGATCCGGCCGCTGGCGACGGGGGATGCACCAGCGACCGGACTCTTTAGACAGTAACAAGGATCCGCGCCCGCGCCAATTTCCAAGAGCCCCTGCCCGCCCGGAAATTGCGGTACCAGCGGCCAATGTGACGCGTATCACCCGGATCCGAGTGACCTTTAGTTCAAAGTGACCTGACGGTTCACCAGGTTGGCGCGCGCCCGTCGCTCCTCACCGGTCAGCGGCGCGGGCTCGGCCAGCGTCGCGGCGAGCCGCTCGGCGAACTCGGCGGCCGGCTTCTCGCAGTCGGTGCCGGTCATGGCGAGCGGCAGGTCCCAGACCGGGACGGTCAGACCGTGCGCGCGGAAGGAGCCGACCAGGCGGGTGTCCGGGCCGAGCGAGGACTGGTCGGCGGCGGTGAGCCGGGCCAGCGCGTCCAGCAGCTGCTCCTCCGGCACGGTCATCACCCAGCGCAGGTGGTTCTTGTCCGGGGTGCCGCACCAGTACGCGGAGTCCACGCTGCTCAGCTTCTCGGTCGGGATCGCCGAGGCGTTGGCGCGCTCCAGCGAGGCGGCCACCTCGCCCGTCGCCGTCTCGGCGTCCTCCAGCCAGAACTCGAAGCCGGTGTGCACGGCGGGCGTGAAGTCGGCGGAGGTGTCCAGCAGGTCCTGCAGGCGGCGGCCGCCCGGGACGGTCCGGCGGGCGGGGACGGGCGAGCCCGGCTCGGCGGCCAGCGCCAGCTCCAGCGCGTCCGCCAGGTCGCGGCTCAGGTCGCCGGAGGCGGACTGGGTCTGCAGGCCGAGCAGGATCGAGCCGTCCTGGCGGCGCAGCGCCGGCCAGGCCAGCGGCAGCACGGTGGCCAGCGTCACCGACGGGACCTCGCCGTTGGCGGCCTCGGCCACCCCGGCGGCCAGCGTCAGCGGCACGGTCGCGGCCGGGACCAGCTCGCGCAGGGCGACCCAGTCGGCCTCGCCGGCCAGGCCCTCGAACGGGCGGTGCACCAGCTCCTGCACGGCGTGCGAGGCCTCCCGGCCGTGGCAGGCCTTGTACCGGCGGCCCGAACCGCACGGGCAGTCTTCGCGGGCTCCGACCACGGGGATCTCACCCGTGACGGCGGTGGTGGACTGGCTGCGCTGCGGCGCCTTCTTGGCGGCCTTCTTGCCCATGGTGCGGCTCTCCCGGGGACGGTTTCGGTGTGCTCCGGGCAGCCTACTGACGTTCCCCCGGCACGTGGGCACGCGCCGGGGCGGGGAGTGCCCCGCGACGGGGCGGCGGGGCGGCACCGGACCGGGGGCCGCCGGACCGCGCCGGCCGGGCGCGCGATGGGGCGCGGGGCCCGCCGCACGGGGGCGGGAGGGGGGCGGTCGCCGCCGTACCCGAGGGGCCCCGGGCGGGAGCGCTGTCCGCCGCGGTCAGGCGCTGCGGGCGTCACCGCCGGTCCGCCGGGCGTGGCGGGCCCGGGCGGGCAGGGCGGCCCAGACCGTGACCTCGCCGGGCGCGTCGCGCACGCCCCAGTCGCTGGCCAGCTGGTCGACGATGCTCAGCCCGCGGCCGCCGCGCGAGGTCAGCGACGGGCTGGCGGGGGACGGCCGGGTCTGCGCACCGCCGTCGGTCACCTCCAGGGTGAGGATCCCGTCCGCGTGCATCTGCCAGCGGACCAGGACGCCGCCGTCGCCCTCGCCGTCGTCGGGCCGGGCCGGGGACCCGTGCGACGGGCCCGGGGCACCTGATGTGGCTGAGGCACCTGATGTGCCCGACGTGCTCGACGAGGGGGCGCCGGGCGCCCTGAGCGGTTCGGCCGGGCCCGACGGGACGCCGACGAGTATCTGGTCGACGATCTCCGCCCGGGCGTTGCGTCCGAGTACGGGCAGCGGGCCGAGTGGCCGTGCGTAACGACATGCATTGCTCAGCAGCTCGGAAAGGATCAGAACAGCATCATCAATGACCGGTTCGGGTATCTCCCGGTCACCGAGATCTCGACGCAGTCGGCGCCGTGCGACCCCGACACTCGATGGGCCGTGCGGCACTGCCATGGTCGATGAAGTCGGCACTTCACGCGCCACCATCAACGCCACCCCCGGACCTCCTTCAGCGTATGCCGAGGGATGGATGCCCCTTGGTAATGCGTCGGAAACGACCGCGCGGCGATCCCGCGCGGACATTTCAAGCCGGGCGACGCACGGTGCGCGGCAGGTGATTCCGCGCTCACCCTCTGTCGCGGGAACGCATAATCTCCGCCAGAAAACGACAGGGAAAGGTTTGAGTCCCTACCAAAACGATCGCCGACCGGTGGGCCGACGTGTCGGACGAGGCCGGAGTGTGGCGGGTGGCCAACGGGCCCGGTGGGTTCTGGGGGACGGCCGAGGCCCGAGGGGCCGGCCCGGAGGTCCACGGGGCCCGCAGGCGGTGAACGGCTCACCGGCCGAGCTGGGCCAGCACCTCCGCCGGGCGGTTGGTGATGATCGCCGAGACCCCGAGCTCCAGGCAGAGCTGGACGTCGGCGGGCTCGTCCACGGTCCAGACGTGCACCTGGTGACCCAGCTCCCGCAGCCGCGTCACCAGCCGGGGCCTGGCCCGCACCAGGTCGATGCCCGGGCCGGCGATCCGGGCCCCGCCCGGCAGCGCGGCGCCGGGCCGCAGCCGGCCCTGCAGGGGCAGCGTCCGCTCGAACAGGAACACCCGCGGGTACTCCGGGGCGGCAGCGGCCACCCTGGCCAGGGCCAGCGAGGAGAAGCTCATGATCCGGGCCTGCGGGCGGTCGCCCTCCGGCGTCCCACCGATCTTGAACCGGTCGAGCATCCGCAGCAGCTCGGCCTCCACCCGGCCGCGGAAACGGACCGGGTGCTTGGTCTCGATCGCCAGGTCCACCGGGCGTCCGCAGTCGGTGACCAGCTCCAGCAGGCTCTCCAGCCGCAGGACGCCGCGCAGGGCCGGGTCCCGGCTCGGCTCGCCCGTCTTCCAGGCGCCGAAGTCGTGCGCCTCCAACTGGGCCAGCGTCATCGAGGAGACCGTGCCGCGGCCGTCCGAGACCCGGCCGATCCGGCGGTCGTGCACGCAGACCAGATGCCCGTCGGCCGTCACCCGGACGTCGCACTCGACCGCGTCCGCGCCCTCGTCGAGCGCCCGGCGATAGGCCGCCAGCGTGTGTTCGGGCAGGGCGTGCGAGGAACCGCGGTGGGCGATCACCTGGACGGACGGCGCGGTGCGCGCCGCCGCCGGGGAGAGGTCGGGGCTGGTCACGCCGTCCACGATAGGCGGCGGAAGTGACACCGAGGCGAAGACGACCCCAACCTGCGGGGCCGTCTTCGCCGCGGTGCGCAGTGCGCGGTGCGCGGTTGTTCGGCCCGGGGCCGGTCGGGCCGGTCGGGTCAGGCCGCGGTGGTGCGCCGGGTGAGCGGGGTGAGCGCCCAGGTGGCCAGGGCCGGCACCAGGAAGCCGAACAGCGAGGCCGAGGTCCACTCCTGGGGCGTGAAGTGCAGCGCCTCCTGGACGGACGTCCAGAAGTCCGTCCACCAGCCGGCGATCGCGGTCGGCGCGATCACCTGGTAGACGGCGAAGCCGAGCGCCCAGGGCAGCAGCATCAGCCAGCGGGACGGCGCGTCGGCGGCGAGGTTCCAGCCGCGCCGTCCGGCACCGAGGAAGTAGTCGACCGCCAGCACCGCGAACATCGGCACGAACACCGAGCCGATCAGGCCCAGGAAGGCGTAGTAGGAATCGGTGAACTCGGTGATCTGCAGCGCCAGCACGGTGATCAGCAGACCGGTGCCGCCGGTCAGCACCCGGCGGTCCACCTTCGGCAGCAGGTTGTGGACCGACATCGCGGTCGAGTAAACGTTGGCGAAGGACTGGTCGGTCTCGCGCAGCACCAGTACCAGCAGGAAGAGCCAGCCGGCCCAGACGCCCAGGAAGGAGTCGAAGATCCGGGTGGCGTCGCCGTCGGCCTGCAGCAGCGCGACCAGGCCGAGCACGTAGCACCAGACCTGGGCGACGGTGTAGCCGGAGAAGCTGCCCCAGAACGCGGAGCGGGCGGTGCGCGAGTGCCGGGTGTAGTCGGCGGCCAGCGGGACGAAGGAGATCGACACCGCGATCATCGCGTCGGTGGCCCGGAGGAAGCCGTGCCAGTTGCCCGCGCCCGGGTCGGACACGCCGCCCCGGCCCAGCTGGACGGTGAAGTACACCATCGCCACCGCGACGGCGGCGGCGACGAAGCGGCGCAGTACCGCGATGGCGCCGAGCGGCCAGATGGTCAGCGCGGTGGTCACCGCGCCCGCCAGCACGACGAAGACCCAGCGGTAGCCCTCGGTGTGCGCCACCGTCTGCGCGCCCATCGCGATGACCAGCAGCTCGTACACGCCCCAGCCGATGCACTGGACGATGTTCAGCACCGTCGGCACGTAGGAGAGCTTCGTCCCGAACAGCCCGCGCAGGTTGGCCATCGCCGGTGCGCCGGTCCGGGCCCCGATCAGCGCGGCCACGCCGAGCATCGCGGTGCCGACCACGGTGCCGACGGCGATCGCGGTCACGGCGGCGGCCAGCGACAGCTCGCTGCCCGGCGCGCCGAGCACGGTGGCGGCGGTGGTGAAGCCGATCAGGCTGACGCCGAGGTTCATCCAGAGCGCGAAGTGGTCCCGGAAGCGCAGCGTGCGCGGCGGCTCGGTGTCCAGGACGAACGGGGCCTCGACCCGGTCGGTCCGCTCCGGGTGGTCCAGCACGGCGGTGGCGGTGCCCGTGGAACCGGGTGCGCCGTCGGCGACGTCGGAAGGAGCGGTGGACGACTCGGGGAAATCCTTGGACGCGGGCGCGCCCGAAGAAGAGGATGGCGAAGCAGGCGGCATGGCCGATACTCCCTACGCCGGCATTACCCGGACAGGTTCCGGCGGTCTGCGCCCCCTCGACGGTCCGTCCACGGATGCCGTGGCGTACGGTCGACCGGCGCACTCTCAGCCTGGTGGGTCCAAGCTCCCGCGTGTCAGTTTTGAGCGACAGGCTAACCGGCGCGGGGGTGAACGCCAAGGCCAGGCGTCGGGCGGTCCGCATCGCGGGACGCGCGGGGCGTGCCCCGAGGGGTGTTCAGCGGGGCGTCCTGAGGGTCCTGCCCGGGGCCGGCCGGCGGCTGGTCGGGGGGCGCCGGAGGGGGCCGTTGTCGGGCCGGGCTAAGGATTCTTATGACTTCTTCAGAGGGGTCCTTACGGCAATCGAATCGAGTGTGCGAAAAACTATGGTCGTTGGTCCTGTCAGCTATGGAGGTCGTCCGTGAGCACCGAGCGCGAGGTTGGGCCCACCGGGCCACAGGGGGAGCAGCCCTCCGACGGCCAGGGGGTCGTGGGTCCCGCTCATGACGGTCCGGCGCCCGCCGCCCCGGCCACACCGGAGTCCGGCGGGTTCACGCCGACGCTGGCGTTCAGCAAGGTCGGCGCCCCGGAGCCGGCGCCCGCCGCTCCGGCCGAACCGGTCGCGGCTCCGGCTCCCGCGCCGGTCGCGGCCGAGGCCGGGTACATCGACGCACCTCCGCCGGTGCTGCCGCCCGTGCCGGCCGCGCCCGCGGCCCCGGTGGCGGCCCCCGCCGCCGCGCCGGTCGCCAACCCGTACGCCACCCCGGGCACCCCGGTCGCGGTGGCGGCCCACGACCCGTACGGCGCCCCGGCCGCGCACCCCGCGCCGGCCGCGCACCACCCGTTCGGCGCCGGCCAGCCGCTCGGCGGCTGGGGCGCCCACGACGCCCCGCCCGGCGGCCCGGGCGGCCCGGGCTACCCGGGCGGACCGCTCGGCTACCCGGCCGAGTACCCCGGCGCCCCCGAGCCCGGCGGCCCGCGCAAGAAGCGCGGCGGCCTGATCGCGCTGATCGCGGCCGTCGCCCTGGTCGCCGGTGTGGCCGGCGGCGCGCTCGGCGTCACCGTCGCGGACCGCGACGGTGGCCGCTTCTCCGCCTCGGACGACCACAGGAGCACCACCGTCCAGGCGAACAACACCCAGAAGAACGAGCCCGCCCCCGGCTCCGTCGCGGGCATCGCGCAGAAGGCGCTGCCCAGCGTCGTCACCATCAAGGCGCAGGGCAACGGCGAGTCCGGCACCGGCACCGGCTTCGTCTTCGACACCGAGGGCCACATCCTCACCAACAACCACGTCGTCGCGCCCGCCTCCAACGGCGGCAAACTGACCGTCAAGTTCGCCGACGGCAGCTCCTACAACGCCTCGGTGCTCGGCCGCGCCGAGGGCTACGACGTCGCCGTGGTGAAGCTCGACAGCCCGCCCAAGGACAAGCTGACGCCGCTTCCGCTGGCCGACTCCGACAAGGTCAACGTCGGCGACTCCACGATCGCCATCGGCGCGCCGTACGGCCTGGAGTCCACCGTCACCACCGGCATCATCAGCGCCAAGGACCGTCCGGTCGCCTCCGGCGACGAGACCGGCGCGCAGTCCTCCTACATGAACGCCCTGCAGACCGACGCCTCCATCAACCCCGGCAACTCCGGCGGCCCGCTGCTGGACGCCGGCGGCGCGGTGATGGGCATCAACTCGGCGATCCAGTCCAACACGTCCAGCACCGGCCGGGCCGGCAGCATCGGCCTGGGCTTCGCCATCCCGATCAACCAGGCCAAGTGGGTCGCCGAGACGCTGATCAAGACCGGCAAGCCGGTCTACGCCAAGCTGGACGTCCTGCGCAACGACGACTACAAGGGCGACGGCGCGCAGATCCAGACCCGCGACATCCAGGGCACCCCGGCCGTCACCCCCGGCGGCGCCGCCGACAAGGCCGGTCTCAAGCCCGGCGACGTCATCACCAAGCTCGGCGGCAGCCCGATCGAGAACGGCCCCGCCCTGGTCAGCAAGATCTGGACGCACAAGCCCGGCGAGACCGTCGACGTCGAGTACACCCGCAACGGCCAGACCCTCACCACCAAGGTCACCCTCGCGGAGCGCGTCGGCGACTGAGCCCGCCCGGAAACGGGTGCACCGAACCCCGTCGGACCCGTTAGGCTGACCTCCGCCTGGAGAGCTGCCCGAGCGGCCTAAGGGAACAGTCTTGAAAACTGTCGTGCGGTGACCCCGTACCGTGGGTTCGAATCCCACGCTCTCCGCTGGTTGGAGAACCATCTGCTCAAGGCGGGTGCCGGAAGCTTCCGGCACCCGCCTTCCGCGTTTCCGGGGCGAGTTCACCTGAACGGGGGGTTTGGGGCGGAGGCGTCCTCGTGGGGAGCTGAGGGTTCGTGTGCCGGGGGTAAGGGGCGGACTGCCCTGGGCCCGGCGAGGAGAGACGGATGGCCTGGTACCCCGGCGCTGAGAAGCTGGAGCTTCAGCCCGAGTCGGACGAGCAGCCGGCGATCGTGCCGACGCAGGTGATCTTCCACAGCATCGCGGCGCCGTGGGCGCCGCGCCGAATCTACGAGTACTGGCGGGACTCGACCAATCTGGAGTCGCACTTCGGGGTCGGCTACGACGGCAGTGTGGGCCAGTTCATCGGCACCGAGACCCGGGCGGACGCCAATATGGCGGCCAACCGCAGGGCCGACGGCACCGGAGCGGTGAGCATCGAGTCGGCCAGCGACGACCAGAGCACCGACCCGTGGACGGACGCGCAGGTCGCCGCGCTGATCGCGCTGGGGGTCTGGCTGCACCGGCAGCACGGCATCCCGGCGCGGGTCTGCCGCACGGCGGACGATCCGGGCTTCGGCTTCCACCGGCTGTTCCCGGAGTGGTCGGACGGCGGCACGGCCTGCCCCGGTGACGCCCGGGTGCGGCAGTTCCACACCGTCGTCCTGCCCGGCATCGTCGCCGGTGGGGGCGGTGCCCCGTTGCCGCCGCCGCGGTCGGACTCCGGGCCGGCCCGGAACCGGGTGACGATCAACGGGCTGGAGTACGGCTACGGCGCGCACGGGCCGCAGGTCCGCGAGGTGGGCGAGGCGCTGGTGGCGGCCGGGCACGGCTCGCACTACACGGCCGGTCCGGACGAGGACTGGCGTGACGCCGACACCCTCAACTACCAGGACTACCAACGTAGTCTGGGCTACTCGGGCAGTGACGCGGACGGTGTCCCGGGGGTGGACTCGCTGCGCCGGCTGCTCGGCCGGCTGCCCTCGCCGCGCCGCGTCTCGCTGGCCCACATCGTCACGGCGGCCCGGACGGACCCGGGTGCCGAGCAGGGCCACCAGACCTACGGAGGTGAGGTCCGGATCGTCGAACAGGCGCTGGCCGACGAGGGGTACCTGGAGCAGCGCTGGGTGGACGGCTCGCTCGGCAGCAGGTCCGTGCAGGCCTACGCGGACTTCCAGCGCAGCCTCGGCTACGCGGGGTCGGACGCCAACGGCATCCCCGGTCAACGCAGTCTGCGGGAGTTGGGGGCGCGGCGCGGGTTCGACGTCACGGACTGACGGGCGGCCGGACTGACGGGCGGCCGGACTGACGGGCGGCCGGGGCGGGCCGCGGGCCCGGCCGTGGGCGCCGGTGCTTGACCATGACACGGTGTGAGGGTCTGCACTGGAGGCATCATGTTCAACATCGGAGACTTCGCCAAGCACGGCCGGGTGTCGGTCCGGATGCTGCGTCACTACGACGCGATCGGGCTGTTGCGCCCGGCCCGTGTCGACCCGGTCAGCGGGTACCGCTGCTACGAGGCCGCCCAGCTCGCCCGACTCAACCGCGTCATCGCCCTCAAGGACCTCGGCTTCACCTTGCAGCAGGTGGGGGCTGTCCTGGACGAGCGGCTGGACGTGACCGAGCTGCGCGGGATGCTGCGGCTGCGGCAGGCCGAGCTGGCCGCCGCGATGGCGGCGGACGCCCAGCGGCTGACCCGGGTCGAGGCGAGGCTCCGGACGATCGAGAGTGAGGGAACCATGCCTGCACAGGACGTCGTGGTGAAGCGGGTGCCGTCGGTCCGGGCGGCGGAGCTGACCGCGGTCGCGCGCAGCTATGAGCCAGAGGACATCGGACCGGTGATCGGCCCGCTGTTCGGGGAGCTCTGCCGTCGGCTGGCGGAGGCCGGGGTGGCGGAGGCCGGGCCGTCGGTGGCCCGGTACGAGGACACGCCGGAGGGGGACGGCACGGTGCTGATCCGGGTGGCCGTCCCGGTCGGGGCGGCGGTGTCCGGGGGCCGCGGCTTCGACGTGGTCGACCTGCCGGAGATCGCGGAGGCGGCGACCATCGTGCACCGGGGGCCGATGGACGACGCACTGGGCGCGTTCCAGACGCTGGCCCGGTTCATCGACGAGAACGGCTACCGCTCCACGGGGTACGCGCGGGAGCTGTACCTGGAGTGCCCGGATTCGCCGGCGGACTGGGTGACGGAGTTCCAGGAGCCGGTGGTCCGTCCGTAGCCGGACGAGTGGCGGCAGGGCCCCGCGTCGGCGGGCGCGGCGATGAGCAGCGCAGTCATGCCCGCCGACGCTCCCGGGGCGGCGCCCGTTCCGGCCGGCCGCGCCCCCGGGGCCGGAGCGGCGTACTTGCCGGTCGTGCGACGGCGAGGCAGAGTGCGAACAGAGGTGACGGGCGGCGGACGGCTCGATCTCGTACGACTGGACGGCGTGCGGCGCGACGGCCGTACGACCGGCGGCGTGCGACCGGGGAGACGCGCGCCGGGCGGCGATCGGAGGCGGCGATGAGTGATCTGACGGACCGACTGGCACCGGGTCTCCCGCCCGGGGCCCTGGTGATGGACCCGGATGTGATGGCCGCCTACAGCCACGACATGGCGGGCTTCTGCGCGGCCGGCACCCCCGCCGTGGTGGTCTTCCCGGAGACGGTCGAACAGGTGCGGCACGTCCTGCGGACCGCCACCGAGCTGCGGGTGCCGGTGGTGCCGCAGGGCGCCCGGACCGGGCTCTCCGGTGCGGCCAACGCCGTCGACGGCTGCGTCGTGCTGTCGATGGTGAAGATGAACCGCATCCTGGAGATCGACCCGGTGAACCGGATCGCGGTGGTCGAGCCCGGTGTGGTGAACGCGGAACTGTCCAGGGCGGCCGCAGAGTTCGGCCTCTCCTACCCGCCGGACCCGTCCAGCTGGGAGTCCTGCACCATCGGCGGCAACATCGGCACCGGCGCGGGCGGGCTCTGCTGCGTCAAGTACGGCGTCACCAGCGAGTACGTACTCGGTCTCGACGTGGTGCTGGCGGACGGGCGGCTGCTGTCCACCGGTCGCCGGACGGCGAAGGGGGTCGCGGGTTACGACCTGACCCGGTTGCTGGTCGGCTCGGAGGGCACGCTGGGCGTGGTGGTCGGGGCCGTGGTGGCTCTGCGGCCCCTGCCGGCGGCGCAGTTGGCGCTGGCGGCGGAGTTCCCGAGCGCGGACGCGGCGGGTGCCGCGGTGTGCGAGGTGATGGCGCGCGGGCTCACGCCGTCGCTGATGGAGCTGATGGACGCGGTCAGCGTGCGGGCGGTGAACGAGCTGGGGCAGATGGGGTTGCCGGAGTCGACCCAGGCGCTGCTGCTGGTGGCCTTCGACGGGCCGGATCCGGCGGCCGAGCTGGCCCGGGTGGGGGAGATCTGCCGGGCGGCGGGTGCGACCGAGGTGGTGCCCGCCGATGACCAGGCGGAATCCGAACTGTTGCTGCAGGCCCGGCGGTTGGCCCTGCCCGCACTGGACCGGCTGGGGACCACGATGATCGACGACGTGGCGGTGCCCCGCTCGCGGCTGGCCGAGATGCTGAACGGCGTCGCCGCGATCGCCGAGCGGCACGAGCTGACCATCGGGGTGGTCAGCCATGCCGGCGACGGCAACACCCACCCGATCGTCATCTTCGACGCCGACGATCCCGCGGAGTCCGCCCGGGCGCAGCGCTCCTTCGACGAGATCATGGCGCTGGGGCTGGAGTTGGGCGGCACGATCACCGGGGAGCACGGGGTCGGGCTCCTGAAGCGGGAGTGGCTGGCGCGTGAGCTGGGCCCGGTGGCGCTGGAGCTGCAGCGGCAGCTGAAGGCGGTCTTCGACCCCCTGGGTATTCTCAACCCCGGCAAGGCGGTCTGATGTTCAGCTCTTCGCGTTCGATGTCCTTCTTCGGCCGCCCTCTTTCGGTGAGCTAAGTAGGATTGTGGAATAGTCGCAGGATCGCTGGATATATCGACAAGGGAGGATGACTCTCCCTTGTGGGGGCGCGTTCGCCGGTGCTGTGCGCCAGGGTGGTGCGCCCGGTTCTTCGTGTGCTCCCTGCACGCCTCCCAAGAACGTGCCGCCGACTGCCACAGTTCGGGCGAAATCGCAGGTCGGCGCCGGTGTGTCGGCGCACTATCCCTTGTGGCGCCCGTTATTCACCATCGCCCTGGATATCACGCTAACGGGCGAAAACTGAGCCGCAAGGTGGTGCTTTGTCGATTTGTTGCGGAAGTCTGTCTCTCGGCGTCGCAGCCCGCAGGTGTTCGTCTGGCCGACGAACTCCCGCACACAATGCACGATTTACAGCTTTCTTGGAGGCTCTCATGGCTCGCATCCGTAACCGCCGGCTGGCCGGTCTTCTGGTCGCGGCCCCGCTGGCGGCCGGTCTGCTGCTGGCGGGCGCCGGGTCCGCCGCCGCCGACAACGGCGCGCTGGCCAACGACGGTTCCAACAGCGGTGTGGTGTCGAACGTGGGGACGGGCAACGTCTTCGGCTCCGTGGACGGCAACTACGTCTCCACCCAGCAGACGGCCACCGGCTCCGGTGCCTCGAACCAGGCCAACACCCTGGCGGTGAAGGACAACTCGGGCGTCATCCTGGCCGGTCAGTCGAACAAGAACTTCAACATCGTCTTCGCCCCGGTCTTCCACTGACGGGAGCGGGTGCCACCGTCGGCGGGGGCGCCGGAGGTGGGTGGCCGCGAGCGGGTTGAGCGCTCGCGGCGGGGCTCGAAGCGAGACAACTCGACGCAGGGAACCGGGTAGCGGAAAGGGTCACCGCGAACCGGCCTCGTGGGCGGTGCCGTACCTCGGCGCCGCCCACGAGTGCGTCCGGGGCCCCGTGCCGAGGCCCGGCGCCGGGCCGTGGCGGCCGGCCCCGCAGCCGTCCCGAGCCCGCTCCGGGCCAGGGCGGGCGCGGAACGGTCATCCGTCGGCGGTACGGTTGCGCTCCGACAGCGCACCCCGCGCCCGGGCCCCGGCGGTCCGGCCGGCGAGGGGCTGCGACCGCGGCAACCGGAAGGAAGGGCGCGATGGCAGCGGAGGAGGAGGGCCTGATCGGCCCGGGCGAGGCCAGGCCTGCCCCGGGGTCGGAGTCGAGGCCCGAGGCGAGGCCCGAGCCCAGGTCCGTGCCCGAGCTGTTGCTCGGCCGCCCGCCGATGGCCCGCCCACTGCCGTCCTTCGACGCCGAGTCGGCCCCGGCCGAGCCCGGCCCGCTCTTCGTCGACTGGCTCGCGACCGCGCTCGCGGCCGGCGTGCTGGACCCGCAGGTGGCCACGCTCTCCACGGTCGACGCCGACGGTCTGCCGGACGCCCGGGTGCTGGTGCTGCGCGATGTCGACGCCTCCGGCACCGGCTGGGTCTTCTCGGCCGCCGCCGACAGCCCGAAGGGCCGCCAGCTCGCCGACCACCCGGCTGCCGCGCTCACCCTCTACTGGCCGCCGCTGGGCCGCCAGGTCCGGGTCCGGGGCACCGTCGAGCGGGCCGCCGACCAGGTCGCGGCAGCCGAGTTCGCCACCCGTTCCCCGGCGGCGCGGGTCGGTGCGCTGGTCGGCCGGCAGAGCGAGTCGCTGGGCTCCCGCGCCGAGTACGACGAGGCGGAGGCGGTCGCCCGCCGCCGGCTGGAGGCCACGCCGGACGCCGTCGCGGCCGGGCACGCGGTCTACACGCTCTGGGCGCACGAGGTGGAGTTCTGGCAGGGCGACGCGAACCGCCGCCACGTCCGGTTGCGCTACACCCGGACGGGCCCGGTCCGGACCCCGGAGTGGTCGCGGACCCTGCTCTGGCCGTAGCGGCCGACGGCCCCGGGCGGTCCGGGCCGGCGGATCGCCCGGGGCCACCCGGGGCCGCCCGGCCGCTACGGGGTCCGTTCACCCCGGCGCGGTCACCGTCGCCCGGTCAGGGTGGCCCCGACGCTGGCGGCCACCACGCAGCCGATGCCGGCCAGCTGCACCGCGCCGAGCAGCTGGCCCAGCACCACCAGACCGACCAGCGCGCTGACCGCCGGCTCCAGGCTCACCAGCACGCTGAACACCCGCTGCGGCATCCTGCGCAGCGCGGTCATCTCCAGCGCGTACGGGATCACCGGGAGCAGCAGTGACACCCCGGCCACCGCGAGCAGCAGCATCAGCGGCGAGGCGCCGGGCGCGGTCAGCCCGTCCCAGGCCTGGCCGAGACCGAACGGCGCCAGCGTCAGCGCGCCGACCGTCATCGACACCGCCAGCCCCTGGAACCCCTGGAACGCGGCGCCGACCTTGTCCGTGAACAGGATGTACGCGGCGTAGCAGCCGGCCGCGCCGAAGGCGTAGGCCAGGCCGACCGGGTCGAGCGACGATCCGCCGCCGCCCTCGCCGAGCAGCGTCAGCAGGGCCACCCCGCCGGCCGCCAGCAGGGCCCAGACCAGGTGACTGGCCCGGCGGGCGAAGACCAGCGCGACCGCGAGCGGGCCGAGGAACTCGATGGTCGCGGCGGTGCCCATCGGCAGCCGGTCGATCGCCCCGGCGAAGAGCAGCGTCATGCCGGCGGACGCCACCCCGAGCAGACCGGCGGCGGCGAGGTCGCGCGGCCGGCGGCCACGCAGGCGGGGCCGGGTGAGGGCGAGCAGGATCACCGCCGCGAACCCGAGCCGCAGGAAGGTCGTGCCACTCACCCCGAGCGGGTCGAACAGCGGCTTGGACAGCGCGATGCCGAGCTGCACCAGGAACATCGCGGCCAGACAGAAGAGCGGCGCCGGGATTCTCTCCGGGCGCCGCACGAGCTTCGAGTACCGCCGGGCAGATGGCCCGGCGGGCTGCGCGTCCGGTGGCAGCCCGGGGTCGGGGGCCCCGCCTCGTCGCCAGCCACCGCGCTCGCCGGCGGGCTCGCCCTTGGGGGCGGGCGGCATGGCAAGGGCCTCGGCGACGGCGGCGGCCGGCGGCGGGGAGGTGGTGTGGCCGGAATGGGACGTGGGCATGGTGGCGAGTTTGCCGTAAGGAGTGACTTAGGGGCAAGCTCGTTACCAAAATGCGGACGGATGCGGACGGGTACGCCTGAAAGGGTGAGCTTCTCCGGCGTGTGCGGCGCGGTTGCCGCAATCGTCCGATGGTCCGTCAGTATCAAGGCGGGGTGCGCTATCTCCGCCCGGCGGCCACGGCCGCCGCCTCCCTCGTGCTCCTGCTCGCGACCGACGGGGCAGGCGTGAGCGCCGAGGCGACCGCCCCGGTGGCCGCCGCCGTGCCCCGCATCCGGGCCACCGTCCTGACCGACCGGGCCGGTCCGCCCGCCCTGCGGACCCGCGACCTCTACACCGGTGCGGCCTTCGACGCCTGCACCGCGCCCCCGCTCGACACCCTCCGCCTCTGGCGCGACTCCTCCCCGTACGGCGCGGTCGGCATCTACACCAGCGGGTCCCAGCGCGGCTGCGCCCAGCCGAGGCTCACCGCCGACTGGGTCCGCCAGGCGCGGGGGATGGGCTGGCACTTCCTCCCGGTCCACGTCGGTCTGCAGGCCCCGTGCAGCGAGCTCCAGGGCAAGCCCCGGCGGATCGACCCGGCCCGCGCGGCCCAGCAGGGGCGGGACGAAGCGGCCGAGGCGGTCCGCGGCCTGATGGCCGTCGGTCTGGGCTCGGGCAGTCCGGTCTTCCTGGACATCGAGTCGTACCCGATGCGCGACCCCGCCTGCGGCCAGGCCGTCGTCGACTTCACGCTCGGCTGGACCCAGGGCCTGCACGCGGTCGGCTACCGGTCCGGGTTCTACTCCAGCCTCGACTCCGGCATCGCCGACCTGGCCGCGGCCGCCCGGGCGGGCAGCTCCCCGCTGCCCGACACGCTCTGGTACGCCCGCTGGGACGACCACGCCGACACCGTCGGCGGCGGCGCCCTGACCCCCGAGCTCTGGGCCGACCGCCAGCGCGTCCACCAGTACCGGGGCAACGTGGAGGAGACGTACGGGGGCGCCACGCTGACCGTCGACCGCAACCAGGTGGACGCCCCGCTGGCGAGCTGACGGGCCGGAACCCGTGGCCGGATAGGGTGTCCCGTCGATTGGTCACACGGAGGGGGACGGGCGTGTCGGACGGGCAGGGGCACTACGCCGGAGCGGGTGGGCAGGGCACCGGGCCACAGCCGGCGCCGTACCCGCAGGGCGGCCCGTACGCCGGGCCGAACCCGTACAGCCAGGCCGATCCGTACAGCCAGGCCAACCCGTACGCCCAGGGCACCCCGCAGCCGCAGGCCAATCCGTACGCCCAGGGCAACTCGTACGGACACCCCCGGCCGGCCGCCGCCCCGTCCGCCGCCCCGTCCTTCGACGGCCCCTTCCCCGGCCCGCGGCCGCGCCGCAACCGGGCCGCCGTGCTGCTGCAGTTCACCCTCCAGTGGATCTACGCGCCGCTCTGGATCGCCGCCCTGGTCGCCCTGTTCGCGATCCTGCTCTGGAGCGGCGCCAGCGGTCCGTCCGGCCCCGACTCCGACTCCTGGCTGAAGGTCAACCGCACCTTCCTCCCGCCGCGCCGCCTCAAGGCCGAGCTCACCGGCCGTCCGGAGGATTGGGAGCGGTACGTCGCCCCGATCCTGGAGCGCCGGATCCGCACGGCCGAGGCGGAGCACGCCGCGGGCGCCGGTGAGGTGGGTGCCGACCTCGGCCGCACGATGGGGGTCAAGCTCGCGGTGCGCCTCTACCGGGGCCTGGGCGCGGCCGGTGTGGTGCGGCTCGCGGAGCGGTACGGCTGGCAGGGCGTGCCCGCCGGTGGTGACCTGGGGCGGGTCCGGCTCAGCCGGCGGTTCCCCGCCCCGGCGCGGGTGTCCGCGCCCGGCCCGCAGGATCCGCCGGCCGCCCCGGGTACGCCGTGGGGGCCCCGCCCGGCCCGGTTCGCGCTCCTGCTGCCGTTCATGTTCGTGCTGCAGTTCGCCTACGTCCCCGTCTGCGGCGCGCTCAGCCTGCTGGCGTTCTGGGTGAAGCACCCCGAACCCGACTACTGGGACCGCTGGGGCGCGCGCTGGACGGTCGGACCGCGTGCCTTCTGGGCCGAGTTCTCCGGCAGCGCCGCAGCCTGGGACCGCCACGTCCGCCGCATCGTCGCCCGCGAGACCCGCCGGGGCAACGGCCAGGGGAGCGGCCGGGGCAACAGTCAGGGCGACGGCCGGAGCGCCGAAGCCCCCCGCCGGATCCGCGTCAACCTCGCGACCTACCGCGGTGCGGGTGCCCACCACGTCCTGCGGGTGGCCGCCGAGCAGGGGTTCCTCCTCGACCCGGCGTACCTGCCGGAGCCCGAGTTCTGCGTCCGGCTCCACCGGCCCGGCCCGGCCGCCTGACCGGCCCGCGCGGGCCCGCTCGAACCGGCCGCCCGCGCCGGGTCAGTCCCGGAGGCCGAGCGAGAGCCAGCCGTGCCCCTCGCAGGCCCGGCAGGTCTCCGGGATGTGGCCGGTGCCCGACCGGTCGGCGCGAACGCCCAGCCGTGCCCGTGTCCGCACCCCGTCGGAACAGCACGGGCACGGCAGCCGGAACCCGGCCGGCTCCGGCTGCACCCGGTGGTCGTCATGACTGTCGCTCATGCCCCTCAGTATCGCGTGCCGCTGTCAGTGCGGGCGGCTACAACGGTGCTGACCGAAAAGCCCGATCACGGAGGACTCATGGGCACCTGGGGCAGCGGTAACTTCGACAGCGACACGGCGGCCGACCACCTCGCCGAGCTCACCGGCCGGCTGATCGACGAGGTCGAGCGGGCGATGTCCGGCGACCGGACCGAACTGGAGCCGGACGAGTACTGGGGCGTGGCCGTCCCCTGCAACCTCGAACTGCTCCACCTGATCGCCTCCCGGGGCCTCGTCGGGGCCGGCCTTCCCGCCACGGCGACGATCGAGGGCTGGAAGACGGACTTCATGGCCGTCTGGGAGCGGTCCATCGACGACCTGGAGCCCGCCCCGGGCCACAAGGAGGAGCGGAGGGCCGTCCTGCTCCGGACCTTCGACGGCCTGGCCGCCCTGGCCCGGGAGCGCGACCGGGACGAGCGGCCCGGGCAGTGAGCGCACCGCCGGGCGCCGCGAATCCGTGATCCGTGCAACGGGGCAAGGATGCTGACAGCGGGCGGACGGAGAGGCACAATCGGGCTCAGGTGCCTGTATTACCGCCCAGTAGCAGCCCAGTAGCCGCGCAGTGGCCGCCCGCCGGCGGCGCAGTCGCAGCCGCAGTCGCAGTGCCGCCCGGTCAAGGAGGACCCGTGTTCAGCACGATGCAGGACGTCCCGCTCACCGTCGCCAGGATCCTGGAGCACGGGTCGACGATCCACGCGAGGTCGACCGTCACCACCTGGGACGGCACCGGGCCGGTGGTCCGGACGTATGCCGAGGTCGGGGCACGCGCCGCGCAGCTCGCCCATGCCCTGCGGGACGAACTCGGGGTGACCGGGGACGACCGGGTGGCCACGCTGATGTGGAACAACGCCGAGCACCTGGAGGCGTACCTCGCGGCGCCGTCGATGGGGGCGGTGCTGCACACGCTCAACCTGCGGCTCCCGGCGGGCCAGCTGTCGTTCATCATCAACCACGCCGCCGACCGCGTGATCATCGTCAACGGCACCGTGCTCCCGCTGCTGGCCGCCGTCCTCCCGGAGCTCGCCCCCACGCTCAAGCACATCGTGGTCAGCGGCCCCGGCGACCGGTCGTTGCTGGTCGGCTTCGCCGGTGCCGTGCACGACTACGAGGACCTGATCGCCGGCCGGCCCACCACGTACCCGTGGCGGACCGACATCGACGAGCGCGAGGCGGCCGTGCTCTGCTACACCTCCGGCACCACCGGCGACCCGAAGGGCGTGCTCTACAGCCACCGCTCGATCTATCTGCACGGCCTCCAGGTCAACACCGGTGACAACTTCGCCTTCACCCCGCGCGACATCGCGCTGCCGGTCGTGCCGATGTTCCACGTCAACGCCTGGGGCATCCCGCACGGCGCCTTCATGTCCGGCGCCGGGCTGCTGATGCCGGACCGCTTCCTCCAGCCGAAGCCGCTGGCCGAGATGATCGCCCGGGTGCGGCCCACCGTCAGCGCCGCGGTGCCGACCATCTGGAGCGGCCTGCTGGACGAGCTGGACGCGGGCGACCACGACACCTCCAGCCTGCGCATGGTGGTCATCGGCGGGTCCGCCTGCCCGCCCTCGCTGATGAGGGCCTTCGACGAGCGGCACGGCATCCGGGTCGTGCACGCCTGGGGCATGACCGAGACCTCGCCGCTCGGCGCCTTCGCCCAGGCTCCCGGTGGCCTCACCCCGGAGGAGGAGTGGCCCTACCGGGTCACCCAGGGCATCTTCCCGGCCTCGGTCGAGGCCCGGCTGACCGGCCCCGGCGGCGAGCGGATGCCGCACGACGGCGTCTCGGCGGGCGAGTTGGAGGTGCGCGGGCCGTGGATCGCCGGCGCTTACTACGGCGGCGCCGGGCACGACCCGGAGCGCCCGGACGACAAGTTCTCCGAGGACGGCTGGCTGCGCACCGGTGACGTCGGCACCATCACCCCGGACGGCTACCTGACCCTGACCGACCGGGCCAAGGACGTCATCAAGTCCGGTGGCGAGTGGATCTCCTCGGTGGATCTGGAGAACCACCTGATGGCCCACCCGGAGGTGGCCGAGGCCGCCGTGGTGGCCGTTCCGGACGAGAAGTGGGGCGAGCGTCCGCTGGCCACCGTGGTGCTGCGACCGGGTGCCACCGCCGGGCTGAAGGAGCTGCGCGCGTTCCTGGCCGAGCGGGTCGCCTCCTGGCAGCTGCCGGAGCGCTGGGCGGTCGTCGAGTCGGTGCCGAAGACCTCCGTCGGCAAGTTCGACAAGAAGGTCATCCGGGCCGGCTACGCGGCCGACGAGCTGGACGTCACGGTGCTCGGCAAGGAGTAGCCGAGGAGCAGCGGGAACGCGCGGACGCGCCGGGGGCCGGCCACCAACGGGTGGCCGGCCCCCGGCCGTGTCAGCCGGCGGCCGCGACGCCCGCCTCGCCCATCGCGCCGATCCGCCCGAGCAGGTCGACGATCCGGGACTGGACGTCCGCGGTGGTGGAGCGTTCGGCGAGGAACAGCACCGTCTCGCCGGTGCGCAGCCGGGGCAGTTCGCGCGGGTCGAGGTCGACCGAGGTGTAGACGACCAGCGGGGTGCGGTGCAGCCGGTCGTTGGTGCGCAGCCAGTCCAGCAGGCCGACCCGCCGGCGGCGGATCTGGAAGAGGTCCATCACCACCAGGTTCGGCTGCACGCTGCTGGCACGGGCGACGGCGTCGTTCTCGTCCGCCGCGTGCTCGACGTGCATGCCGCGCCGTTCCAGGCTGCTGATCATGGCGGCGGCGATGTCCGGGTCGCCCTCGACCAGCAGGACCCGGGGGGCGTGGTTCTCACCGTCGCGCGGGGCGAGGGCGCGCAGCAGCACGGCCGGGTCGGCGCCGTACGCGGCGTCCCGGGTGGCCTGGCCGAGGCCGGCCGTGACCAGCACCGGGACCCGGCTGTTGAGGGCCGCCGTGCGCAGCGACTGCAGTGCGGTGCGGGTGATCGGGCCGGTCAGCGGATCGACGAACAGCGCGGCGGGGAAGCCGGCGATCTGGGCGTCCACCTCCTCGCGGGAGCGGACGATCACCGGGCGGTAGCCGCGGTCCTGAAGGGCCTGCCGGGTGGCCGGGTCGGGCTCGGGCCAGACCAGCAGCCGGCGCGGGCTGCCGTCCCCGGCGGGGACGGCCTGCACGGGGTGCTCGGCGGGGTCGTCGTGACCGGCGGCGGGCAGCTCGGCCATCGGGCGCGGCGCCGTCCGGGCCTCGGGGGCGGCGGGCAGCTGCGGCGGGCCGGCCGGCGGGGCGGGCACGTGGGCCGGAGCGGCCGGGAAAGCCTCGACCTGACCGACCTGACCCGCCGGAAAGCCCTGGCCGTTCGGACCGGAGCCGTTCGGAGCACCGGAGGCACCGAGGGGTCGCGGCGGAGCCAGCTCGGCCAGCCCGGTGCCGACCGGCTGCGGACCGTCCGGGCCGGTGGGGGCCGGTCCGTCCGCCCCCGCGGCCGGCAGCGCGGGCCGGGCGAGCTCCAGCGCGCCGGGGGTGCCCTCGGTGGCCGTTCCGGGCGTCGGGCCGTCGGTGTCGGGACCGGGCGGTACGGCCAGCCGGCGGCGGCGGCCGGTGGGCGCGGCGGCGGGCGGCTCGGGCAGCGCGGGCGCGGGGCCGGCCGGCAGCGCGTGCTCCAGCCCGGGGTAGAGCGGGGCGGGGTCGGGCATGCCGGGGAGTGCGAATCCGCCGGACGAGTCCTCGGCGGCCGGCAGCGCTCGGCGCCGCCGGGACGGCTTCGGCTCGCCCCCGCCGTCGGCGTCCCGGCCGAAGGCCTCGGCGCCGGTCGGAGCGGTCTCGGCCACGGGCCCGCCGTCGGGCACCCGGGCCACCGGAGTGCCGCCGGCGGGAGTGCCGTCGCTCGGAGTGCCGTCGCTCGGAGTGCCGCCGGCCGGGGCGCCGGCCGGAGCCGGCGCAGCGGAGTCGGCGGGCGCCGTGGCGGGCCCCAGGGCGAGCGGGCCGCGCGGTGCCGCCGGAGCGGCCGCGGCGGCGGGCTCGTCCGGGCGGCCGTCGACCGGCACCGCGTACGCGGTGCCGGAGCGGCCGTCGTCCTTGCCCCACGGGTCGCTCGCCTGGGCGGTCGGGCCGCCCACGCCCTGGCGTCCGTAGGCGGGATCGTTGCCGGTGCCGTTCCACTGCTCGGGGACGGCCCGCTCGACCCGTGCCGGGGCGTTCGGCCACCGGTCGGCAGCGGCTGCTGCGGCTGCTGCGGCCGCGTCGGCCTCGGGGACGGCGGGTTCGGGCGCCGGCCGGCCCCGGCGCCCGCGCCGCTCGGCCACCGGCGGCTGCGCCGGCTCCTCGTTCGCCTGCTCCGGGCCGGCTGCCCGGTCGGCCGCCTCACCGGCGGTCGGGGCCTCGGCGGGTGCCGGCTCGGCGTCGTCCTCGGCGCGTCGGGCCGCGGGCAGCTGCGGGATGCCCGGCAGGTCGGGCAGCACGGCGCTGTCGGTCTCCTTGGGCCGGTCCGACCGGCCCTCGGCGGAGGCGCGTTCGGCGGCGGCCTTCGCCGCGACCGGGTCCAGCGGCAGCTCGACCACGTACGTGGTGCCGGCCTTGCCGGGCAGTTCGTGCGGCTGGAGCACGCCGCCGTGGCGCTCCACCACGGTGCGGGCTATCGGCAGGTGGACGGGGCTGCCGCCGCGCCCGGGGCCGCGGATCTCCACCCGGGCGACGTCGCCGCGCTGGGCGGCCGCGAGGACCACCATCGGCGCACCGCCGTCGGCCGGGGGCAGCTCGGGCGTCCCGGGGGCGGCCGGGGCGGGGGAGGCGACGGCGGGCGGGGCGTCCAGCGAGAGCGCGACCCCGCTGACGTCGGCGACCAGGTGGGCCAGCGCCTGGGCGAGCCGCTTCTCGTCGGCGATCACCTCGACGGCGGCGGCGTGCACGGAGAACCGCACCCGCCCGGCGCCGACCAGCTCGCCCGCGTGTTCGACCGCCTGCCGGATCACCTTGTCCAGGCTGACCGGCACCCGGTCGACGGGCTTCGTCCCGTCCTTGTCGTCCCCGGTGGAGCCGCCGGACGCGCCGTCACCACCGGCCTCGGAGCGCTGGTGCGCGAGCACGCCGTCGATCAGCTTGCCGAACCGCCGGCACTCGTCGGCCAGGCGCCGCAGGGTCCAGTTGGCCTCCGGCCAGAGCTGGCCGGCGGGGTCGGCGGCGAGCGCGTCGATCCGCCGGTGGAGCGCGGTCAGGGCGCCGCCCAGCTCGCTCTCCAGGACGGCGGTGAGGTGTTCGTTGCGGGCGACCAGGGCCAGCTCGCGGCTGCGGTCGGTGAAGGTCATCACCGCGCCGACCAGCTGGTCGCCGTCGCGGACGGGGGCGGTGGTGAGGTCGACGGTGACCGGCCGGCCGTCCTTGCGCCAGAGCACGGTGCCGCGCACCCGGTGCTTGCGTCCGGAGGTCAGGGTGTCCAGCAGCGCGGACTCCTCCAGCGCCAGCGGGGTGCCGTCGGCCCGGGAGTGCTGGATCAGCGGGTGCAGCTCGCGCCCGCCCAGCTCGCTCGCCCGGTACTCCAGGATGTGCGCGGCGGCCGGGTTGACCAGCACGCAGCGGCCTTCGAGGTCCACGCCCAGGACGCCCTCGGCGGCGGCCCGCAGGATCATCTCGGTCTGCTTGTGCTGACGGCGCAGTTCCGCCTCGACGCCGAGCCGGCTGGAGAGGTCGCGGACCAGCAGCAGGAGCAGGTCGCTGCCGGAGGGCCGCGAACCGTCGCGGTACGGGTCGTAGGGGACGAGCGGGGAGAGCGCGTAACCGCGCCCCTCGCCGGAGCCGGTGCCGTCGTCGGCGAAGTCGTTGCCGGAGACCTCGACCGGGAAGGCGGTGCCGTCGGTACGGCGGGCGGTCATCCGCACCGGGCGGTCGAGCGCGTCGTCCTCGCGCGGCTTCGGCCGCATCGAGCCGGGGATCCGGCTCGGATCGAACTCCGGCAGCAGGTCCAGGACGCCCATGCCGACCAGCGAGGTGCCGGGCGTCTGGAGCGCCTGGACGGCTGCGCTGTTGGCATCGACGACGGTGCCGTTGCTGTTCACCAGCAACAACGCGTCGGGCAGGGCGTCGAGTATGGCGGCGAGGCGAGCAGCGCCTCGGATCGGCCTGCTGCTCACGTCGACAGGTCTCCTCGGCTCAGGGCAGCTCCTCCGGAGAAGGCAGTATCTCATTCTTCTTTGCGGCGGGGACGACCCGCCTAGTAACGTTGGCGGTGGTTGGTGCCGGGCCCTCGGGTTGTGGCATCATCACTGGCACACGGAGCGAGTCCGCCACGCGGGCGCGGTCCAGGTGTGGGGAGGCTTCGCCTAGTCCGGTCTATGGCGCCGCACTGCTAATGCGGTTTGGGTCTTAAAGCCCATCGAGGGTTCAAATCCCTCAGCCTCCGCCAGTCGGGAGCCCCGTCGACGATCACGTCGGCGGGGCTTCTCGCATGTCCGGGGCCGGGTCGGGGCCGGTCGGGAACCGGTGGTCCCGGGGGGCCGGATCAATCGATTTCGCCCCGCGTCGCAGGTCATGTAATGTTGTCCCCGCAACGCCCCGCCGACACGCTCAGCAGGGCGAGCGCTCATAGCTCAACGGATAGAGCACTTGACTACGGATCAAGAGGTTGCAGGTTCGAATCCTGCTGAGCGCACCAAACCTTCGCAAGACCGGGTTCGCCCGGCACTTGCGCTCATAGCTCAACGGATAGAGCACTTGACTACGGATCAAGAGGTTGCAGGTTCGAATCCTGCTGAGCGCACCAACGAGAAGCCCCCGGCCACCGGCCGGGGGCTTCTCCGTTGTCCGGGTGCGTGCCATCCGCCGGTGCTCCGGGAGCCGGCCGACGGCCGAGGTCCGGCGGCCCGCTGAGGCCCGCGGAAGGCCGGCCGGGGGGCCGGGCGTACCCCCGGGGCGGCCGGGCCGCCGGTCCGGCCGCTCGCCGGGTGCCTGTCCGGCGAGCGGCGAACACCGCGCGGATGCCGGGACCGCGCCCGGACAGCCGACGAGCCGGAGCGCACGACATCGGTGGGGGTCGCGGGGCCCGACGGTCGCGGAACCCCTTCCGGCGGGACCCGGGCGCACGGTCGCCGCCCCGACTCCACCCGGGCGCCGCAGGCATGGGAACGGGGTTGCCCGACGAACGGTCAGGTGCCGAACGGCGGGGCCCGGTTGAAGGCCGCCGGGATTTCGCTCGATACGTCGCCTAATGGATGAAATACATCCCATTCGGGTACATCCTGTCCTGCCGGTCGGATGACCGCCGAACGGGTGGCACGCGGCCAAGAGTGCAGGTGTCGCGGTATTACCGGCCCAGGATCGTGATTCCGTTTTGTCAGATCTTGTGCCCAGACTGCCCGGCCACCCCGGCAGCCGATACCGAAGGAGAGCCGGATGAGCCGACAGTTTCCCCGCGACGCCGCTCTGTCCGCCCCGGCCCCGGACCGGCCCGCGCCCCGGACGGGAGGGGCACGCCGGCCTCGACTGGCGGCGGCCGGCGCCTCCGCCGCCCTGGCGGCCGCGGTGCTGATCGGCTGGAACCCGCCCTCCTCCGTCGCGCAGCAGTCCCCCGACACCTGGTCGGGAGAGCAGCGGGCCGTCCTTCCCTCCGGTCTCACCGTCCACCTCGATTTCTCCGCCGCTCCCGGTTTCGACGTCACGGCCGAACCGGGTGAATTGGCCGAGCGGTCCGGCGGTGGGCGGGCGGCCGCCCTCTACACGGACGGACTGCGGCCCGGAGATCCCGCACAAGGCTTTCGGATCACGGAGGGCCGTCCGCAGACGGACGGTTCCTGGCGGACCGTCGGAACGCTTCGGCTCGCCTTTTCCCGACTGGTCCGCAATCCCCGGCTGCACGTCAGCGGGCTCGCCGGAATCGCCACCGGGAAGGGCGGGATCACCAGCACCACCACCCGCCTGAGCCTCACCGGAGGCTCACCGAGCGCGCCCACCCTGGTCAACCGCACCGACTGGCCGGGCTGGGCGGTGGACGGAAACAGCCTCGCCCCCGCCGGGGCGGCCGACGGCAGCGACGCCGGATCGGCCGCCGAGGGCAGCCTGGAGCTGGCCGGCACCTTCCGCACCGCCGTCTTCCGGGTCGAGCAGCGCTCCACCGCCCGGGCCGGCTCCACCACCGCCCCGGCACCGCTCGTCCAGGCGTACACCGTCACCCTGGACGAGGGGGTCAGCACCGCCCCGCAGGGCTACGGCAACGCCTCCCACCTGCTCTCCGACCTGTTCCTCGGCGCGGACGCCGGCAGTACGGCCCGGCTCGACCGCCGGGCCCCGACCACCGGCACGACGCCCCTGGTGCCGCCCGTCACTCCCGCCGGGGACACGGACGCGGCCGGCGGACCGCTCGTCCAGCTCGACCACGGCGCCGCGAGGCGCAGCGTCTGGTCCAGCCCGGCGCCGCCCCAGCTCCAGCCAGGACGCGGCGAGTACCAGGGCGGTGACCCGGCCGTCAGCTTCCCGGCCGAGGCCGCGATCGGCCGGTACTACCGGGTCACCGTCCCGGTCGCGGTGGACGGTGCTCCCGCGACCCTGGCCGGGTGGATCGATTTCGACCGCAACGGCCGGTTCGACCCCACCGAGCGGGTGCAGAGCGAGATCCCGGCCACGGCCGGCAGCGCCACCCTGGAGTGGACCGTCCCCGCCAACGCCGCGTCGGGTGAGACCTGGGCCCGGCTGCGGATCGGCCGGGACGCGGCCCAGCTCGTGCCGGCCGGCGGGTTCGCCGACTCCGGCCAGGTCTCGGACCAGCGGATCCGGCTGACGGTCGGCGCCGCCCGGCCGGAGATCGCCACCCCGGCCGACGGCACCGTCGTCGCCGACGGCCGCCCGCAGGTGCGCGGTGAGGGCGCGGTGGCCGGTGCGACGGTCGAGGTGCGCGACGGGGACGCGGTGCTCTGCAAGGCCCGGGTCGAGCAGGGCGGTGACTGGTCCTGCCGGCCGGGCGGCCCGCTCGCCGCCGGTGCGCACACCTTCACTCCGGTCGAGACCACCAGTGGCGGCCTGGTGCTGCGGGGTGATCCGGTCCGGTTCACCGTGAAGACCGCGCCGCCCGCCGCGCCGGTGCTCACCCTCCCCGAGTACACCAACGACCCGGGCCTCCAGCTGACCGGCACCGGCGAGCCGGGCAGCACCGTCTCGGTCGCCGACCGGCCCGCCGGGATCCGCGGCGGGCCGGCCGGCGAGCTGTGCAGCACGGCGGTGCGGTCCGACGGCGGCTGGTCCTGCCTGCCGGTGGAGAACCTGCCGGACGGGCGCCACCAGCTCACCCCGACCGCGGTCGACGCGGCCGGCAACCGGTCGGCGGGGCTGCCCGTCGCACTCGTCGTCGACACCGTGGCGCCGGACCGGCCGGTGCTGCTCACACCGGCGGCGGGCGAGACGGTCCGGGTGGCCCGCCCGAAGCTGGGCGGACGGGCGGAGCCCGGGGCCCGGGTGATCGTCACCGCCCGGGCCGGCAGTTCGGCCTCGGCGGAGCGGATCGTGGCCTGCGGGGCGACGGCTGCCGTCGACGGCAGCTGGACCTGTACGGCCAACCGTGACCTGACGGACGGCGATCAGTGGTTGGTCGTCACGGCGACGGACCTGGCGGGCAACGGAACGGCGGCGGACGCGGTCACCGTCCGGGTCGCGGCGGCTGCCGCGCCCTCGCCCGGGGTCCCGTCCACGCCGGCCGTGCCGGTGGTGCCGTCCGTCCCGGTGGTGCCGGTGGTGCCGACCGCCCCGGTGTCCTCGCCCGTGCCGACGGTCGTGCCGTCGCCGTCGGCCTCGGTGTCGCCGCCCGGGGTGCCGTCCCCGACGGTGTCGTCACCTGTGGTGCCGACCGCCCCGGTGTCCTCGCCGGTGGTGCCGTCGTCCGGCGTACCGTCGCCCCCGTCCGGGGCGGTGTCGCCGCCCGGTGCGCCGGCCACCCCGGCCGCGATTCCCGCGCCGTCCGTACCCGCCACCAGTGCGTCGGCCGGTCAGCCGACGGTGCCCGCCCCTTCCGTGCCCGGGCCGACGGTCTCGCCCTCGGTGCCGGTCCCGCCGACCCCGTCCGTTCCGGCTGTCCCCGCTGTCGAGCCCGTCCTGGAGCCCGTCCTGCCGGGGCTGCTGCCGATCGTCGTCCCGCCGGCCGCCGGGGCGCTCACGGCGGCGACGCCCTCGGCGAGTCCGAGTACGAGTCTGACTCCGGGCGTCGGTCCAAGCCAGAGCGTCAGTCCGAGCCTGAGCGCCGCCACCCCGTCCGTTCCGTCCGTTCCGGTCACCCCGTCCGTTCCGGCTGTCCCCGCTGTCGAGCCCGTCCTGGAGCCCGTCCTGCCGGGGCTGCTGCCGATCGTCGTCCCGCCGGCCGCCGGGGCG